>NZ_JXQS01000064.1:0-269 GCF_000834565.1 Rhodococcus sp. MEB064
AACGGTCAGTTGCGGCCGGTGTCGGTGCGGGACCGGTCGATCTCGGCGGATGCGCCGACGACGGAGAAGGCGGACCGGTCCGATCCGTCGCATCTGGCGGCGCCGTTCGCCGGGGTCGTCACCCTCACGGTGACGGAGGGTCAGTCGGTGTCGGCGGGGGAGACCGTCGCGACGATCGAGGCGATGAAGATGGAAGCGGCGGTCACCGCACCGCGGGCGGGCACCGTCACCCGGATCGCCCTGTCGGGTGTCGCCCAGGTCGAGGGCGG
>NZ_JXQS01000065.1:0-381 GCF_000834565.1 Rhodococcus sp. MEB064
GCCACCCACCGGCCGGGGTGCCCAGATCACCGCGCAGGAACCCGATCACCGAATCGGGAATGTCGAACTTGCCCGGATCCGCCGCGAAGTCCTCCATCGACACCCCCGCCCCCACAAGGTGCAACGCCAGATCGCCCACCACCTTCGACGACGGCGTCACCTTGATCAACCGGCCCAACAACCGGTCCGCGTCCGCGTACGCCTTCTCCACGTCCTCGAACCGGTCCCCCAGACCCAACGCGATGGCCTGCTGGCGCAGATTCGACAGCTGCCCACCCGGGATCTCGTGGGTGTAGACGCGGCCGGTCGGTGCGGGGAGCCCGGACTCGAACGGGGCGTACACCTTCCGGATCGCCTCCCAGTACGGCTCCAGATCGCACA
>NZ_JXQS01000066.1:0-209 GCF_000834565.1 Rhodococcus sp. MEB064
TCCACCGTACGCTCTTCATTACTTACAACAAAGATGCTCGCGTCCACTGTGCAGTTCTCAAACAACACACACACAACCCTGTTCACGCTGCTCTCAGACACCCCCGACCAAACCAGGGACCGATAGACACAACCAACATTGCGTGTATTCGTTCTTGCCTAGAAAAAACACTCGCGTGTTCTCTCAGGACCCAACAGTGCATCGATATA
>NZ_JXQS01000067.1:0-207 GCF_000834565.1 Rhodococcus sp. MEB064
GGGCGTCGATCAAGGTGTGCGAGCGCATGACGGCCCCGTTGTCGGCGTGCAGCACCGTCGGGGCGCCGTGGGTGGCGATGGCGTCGGTGAACATCGCCACCGCCGATTTCCGGTCTTCGGTGTACTCGATCCGCCACGCGACCGGGTAGCGGGAGAACACGTCGATGGCGAGGTAGAGCTTGTACCGATCCTGGATTCGAGGGCCGC
>NZ_JXQS01000068.1:0-284 GCF_000834565.1 Rhodococcus sp. MEB064
TCCGCCCCGGCCTCCCACGCCGCCAGATACGTCGCCAACTGACCACCCGGAGTGTCGTGAGTGTGCACGTGCACCGGCAGATCGAAATTCTTCCGCAGCGCCGACACCAACGTCGCCGCCGCCGGCGCCCGAAGAAGCCCCGCCATGTCCTTGATCGCCAACACGTGCGCCCCCGCGTCGACGATCTGCTCCGCCAACCGTAGGTAGTAGTCCAGGGTGTAGAGCTTCTCGCCGGGGTTCGACAGGTCACCGGTGTACGACATCGCCACCTCGGCGATCGTCGT
>NZ_JXQS01000069.1:0-380 GCF_000834565.1 Rhodococcus sp. MEB064
TGCACGCTCTTTGCCAGCATCGTTGTGAGACATGTCGGCGCGGGTGCGGGGAGATGAGTGATCATGATCGACGTCGAAATAGGCCGCAGTGCCACGGGAGTGCGGAGGTTTCCTCTCGCGTTCCGAGTCGAGTTCCTCAGATCGTGGGACGACGCGGTCGAGCGTGGAGCGAAGACGGCACTGCTGAGGAAGCACTCGCTGACGACGAACACCGTCAAACGGTGGCTCGAGGCGCGGGAGCGTGGAGAATTCACCGCATCGATGGTGACCGCCGCACGGAAGTCGAGGTTCGAGGTGAAGAACACCGAACGCGCCGAACTGGCACGACTACGCAAGGAGAACGACGCCCTCAAGAAAAAGGTGGCGCAGAGCGAAGCGGT
>NZ_JXQS01000007.1:0-26330 GCF_000834565.1 Rhodococcus sp. MEB064
GCTACATCTCCGAGACCCAGGACCATGTACTCGGCGTCGAACACCGTGTCGTACACGTCGTCGACCGAGTCCAGACCGTTCATGCGGCGGATGAACTCGATGTTCCACGGGCACCACGGCGCGTCGGAGCGCACACCGTGCATGTAGCGCTGGATAGCTTCGCGTGTCGACGGGTCGTCCCACGAGAGCGGCAGCCGCACATGACGACTGGGGACGCTGAGCTCGGACGTGTCCGGAAGTGCCGCCTCCGCCTCGAGCAACAGGTCCAACAGCTTCCCGGTCGGCAGCACGTCGGGGTCGACCTTGACCTGCAGGGAGCGGATGCCGGGAGTGAGGTCCACCAGTCCTGCGGGACCGATCTCCTGGACTGCCTCGTGCAACGCGTGCACCCGGGCCCGCAGCGCGAGGTCCAGGGACATCTCGCCGTACTCGACCAGGATGTTGTCGTCGCCGGACCGGCGGTAGGTCACCGGGGTGAGACCGTCGCGGCGCGCGATGACTCCGTCGTCTCCGTCGCCGCCGCGGGAGAAGACGACGGGAAGCGATGCACGTCGGGCGAGACCCACGGTGTTCTTCGATGCTGCCGCCGCGACCTCGATGGGCACGAAGCGCACGGTGTCACCGGGGCGGAGCTGACCGAGCTTCCAGCGGTCGGCCGCGACCACCGTCACCGGGCAGACGAATCCGCCGAGGCTGGGGCCGTCGGGACCGAGCAGGATCGGGGTGTCGCCCGTGAAGTCCAGCGCGCCGACGGAATACGCGTTGTCGTGGATGTTCGACGGGTGCAGTCCGGCTTCGCCGCCGTCGGTGCGGGCCCAGTCCGGCCGCGGTCCGACGAGCCGCACACCGGTGCGGTCGGAGTTGAAGTGCACCTCGTAGTCGGTGCCGAGGATGGTGTCCATGTCGGCACGGGTGAAGAACTCCGGCGCACCGTGCGGGCCTTCGGTGACCGCGAGCTGCCACGCATGGGTCAGTGCCGGAACGTGTTCCATCGGAACGGAGGCCGGTGTACCGACGGCGCGCGTGTCCAATTCCAGATCGTCGCCGTCCTTCAGCACGCGTCCGTCCTTGCCGCCGAACGTGCCCAGCGTGAAGGTCGACGCGCTGCCCAGGTACTCCTCGGCCAGGACACCGCCGCGGATCGCGATGTACATACGCAGTCCGGCGCCCGAGACCAGGCCGACGTCGAGCACGCCGCCGGCCGGCACCGTCACGGGTGTGAACCGTTCCACGGCAATCCCGTTCACCGTGACCGGCGCATCGGCACCTGTCACGCACACGACGGTCTCGTCGTCGAAACGCAGGGCCGGGCCGCTCATCGTCGTCTCGAGGGCGGGGGCGCCCTCCGGGTTGCCGACGGCGATGTTGGCCAGTCGCAGCGACAGGTCGTCCATCGGTCCCGACGGCGGAACGCCCACCTTCCAGTAGCCGACACGTCCCGGCCAGTCCTGGATGGTGGTGAGCATGCCGGGGCGCTCGACGGTGACGGTCACGAGTCGGGCCTGGTGACGATGAGGCGGACCGGCGTCGGGTCGAAACCGTTGCACGGGTTGTTGATCTGCGGGCAGTTCGAGATCAGCACCAACGAGTCGATCTCCGCGCGCAGTGCCAGGCGCTTGCCCGGCGCGGACAACCCGTCGACGATGCCGAGGGTGCCGTCCGCGTCGACCGGCACGTTCATGAAGAAGTTGATGTTGGAGACGATGTCGCGCTTGCCCAGGCCCCAGCGCGAGCCTTCGAGGATGAAGTTCTCCACGCAGGCGTGCTGGTGCTTGGTGTGATGGCCGTAGCGCAGCGTGTTCGACTCCTGAGAGCAAGCGCCACCGATGGTGTCGTGGTTGCCCACCTCGTCGGCGACGATGGTCATCATCGGCCGGGACTCGCTGTCGCGCAGCACTGTTCCGGTGCTCAGGTAGACGTTGCCCTGACCCACCATCGTCGCGGGTGCGCTGTAGCGGACGCTGTGGTCCTCGGCGCCGTAGACCAGCGTGTCGACGGCCTGGTTGCCCTCGAGGTCGAGAATCGTGAGGACGTCTCCGGCGCGGACGACAGCCGACCACGGGCCACGGGCAGGCGCGACCTCGTCGAGGATCACCCGGCCGGCCACCAGCGCCAGTTCCTGTACTGCTGCGGTCATTTCGAGCCTCCTGCTGCGTACGTGTCCTCCGTGTTGGCGACGGCGCGGAGGTATTCGGGATCGGTGTTCGGCAGCTCTTCGAGATCCTGCGGCGACGGCCATGCCAGGACTTCGAGCGAGGTGGTGTCGAACGTGGGCGACGGGTCCACCGGGTGGGCCGTGTTGGCGATGGAGACAATGACCGGAAGGTGCACGATCAGGTCGACGATCGTTCCCGCCCCGGCGGATCCGGTACTGCGCAGCGCGCCGTCGGGGTCCACCGTGACGCCGTGGAAGAAGCTGACGGTCGGCGGCACGTCGCGCGGGCCCAGACCGTTCTTCAGGGCGGCCAGCACCAGCACCTCCCGTCCGGCCGGCGATGCCGAGTAGGCGGAGCCGTCGCCGTACTTGTCGGTGTTGGTCAGCAGCGTGGTCGTTCCGCAGAGCGCGTCGTGCCGACCGGAGGTATCGGCCAGCACGGTCGCGAGGACGCGGCCCTGGTCCGACAGCAGTGGATGCCCGACGCCCATGTACGCCTGCCACGGCACCTTGACGGTGTCGGCCGCGTTGAGACGCTCCCACGGAGCATCGGCACGGTGGAGCATGACGTGTGCGCAGGCGCGTCCGTGTACGTCCCGCAGCCGCAGCCGGGTGCCGCGCTGCAGCACCTTGGTGGTGTACCGGCCTCCGGGAACAGTTTCCGCCCAGATCAACGACGCGGCGTCGGTACCGTCGATCTCGTTCGGCCACAACGATGCCGGGACGACGGGCATCGAATCGGTGATCTCACGGGCTTGTGCACGGGCGTGCTCGCGAGCCGCGGTGGTCGTGGCGGTCATGCGTTCGCTCCTGTCGGAATCGGGTTGGGGTGACTCTTGCCGCGCGGGAAGCAGAGCGCACCGACGGCGACGACGGCCAGCACCGTCAGCGGGGCGGCCCAGCGCAGCAGCGGGAAGTCGCCGGACGGGTCGTAGATCTCGGACCGCGGCCAGGACAGGTTGATCACCATGGCGGCGCCGTAGACGACGGCGAGAATGTTGACGGGCAGTCCGAGCCATCCGAGCGTGAACAGGGGCTTGCCCTCGGAGTCGACCTGGGACGTGCGGTGCGGCCAGCCCTTCAGTCGGCGGAGGAGCAGCGGCACCGTCACCATCATGTAGGCGAGGTAGATGAGCACGATGCAGACGCTGGCGAGGGTGGAGAAGATCGCCGAGTTGCCCACGTTGACCACCAGGACCAGGACACAGCCGAGGCCGATGACGACGGCCGGGGCGATGGGGGTGCCCGTCGTCTTGTTGACGCTGCCCAGGATGCGCGAGCCGGGCAGCCGACCGTCCCGAGCCATCGAGAACATCAGGCGTGATGCGGCGGTCTGAATTGCCAGGGTGCAGATGAGGATCGCGATGGCGACGTCGACCAGGAGGACGGTGCCCCACGGCGAGGACAGCACCGAGTTCAGCACGTAGGGCAGTCCCTGCGTCGCCAGCTCCCCGTCGGTGAGGCTGGGCGCTGCCATGAGGGCGCCGATGATCATGAGGCCACCGCCGAGTGCCGACACCGACAGGGCGAGCCGGATGGTGCGTGGGGCGACGCGGCGCGGATTCTTGGTCTCCTCGGCCAGCTCGCCCGCCGAGCCGAAGCCCACCATGACGTAGGCGGCCATCAAGCCGGAGACGATCCATGCGCCGATGTAGCTCGAATCGACTGCGGCACCGCCGGTGTCGAAGACGACGTCGGGTCCGCGCTGGGCGTGAGTGAAGAACACCCCGATCACCGCGATGACGCCGACGATCTCGCACGTGACGCCGATCGAGTTGATGCGTGCCATCGCATTGACGCCGATGGAGTTGATGGTCGTGGTGATCACCAGCAGGATCGTGCCGAGCACGACGGCGTTGGTGGCACCGTCGGACGAGGTCAGCGCGGTATCGGTGCCGACGATCTGGAAGCCGCTCCAGACGTTCGGCAACACCACCTGCAGCGCGATCGCCGCGGCGGAGGCCGTCACGATCTGCGCGATGATCATGAACCACCCCGCGAACCATCCGGTGATCTCGCCGCCCACGCGCCGCGACCACTGGTAGATGGCGCCGGAGATGGGGTAGCGCGCCGCCAGTTCGGCGAAGCACAGCGCGACCATGAACTGGCCGACGAACACCACCGGCCAGGCCCAGAAGAACGCCGGGCCGGCGAAGCTGAAGCCCAGGCCGAAGAGTTGGAAGATCGTGGTCAGGATCGAGACGAACGAGAACCCGGCCGCGAACGAGGCGAATTTACCCAGCTTGCGGTGCAGTTGCTGTTCGTACCCGAACTCGAGCAGATCGTCGGAGTCGCCGTCTGCGCGACGGTCCGACGGGGGTGGGAGCACGGCCTGGCTCATGGTGTTCTCCATCAGGAGGGGTGGCTTAACTGTCGAGTGATAGTTAATCGGACGCGAAGGTCTCGCCGGTGTCGACGATGTTGCATCTCTGTTAACCCTCGCGAGGGACGAGGGCACGCCGGAAGATCGGGATGAAGGGCCTCGGCGACGGTGTACCGGCCTGCCGGAACGGCGCCGAATCGCGGGACGCCTGAATCCAGTCCGCCCGGTCGACAGCCGTCAGGTCCAGGTCGAATGCACTCCGCCGAACCAGGAGATGCAGCAGCATCGTGCCCGTACGGCCGTTGCCCTCACGGAACGGATGTGCCTGATTGAGCTCCGCGTACGTCCGTGCGAGCAGGTACGCCGACTCGCCGAGATCCGCCGACTCCCAGGGCGCTGCGAGCAGAGCGTCGTGGATCGAGATCAGGACGTCCCACACGGCGGACGCCCGGGTGAAGGAGTGGCCGTTCTTGGACAGGTCGACCGTCCGGACCTGCCCGGCCCACGAGTACACGTCCTGGAAGAGGTAGCGGTGCAGCGCGATCAGGCGGTGGATGCCGTCCTCGACGAGAGGGTCCGCCCTGTCGGTGTGGCATCGGACGAGCCTGATGGCCGTCAGGATCGACTCGGCGCGGTGCAACGCGGCCGCGTCCTGGAGCCCGAGCTCGTTCCGGAGGATCGTCGACCCGGGAATCAGATACGGCGCGCGGCCGGGACGCAGTGCAGCCCAACGCGATTCACGAATCTTACCGTCTCCGCGAACCGAAGTGCGCACACCGTCGAGCACCTCGTCCCCGCGGCATTCCGCCGCGAGCAGCAGCAGGTCGTCCCGGGTGGGATGCCACCCCTCCAGCTGCTCGGCAGCGACGGCCTGATCCAGCGCATGGCACTGCCGGCGATCGAGACCGGCGACGACGTCCGGGGCGTCCCGTGACGGTCTCATCCGGCCAGGTACGCGGACGCGCGCACCACCCCGGAGACTTCTCGCGCCGCCGTGCCCACCAAGCTGCGATCCAGCGGCGTCAACTCCGACGGACGCACCAGATCGTCCGCCGGATCGCCGGCAGCGACCGCATCGCACTGGTGGCGGAGACGGATGCGCTGCACCACCTCGAAGGACTCGGCCAACACCGCCGCGTCGTCCGCCGACAGCACGGACGCGTCGGCACCCGCGGCGAGGCGAGCCAGGGTCGAATGACCGACGTATCCGGCCGACACGCCGGCCCACCGCGCGATGTCGACGATCGGAGCGAGGATCCCGGCCTTGACATCGACCACCTCGGCGCGTCGGAACATCCTGTCCCGCACGCTCACCCGAGGCCGGTTCTCGGTCGCTTCCCGCAACAGCAGAGTGCGCACACGGGGCTGTTCCGTCATCGCGGACACCGCGGCGGACGCCGGGCCCCAGCTGCCCGGCACCACCGGTCGAGCATCGAGAGCGAGCGAGAGCATCACCAACCCGGTGTCGTCGAACGGATCCCGTGCCCAGCCGTCGACAGCCGTCGACCACTCCTCCCGGGTGCGGACGAAACGCCGGGACGCCGCCGTCGCGTTGTTGGGATCCGCGGTGAGACCACACTGCGCGAGCAGTGCGTGCACCTTCTCGCCGGATGCCCCGCCGTCACCGGCGACCCGGGCCGTCTCCACATCCGACGACAACGCCGACTCGCGGCGCGCGACACTGCCCGACACCAGCCACGAGGACGCGTCGTCTCCCAGGAGTTCGGCCGCCCGACGCACGGCCGCGGTGGCGACGACGGAACGGATCATCATCACCTCGGACGTCGGCACACGGGAGTCGCACAGCGACAGCATGATCGGCGTCAGCTGCGCACAGGCCGCGATCAGCGCATCCGCGTCGGCAGCACGGGCGATCTCCGCGCGCACCGCGATACCCGGTCGGAGCGCCGGCGACATCAGATCGGCGTCGTCGACCACACCCAGCACGGCGCCGCCCGCGTCGAGCACCACCAGACGACGGACCCCGGCGCTCAACGCCACACCGGCGGCGTCGCGCACCGGGAGGTCGGCGGCAACTGTCACGGCGGGCGTCGACGCGACAGCAGAGAGCGGAACGTCCGAGCCGAGACCGGCGGCCACCACTCGTCGGCGCAGATCGCCGTCCGTCAACACACCCCGCGACCCGTCCGGGTACGACACGATCGCGGTGTGCGAGTGCGCCCGTGTCATCGCGGCGGCCGCGTCGGCGACACGCACATCGGACGGGCACACCGGGACCCCACGGCGTGTGACCGCACCCACACGCGCGGAAGTCGGGGACATCACGCCCACACGCTAACCCTGGCGTCCCCACCGTTCGTGATGGATCGCCTCGGACAGGGCACGCCGCGGACGCCACCCGAATCGCTCGAGGTCCGGGACCTCCTGGAATTCGGTCACCGGGCCGACACAGAGCCACGCCACGGGTCGCACGTCGACCGCACCGATCAGGTCGCGGAGGAACTCCTCGTCGTAGAACGAGACCCACCCGACACCGATGCCCTCCGCGACCCCCGCGAGCCACAGGTTCTCGATGGCCAACGCCACCGAGAGCAGACCCGTGTCCCGCACCGTCGCACGTCCGAGAACGTGGTCACCGCCGCGACTTTCGTCGTAGGTGACGACGATCCCGGTACCGCTCGGGACGATCCCCTCCACCCGGATCGGGTCGAACGTCTCAGCACGGTCCGCGGGCAGTGAGGCCGCGAAGTCCGCCCGGCACTGCGCCACATGGGCTGCGAAACGCCTCAACGTGTCCTCGTTCCGAACGATCACGAAGTCCCACGGTTGGGTGTTGCCGACACTCGGAGCGCGGTGCGCCGCCGTCAGGATGCGCTCCAGGACATCGTCGGCCACCACCTCCCCGGAAAATTCCGCGCGCACGTCTCGACGTGCGGCGATGGCGTCGTGAACGGACATCGGAACCGTGCTCATGTAGAGACCGTGCCAGAACACGCCTAGAGTCGGCCACACATCGTCTCGAGAAAAGGGGTGAGTCGTGGCTGTCTCCATGCCTGCCGGTCGCGGGCAGCTCACCCGCACCGTGATTCTTCGAGCCGGTATCGCGTTCATCGACGACAACGGCGCCGGTGACCTGACGATGCGACGACTCGGCGCGCGCCTCGGCGTCGAGGCCATGGCGCTCTACCACTATTTTCCCGGCAAGGAGAATCTGCTCGACGGAATAGTCGACCAGGTCATCGACGACCTGGACAGTGATCCACAAGTCCTGATGAAGGGCGCCGTCAGCTGGCAGGACTACCTGCAGCGGCTCGCGCACGGAGTCCGCAGGATGGCGCTCGAGCACCCCGAGATCTTTCCCCTCATCGCCACTCGCCCCCACAGCGCGCCGTGGGTGCGCCCACCGCTGCGCAGCGTGCGGTGGCTCGAGAACTTCCTCGCGAGCCTTGTCGACTGGGGTTTCGACGACGCAGCCGCCGCGGCGGCGTACCGGTCGTTCACCAGCTTCCTGATGGGCAACCTGCTGCTCGAGGTGTCCGCGAAAGGGGTCTCGATCGGCCCCGTCGACGAGCCGGAGACGGGGCAGGACGACGACATCGACCCGTCCGAATTTCCGACGATCATCCGGATGCGGGCCGAGCTGTCCAAGGATCTCGCACTGTCGGAATTCGAGAAAGCTCTCGAAGCGCTGCTGGATCGGCTCGAGGCGGAGCTACCTCAGGTCGACTCCTGACGTAGCTTGGCTCCGGCCTCGACGATGTCCGCCGCCAGCAGATGCAACGGACGATTGTTGTCCTGCGACAACCGGGACAACATCTCGAACGCCTGGACGGAATCGACTTCGAACCGTTCCATCAGCATTCCCTTCGCCTGGCCGATGATGTCCCGCGACGCCAGACCCGATCGGAACTGCGCTTCCTTCTGCACACCCTGCAGCGCGATGGCCGCGTGCGCTGCCACGGCCGACGCCACCGTCAGATCGTCGTCACCGAACGCGGATTCGGATGCCGAATAGAGCGTCAACACACCCAGCGTGCGCTCCTTGGTGAACATCGGCACCGCAGCGATGGACCGGACACCGTACGTCGTCGCCGTCTCCGCGAGTGCCGGCCACCGCTCGACCGATCCGGCGATCGCGGTCGGCTCCTCGTCGACGGTCGAGAGCACCTCGACGGACGGTCCCGCCCCCGCCGAGACCTGGACGTCGTCGAGCGTCGACGCCCCATCACTCGTGGCCCGTCTCGGGAAACCGGTAGCACTAGTCGCAGTGCCGCCCACCGAGCCGACCGACGCGTGGTCCGCCGGCTCGACCAGCTCGATCGACACCGACAACACGCTGTCCAGCACATCGTCGGTGGTGCGCACCTGCCGTGAGCTCCCGAATTCACGCGCCAGATCAGCCAGCGTGCGCACCAGATCGAGGTGATCGGCGCTCGCCGGCCGACCGTCGTTGCTCATGTGAGGTGATGATCCCTTCGTCTGCGATGTCAGTCGTTCCTGCAGACAGGGACGACAAAAGGCGACACCCACAAGTGCCGACGCCTACTGCTGGACGCCGGGCGAGGTGTCGCCTTCGCGGCAATCATAACCGGACAGGTGGTCGGAGGTACGGTGGTCTCCGATCGGCGTTCAGAGTTCGGACGATCGACGCTCCACCAGGTGAGGAGAGGCGATATGACCGACAGCGCACGCCGGATCGCGGACGACACGGCACTGTCGTCGTTGGCCGCCGCGATCGAGGATCTCGATCTGGTTCGCTCGTCCCACCAGCCCGAGGACGTCGCACTGACGACGATCTGCACCCGCGTCGTCTCGGCGATCTCGGACGCCGACGCCGCCGGAATCACCGTGTTCCGTCGCGGAAAGCCCGAGACCGTGGCCAGTACCGGCCCCTTCGTGCTGACGGTCGACCACGCTCAGTACCGGCACGGCGAGGGTCCGTGCATCGAGTCGTCGTTGACCCGCGAACTGGTCCGTGCGGATCTCGCGGACGCCGAGCGCCGCTGGCCCGATTTCGCGGCCGATGTGGCCGACGTGGACATCACCAGTTTCCTGTCCGCGCCCATCACGGCGGGTGACACGTACGTCGGTGCGCTCAACCTCTACAGCCACAGCGGCCACCGGTTCGATTCGGAAGACGAGACGGCCATGCGCATCTACATCAACGCCGCCCAGTCCGTCCTGACCGGAGTCGAGCAGTACGGCCACGCGAACCGGCAGGCACAGGACTACGCCGCAGCCCTGGAATCGCGCGCCGCGATCGAGCAGGTGAAGGGTGCGTTGATGCTCGGGCTCAACGTCTCGGCGGACAAGGCGTTCGATCTGCTGCTGTGGCGTTCTCAGCAGACCAACATCAAGGTGCGGGCACTGTGCGAGCAGTTGATCTCGGACATCGCCGCGCTCGGCGATGCTCCCGAGTCACTGGCCGGCGAGTTGGGCAAACTGCTCATGACCGTCCACGACCGCGTCGGCTCGAACGGGTAGACGGGTCATCTCCCCGAGTCAACGGGGGGACGTGCTCGACGACCCCGGCCGCTCGCCGCAGTATGTCGCTGGTGCGTCGCAACGTGGCCGACGTCGCCGCTCCCCCGGTCCGACGCGATGTCGTGTCCAGCACGTCGCGGGCCCGGTCCAGGACGGTCAGCGGGAGCGCCGCCAGCACGTTGCCCGGTGGGCGACGCGCCACCACCGGGTGTGGCCGGGTGGGCGCCGTTCGCCGCACTGCCTCCCACGCATAGCCGAGCCGTTGCAGCTGGGTGTCGTTCAGGCGGGCGCGCAGCATCGGGAACAGCCGGTCCTCCTCGTCGCGCACGTCCTCGCGCAGCAGCACCGTGATGCGATCGAACAGTTCCCTACCCTCGGGTGACTCGTGGCCGCGCACCTCGAGCTCGGAGAACAACTCGTTGATCTCCTGATGCTCCTGCTCGATCTCGAGAGTCAACGATTCCCCCTCGGGCAACCATTTCCGGATCGCCGGCCACAGCACCGACTCCTCGGCGAAGGCATGGGGAAACACCAAGCGGCACAACGCCGTCAGAGTATCGGCGCGCTCGCGGCCCGTCGCGGTGTCCAGACGCCTGAGAAGCTCGTCGAGTTCGATGTGGTCACGGCGTTGCCGGGCAAGGACACTGGTGCGCCCGCCGAGTTGTTCCACCGTGGCGTCGGCGATGGACGGGAGGGACTCGTCGTGGTCGGTCATGCTGGTCACCATTTTCCGGGGGTGTCGGTGACGGCGTCGAGTGCGAACTCCACGCAGTACGTGTTCAGGGTGGGCGGCAGGGGGTCGGTCGTCATCGGCCGCGACAGGCGAACCCGAGCGCGGGCGAGCAGGAACGCCAGCATCGCCGACGTGGACATCAGCACCAAGTTCCGACCCGGGCACACCACAGGACCCGCGCTGAACGGGACCAACTGGGGATACTTCTCCGCAGTGCCGTCGAGCCAGATGCGCGGGGTGAACCGATTCGCGAACGGGAGCGCCTCGTCGTCGCGGTGAAAGCCCGACGCCAGGATCGCGAACGACGTCCCGGCCCGGATCGAGCGGGTCCCGTGGGGACCCGACCAGTGCGTGTCCACGGTCGAATCCCGCAGGATCGCCGGGGTCGTCGGCCACAGCCGCAGCGATTCGAGAAGGCAGGCCCTGAGGTACGGGAGCTCCCGTGGGCGACCCGCGTCTCCCGAATTCGCTTCGTCCCGTGCCGGCTCGCCCTCCTCTGGGTGTGCCGCGATCAACGCGAGTGCCCGTACCGCGGCCATCCCGGCGGCGTCGAAGGCGAACAACCACTGCGGGATCTGACCCACCGGGTCCACTGCTCCACCGACCCGCGCCTCGGCGATGACCGACGCTAGCGAATTCGGTTCCGCCGCAGCGACATAGCGGTACAGATCGTCGATGAACGCGTCCTTCAGCCGTCGTCGCCGCGGGCCGAAGTACGACCAGTTGCCCTCTCCGCGCAGAGAACGCAGACGATCGGTCACCTGCTCGTCGTCGCGGGCGGAGGCGCCCAGCACGACGCGGCGCACGATGCGCCACCACATCCGCAGCAGATCGTCCGCAGTGAGGGTGCCGGATGCGCCGGACAGAAGCGTGTCCACCTCCTCGTCCACCACGGACACGAAGGGCACCGCCAGATGATGCATCGGCTGCGGCGTGTCCAGTACGTGCTCGTTCAGGGCGCGGCGCTGCTCACGCACCCGGCCTCGGGAGATCAGCACCCCGTGCGGCTGGAACGGCCCCAGAGCCCCGATCTTCTCCCGACTCGCCGCCGTGAAGTCCTCCGGCGACTCGACGAGAACTCGGTGGACGTCGGCCGGGTCGAGCACGACGGCCATGGTGCGTCCGGGCATCCTCAGCTGCACCGGCGCCGATCCGTGCGCCTGGCGGAGCTCCCGCATCGTGGACAGGGTGGCCGCGTCGGCACCCACCTTCTCTGCCATCGCCATAGCTGCCGGGCGACGCAGGATCACTCCCGCCGCGATCGACGGGCCCATCAGTCTCATCGCGTACCGGAGCGCACGGGGACCGGCGAGAACGGACGTGTCGTCGGGTCGCGAGTCGATCATGGCGCTGCGTTACCCGCGGCTGGGCGCTCGAAACTGGCCCGACCTGTCTCCTCGCTGGAGCAATTCCGCGTGCTCGCGTGAGTCGAAAGTCAGACGGCAGAAGCGACGATGGCGCGCGCTCGCTCCGACAGCGGTACGAGCGTGCGTCGTGCCTCGACGACCAGCATGGTGGTCGCGGTCGCGATGTCGACACCTCGAAGCTCCGCGAGCACCCCGATGGCCTGATCGATGACGGCGGAATCGTCGAGAACCCGGCGTCGACGCCGGGCCTCGGCCGACAGGCGCTCCTCGCCGTCCGTGTCGGCACTCACCGCGAGTGCCGTCAGGTCCGCCACTGCCTGCACGAATGCCGCGGCGCTTCCGCCGGACCGCCACGGGCCGACCGTGTGGACGACCACCCCGGGGAGAACTCGAGATCGTCGGCCAGGACCGCCGCGCCCGTCCGGACGCACATCGTGGCCGGACCCGTGACGGACAGCGACCTGTCCACCGATCCGCTGGACGCCACCGACACCAGGTCGAAGTCGTGGCCGTCCGGTGCGGATGCCGCGTCCATCACGACGGACACCGCCGCCGCGTCGAGCACGTCACGCGTTCGAGTCGCCACGACGTGCAGGACGTACGAGATGTCCACGCCGGAGCTGAGATGACCGGTGAGCTCGGCGAGGACGACGACGGGCGACGGGTTGTCGGGACCGTCGCCCGAGGTGTCGACATCCTGTCGATCGAAGGTCGGAGGAAGGGTCACGACGGCTGTCCTTTCGTCGTCGAGTCGGAAGCGGTGTCGTCGGCGGAGAAGCGAACCTTGCGTTCGACCACCTCGCGAGCCAGGTCGTCCACCGGCCTCCGCGCGCTGTACGCGGCGGCACGCAGGCGCGCGAGCGCCTCGGTCGGAGAGACTCTCAACTGCACGGTGATCATGCCGACTGCCAGATTGACGTAGGGCCTGGTGCGGTGATCGCCCAGCGAGCTGATGTCCGGCGAGCCCCACTTGTCCACCGTGTGGCCGAGTTTCGGGGCGAACGCCTCGAGAAGGCTGACGGCTGCGGCATCGGCGGTCAGTTGGGCCAGTGCTGCGAATTCCTCGCTCAGTGCACCCGTCGACGCGCGATACAGCTCGAGCACGCCGAAGACCGTCGACCCTCCGCGGAGGGGAAATGCGAACAGGGCGGAGGCGCCCCCGTTGGAGGCGTCTGCGGCGAACCCGGGCCAGTGCTCCTCGGCCTCCGTGTCCAGATCCGCGACGAGGACGGACGTGCCACGGTCGAACGAATCGACGCACGGGCCCTGACCGGTGGTGAACTGCAGTTCGTCCAGGTACTGGGCGACCGCATCGGTCGCGTAGACGAGTTCACGGGTGTTGCCGCTCATCACCGTGATCGCTGCGCCGTCCACGTCCACCAGCGAGACGACGCTGCGGCAGAGGTCGGGAATGTCGGTGATGGCCAACGACCCGTCCGCGTCGTCGTCTCCACCGGACCCTTTCGTCATGCCTGTGCCAGCTCCTTGCTCGTCGACGCTCGATCGCCGTGCTCTCCATGCCGATTCTTCGGCAAGGATGCCCGACGTACCATCATCCAACCGTAACGAGAACACATCGATCACAATGTACGACCGGCGTATCGTCCGAACCGGACACCGCACCGACAGAGAGCCGAACGCGATGAGCTCCGACCCTGTCGACAACGATCGACCGGACCCGTTGGGATCCGACGCGTTCCGCCGTCTGCTCCGGGCGGACGGCGATGTGGCGCAGTCCCTCGCCGACGCGCTGTCGATCCGGATCGAGAGCGCCGACGACGTCCTGGAACTCGCGGCACGAGTCTCTGCGTTGGCCGTCCGATACGTACCCGGAGTGGACAGCGCCGCCGTGACGCTGGCCTTCGACACGGTTCGCCCGTTCACGGCGGCCGCCACCGACCAGTCGTCGTCGTCCCTGGACCGCGCGCAGTACGACATCGGCGACGGCCCGTCCCTGCGTGCCCTGCGAACCGGAACCGTCGTCGACATGTCCGTCGACGACCTGGACGGAACGTGGTCCGTCCTGGCCCGGTTCGCGCGATCGGCCGGCATCGGTCGGATCACGGCGTACCCGGTCCTGTCGGAGTCGGCCGACACCCTGGGCACCGTGAATCTCTACAGCAGGAACACGGCTCGCGTCGCGCCCACGCACGTGTGCGAGGACGTGATCGCGGTGCTGGTGACGTATCTCTGCGCGTCCCTCACGACGCTGGGCCTCGAGTCGTCGTGGCGCCGCGCCGCCGACCGCGTGAAGGACTTGATGGACGCACGCGTCGTGATCGATCTCGCGATCGGCATCCTCATGATTCGTCGGGACTGCGACCTACCGGCAGCGGTGAGTGCCCTGAACGATCTCGCGTTCGGAAACGGAACGACGCTTCACGACGCGGCCGTCGCCGTGGTCGACTCGATCGACGGGGTCTGACCTCAGTACGCGCCGTCGCTGCTGACGACAGCTTTCAACGTCTTGAGCACGATGAGCAGATCACCGGTCATCGACCAGTTCTCGACGTAACTCAGGTCCAGGCGCACCGACTCCTCCCAGGAGAGATCGGACCGCCCGCTGACTTGCCACAGACCCGTGAGACCCGGCTTGACCAGCAGCCGGCGTCGCACGTCGCCGTCGTAGGTCTCGACTTCGCGGCGCAACGGCGGACGCGGACCCACTACGGACATCTCGCGCCGCACCACGTTGAAGAACTGGGGAAGCTCGTCGATGCTCAACCGCCGCATGACCCGTCCCACCGTGGTCACGCGCGGGTCCTCGCGCATCTTGAACAGAACCCCGCCGACGCTGTCGTTGTGCGACAGCAGGTCGGCGACCTTGGTGTCCGCATCCTGGACCATCGAGCGGAACTTGATCATCTGGAACGGCTTGCCGTCCAGCCCCATCCGTTCCGAGCGGTAGAAGACCGGGCCCCTGCTCGTGAGCTTGATCAGCAGGGCGACGATGAGAAGCATCGGCGCCACGAGTGTCAGGGCCGCGATCGCGAACACCAGGTCGAAGGCCGTCTTCCCGAACCTGCTGGCTCCGTTGTACTGCGGCTTCTCGACGTGGATGAGCGGCAGACCCGCCACCGGACGCATGTGCAGGCGCGGGCCGGCGACGTCGACGACGCCGGGAGCGACGACCAGGTCGACGTTCTTCTTCTCCAGGTCCCACACCATCCGGCGGATACCGTCGTGGCCGATGTGGTCGGTGGCCGTCACGGCGACCGTGTCCGCGCCGGACACCTCGATCGCGTCGAGAACGTCCTGCTCCGTGCCCAGCACGGGAATCTCGAGTCCGTCCACCGACAGCTGCTCGTCGTCCACCAGCTGCGTCCGGGGAAGACAGACACCCACGACCGAGTACCCGGCGGAACCGTCGCGACTGAACGATCGGGCCATCGACAGGGCGGAGCTGAGACTGCCGACGATGACCACGGCGGTCTGATACCGGCCGTGACGCCGGGCCTTGGCCACGTGCCGGCGGAAGAGCCATCGAGTCGTGAGCAATCCCGCCAACCCGACCGGAAGCGCGATGGCGAGATACCCGCGCGCGAGTTCCGCTCGGAAGAGCAGCGACACGATCGCGACGAGACCGAACAACCGGAACGTCGCCGAGAGGATTCGTCGGTACTCCTCCGCGCCGGATCCCAGCACCCGCGGCGAGCGGGTGCGGAAGATGGCGAGGAAGGCGATCCACGTCGCGGCGAGGATCACGGAGACGGCGGTGTAGTTGAACGCGGCCATCACCGATTCCCGGGCGGGGGTGCCGAAGCGAACCAACTGCGCACAGGCGACCGCGGCCACGACGACCGTCACGTCGGTGACGCGAACGCGATGGATGTACCCGCGCTCCCACTCTCGACGTGACGACGGTCGACGGACTCGCCTCGTCCGAGTCAGGGCAGCAACCGACCGCTCGGCGCCGTGCTCAGGACTCGGAGCAATCACGTTCGGCCTCGATTCTGGACTCGGCAGCGGGGTCGAGTGCGGTGATGCACTGTCGAAACCCTATTGCCTCACCGGACAACCCGCCCAGACAAGCACAGTGCGATGGATCACATCGCCTGTTTTCACAGAATTAATATATTGGACTCAAAGGTCGTCCGAAATGGGCCGGACCAATTCTTTCCGACCGCTGACATAAAAGACGATTCGCGATGCCACATCGATTATCTGGTCGGCATATCGCTCGAAATACCGACCGAGAAGGGCGATGTCGACGGCGTTCATCACATCGTGCCCGTATTCGTCCAGCGATACGGTGTCGATGACCGTTGTCTTCAATGCGTCGACTCTGTCGTTCTGCGCACTGAGCGAACCGACCGTGTCGAGGTCGTTGGTGCGCAACGCCTCGACGATGCTGCGCGACATCTGCAGACACAGGTCGCTCATCTCGCGGAACTGGGGCGCAAGGTGATCCGGGACGATCGGCTCCGGGAAACGGCGACGCGCTGCTTCGGCGATGTGGACAGCCAATCCCGCCATTCGTGCCAGATCACTACTGATGCGCACGGTGGAGAACACGCGACGCAGATCCGCGGCCACCGGCGCCTGCAATGCCAGAACCGTCACGGCCTGATCCTCGCACCGCGCCCCCAGCGCACCCAGCGACTCACCGCGCGCGATGACACTCTCCGCGACGGAGAGATTCACATCGAGCAGCGCCGTACTGGCATCCCGCATGACCGACTCGGCAGCGTCCGCGAGTGCACAGAGATCAGCGTTCAACTCGTCGAGTTGCACTGTGTAGGCATTGCGCATGTTCTCGTCATTCTCCTGCGGGCGTCGGACGTGCGAAGGCCTAGATACCCGCGCTGTCGGCGTTTCAACCCAGAAGAACACCGATATCGGACGCGGGTACCGCACGAGAGTAGAGAAAACCCTGGACGCGTGTGCACCCATTACGCCGAGCGGATGCAAGTTGAGCGTCGGTTTCGATGCCTTCGATCACCAGAGTGCGGTCCGTATCGGTCGCAAAACCTGCCAGCGCGCGCACCAGGGAGTCGCCGGCGGGCGTACCGAGAGTTCTCGCGATGGCCGCATCGATCTTGAATCCGTCGACCGGATACTCGATCAGTCGCTCGAGGGAGGAGAAGCCGATGCCGATGTCGTCGAGCAGCACGCGGAAGCCCTCGGCCTGCAGCGCGACGACGAAGTCGTGAGCTCGCGCTCGATCGGCGTTCGACCGGGTCTCGGTGAGTTCGAAGACGACGCGACCGGCCGGAACAGCGGACCGGTTCACGATGCCCACGAGGAACTGCACGGCATCGGGTGTGACCAGGTGCCGAGCGGACAGGTTGACGTGGAGATCGACGTCCTCGGCCAACCAGGACTCGAACCTCACCAGCGCAGCGACAAGCACGGCGTGGTCGACGTCGATCTCGAGCTCGCTGCCCTCGATCGACGGGAGGAAGTCCGCCGGGCTCACCACCGTGATGTCGGTTCCGTCGCTCGTCGGCCGGTGCCAGCGCGCGAGCGCCTCCACCGCGGTGACGGTGCCGGACTCGAGGTCGACGACGGGCTGGAACCACGGCACGATCTCGCCGGCGATCACCGCGTCGGCGACGATGCGGTCGCGGAGCGAGAACAGGGACCGGCCGCGCGCACGCATGCCGTCGAGGTGCGTCTCGACGAGTCGAGCGAACTCGAGCAGGGTGGAGACGGTGTACTCGTCCGCCGGGTGCGGATCGTCGTCGACGAGGCACAGGGTGCCCACGACGAGGCCCTCACGGCCGTACAGCGGGACGGCGACGTAGGAACCGCACGATGCCGCGAACACCGACTCGGACGCTGCTGCGTGCGCGGGATCGGCGGAGAATCGACCGCGGTCAGCGTCGGGAACCACGACGGGGCCGGCACTGTCGACGACGAACGCGCAGGTAGCAGTCGATCGGGGACCCAGCGCCATCGTGTCGCCGCTGCTCTGCGCCAACGTGTACTGAGTGTCGGCGTCGAGGATGTTGACCATGGCCTGACCGAAACCCAGGGTCGTGGCGGCGAGGGATGTCAGCGTGCTCAGGGCCGGATCGCTGACCGAGAAGTCGACGTAGTGGCGCGCGGACTCGCTCTGGCGCCTGGCCGCAGTCCTGTGCATCGCACTTCCGTTCTTCCGCAGGACCCCGCAATCCTGGACAACCGATCGACGATATTTCAGTGATTCGTACCTGTTCCCCGCCCGTATCGGTCACGGACGAGACAATGTTTCACGCGAACCGAGAAGGT
This sequence comes from Rhodococcus sp. MEB064, assembly GCF_000834565.1. NCBI lineage: Bacteria > Bacillati > Actinomycetota > Actinomycetes > Mycobacteriales > Nocardiaceae > Rhodococcus > Rhodococcus sp. MEB064. The sequence goes on from NZ_JXQS01000007.1 coordinate 18,237, forward strand.
CACACTTTACCGCCTCGGAAACAGCCACCCCGACCATTTACGGTCGACGTATCATCGGCCAATGACGGCGGACGACAGCCTTCGCGGTTCCGAGTGGAACGCTCGCGAGCGCAACGAGACGGACACTCAGCGGCTGGACCGGAACTGGTCGAACCTGCTGCAGGAACTGCGTGTCGTCCAGACCGGCATCCAATTGCTCACCGGATTCCTGTTGACGCTTCCCTTCCAGGCTCGATTCCCGGAGCTGCGAACGTACGAACAGGTGATCTACCTGGTCACTTTGGGCGCTTCCGTGACTTCAACCATTCTGCTGGTCGCTCCTGTGGCATTGCACAGAATCCTTTTCCGTCGCCGAGCGCTCCGACAACTCGTCGACTACGCGAACCGCTTCGCCATCATCGGGTTCGTCCTTCTCGGCATCGCCATGTCCGGCGTCCCGATCATCATTTTCGGCCTGGTCGTCGGTCCGGTGGCAGGGGTGGTCGCGGGCGCCGTGTCCGCCTGCCTCTTCGCGACGGTCTGCGTCGCACTCCCCTTACGTGTGCGGCGCACACTCGGTCCCCAGCAGTGATGTGCGCCATCGAGGTGATAAATCGCCCGCTCTGGGTACACAGGGTCTGTGATCACCTCGATATCGGCCGGAGCGCCCGCTACCGCCACGAGTGATCCATCGTCCGACCTGGTGATGAACGCCATTCCGGCCGTCGCCGCTCGACTGACAGCGGTGCGCACTTCTGTTCTCGGATGGCTGCGCACATGCGGTCTGGACGAGGACACCTGCCAGGACATCACGCTCGCCACCTACGAGGCACTGGCCAACGGCGTCGAGCACGCCTACGACCACGCGCCGAGCGGCGGTCCGGGCACCATCGACCTGCGAGCGGAGTTCGGCCCCGAGGGCAGCGTCGTGATCCGCGTGACAGATCAGGGCATCTGGACGATCAGCGCCGACGACCCGCGCCGCGGACGAGGTCTCCCGCTGATCCATGCCCTGGCACACGAGGCATCCGTCGAGACGACGGATCAGGGAACGACAGTCGTCATGCGATGGGTGGGCGACCGCTCCGTCTCACGCTGACGGTCACACGACGAGTGCGGCGTGACGGGGCTGCGACTCGACTGTTCGGATCGGTCCGCTGATAGGTGAACCCGACCGTCGCGCAGCCAACAACGCCGCGCCGGTGGCCGCGATGGATTGCGGTTCCTGCGGCATGACGAGGGACGAACCCCATTCACGGGCGAACACGCCGCGGAGTAACGGAAGATTTGCCGGACCGCCGGCGAGTACGACCGCGTCGACCTGCCGCGGCCCCCGACGTACGACATCGCTGACCCAGTCCGCCGCGTCGGAGACGTAGTCGAGCATCAAGCGATCGACGGTGGTGCGCCAGACGTTCACGGTGCCACCGACGAACGGGCCGCTGACACGCACGACGCGATGCAGGGCGATCATCTCCATCGCCCATTCCACGCCGTCGGTCAAGGACTGGGAGTCGCCGGGCGACAACGGGTCCGACGTTCCGTATGCGGAGAGCAGATGTTCCCGCACGCTGTCCGCGAAAGCGCTGCCACGGAACCTGTCGGTCCACGCGGCGTCCTGTACGAAGCCGGTGGCGACATCGACGACGGACACCGACGTCCCGCTCTTGCCCATGTCGACGATGGCCACGGTAGATCCGGCCTCGACCAGACCCCGCATGCGCAGGTACATCAACTGCGCTCCGAGTTCGGATGCCAGCCGGACACAGCCGCCGGAATGTATCGACAGCGCGATGGTTCCGATGCGGGAGCAGGGCTCGTCCGGGACTACCAGGACTGCGCTGTCGCGGTCGGCTCCGTGCCGTGCGCAGACGGAATCGACGACCTCGACCGCCACTTCCAACCGGTCACGTCCGCGGACCACCGGCACGGATTCGGTGCCGAGAAGCGCGCGGCCCATCGGGTCCATGACTGCTGCCCGGATTGCCGACGCACCGAGAGAAATTCCGACCACTGCTCGCATGACCTGCCCCGTTCGTACCTGTTCGTACTCGCAGCCTATGTTGCCGAACAGGGAAAAGGTCGGTTCTCCAGCATTCCGCACGATCTTTGGTTGGTTTCACTACGAGCCGACGGTTTCACTCCGCGTCGGACGAGCCTCCGTCGGGCGCCGGCCCGTCGGAGGGGTCGGGCGTGGTGGGCTCCGGCGCCGGATCCGTGTCGGTGACGACCGGCCCGCCTCCGGTATCGGTACCCGTGCCATCTGTGCCGGTACCCGAGCCCGATCCGCCGGTCCCTGTACCCGAACCTGTGCCGCCGGTCCCTGTGCCTGTGCCTGTGCCGCCCGACCCTGTGCTGCCGGTACCGGAGCCACCGGAGCCCGACCCGCCGGTTGCGGTCGGCTCGTCGTCCGTACCCGTCGCACTCGGCGTCGACGACCCACCGGACGGCGACGCCGGCCTCGGCCGCGGCGCAGCGGGCGACGCGGAGCCGGCAGCGGGAGCCTGCGCTGCGCCGGTACCGAGAGGGCCCGGATCGATGACCAGGCCGTCGCTCGACGTGGTGGCCGGCACGCCCGGCTGCGTCGAACCCGGCGCAGAGGGCGCGGGCCGAGCCGGAGACGAGGCGGGCGCCGCGGGATTCGGCTCGATGGTCGTGTCGCTCTCGGCGACCGAGTCGGCCCCGGTCCGCGTCACACCGGCGATCTCGGCGTCGCGCGCACCGGTGACGGCCCACACGGCGAACGATCCCGCGATGACGGCCGCCGCGATCCCGGCTCCGACCACCGCGTAACCACGTCGAGTGTCCGCAGGAACGGGCTCGAGCAGCGCGAGAACGACAGGTATGGGTCCGGTCTGCGCGTCCGATACGACCGCATCCGACGACACCGCCACGGCGACGGCAGGCGAATACGACAGGTCGGTGTCGACGGCGTCGACCAGGGTGACGTCGCCGATGTGTTGATCGGCCAGCGCGCGAGCGATCGGTTCGCGCAGCGCCGGCGACTCGAGGAGTACGGCAGTTCCCCAGACGGGCAGGTCGGCACGAGCGGCGCGGAGCCGCATCAGCCCGACCGCCGTGGCCACGGCGGAGCCCACGGCCGCGGAGTCGCCCCCGAGATCGGTGACCCGCTCGTCGACCGGTCCCAGATGCGGGAGTTCGACGTCGACGAGTGCCGCGGTCACGTCATCGGCAGTCGCCGAGATACCCAGCACGATGTGCACGTCTCTCCCCCTTCTGTTCGTTCGTTCGGTCGTGTGGTGACGGTCAGTTGGGCGCCGGTTCCGGTCGAGCTGGACGCCGGGGCCGTGGTTGTGGATCGGGTCGTAGTTGAACTGGGGGCCGGCGACGTGGTCGTCACTGCCGACGTGGTGGGCCGGTTGTTCGGTCGACGCGTCGTCGTCACGGGCGACTCCTCCTCTGCTGGAGCCGCCTCCTGAGGTTGCGTCGGGGCGGCCACGGGCCGGCGACTCTGCGGCGTGGGCTCGGCGACGGTGGTGGTCGACGGCGCATCGGCCACGTCCGTGACGGATGTCGTGGTGGTGGTCGAGGTGCGTGTCGACGGCTCCACCGATGTCGTGGCAGGCGGCGCCTGCGGCGATTCGGTATCAGGCGTCGTGGTCTCGGCGGTCGTCGGGGAGACGGAGGAGGTCACGACGACACGATCGGCCGACCGCACGTCGACGTCCTCCGACTGGCCCGACGCTGCCGCTGCGGCTCCGAGGGTCACGGCCGCCAGGAGCGCCGACGTACCCACGACCACGCCGACACGCGAGCGGCGCCGACGCCGTGCGGGCCGTGAGCGACGCACGGGAACGGACGATCGCGCGGGTGGCGGTGTGGGGAGAACCGCACGCGAGACCGGCGTGAGCACCGTGGTGACGGAGTCGTCGGCCGGAAACTGGTCCGGGACGGGGATCGGCGCGCTCACCGGAGCGGGTGGGATCACCGTGGACAGGTGCGCCGCGCCGAGTGCTGCGAAGTGCTGCGGGTACCGGGCGACGACCATCGGGACGGCGACGTGCTCGGTCACCACGCGCTGGAGGAAGGGAATGTGCGCACCGCCGCCGACGAGCAGCACGGCGTCGACGCCCTGCGCGACCGCATCGCCCAGATGGCCCAGGAACTCTGCGAGCAACGGAGCGACGAGAAGTTCGAAGTCCGTGCGGCGCAACCGAACCGGATCGACGACGAACGGCCCGGACAGGTCGACTGCGCGCTCGTCCGACAGCATCTCCTTGGCGACGACGCTGTCCCGAGCCAGGTTCTGCACGGCGGCAGGGCTCATCTTCTCGGCAGCGCCGAACGTGGCCGCGAGGTACTCGGCGACAGCAGCATCGATGGCGTCACCGCTGAGTTCCGCAGTGCCGGCGCTGAAGTACAACTCGCCCGTGGAGGTGTCGAGAACGTGCACACGGGTGCCCACTCGACCCAGGTCCACGATGGCGACGGTGCGGGCGAATTCGAGGCAGCCGTCCATGCGAGCCGCAGCGAGGAAGGCATCGCACTCGCCGATCAGGCGGACGCCGCCCGGTCCGTACACGTCCTCGGGGTCACCGCCCACTGCCATGACGGGCGCGTCGCGGGCCCATCCCAGTTCGGCGGACATGTCCGTAGCAGCAGTCGACGCATCGGTCAGCGGATGCAGGGCGTCGATGAACGACGTCCGCGCCTCGACCAGACGGCCCCCGCCGTCCACGACCACTCCACGTACACACCCGGTGCTCATGGAGACACCGAACGTTTCCGTGTCGGAGCGCATCATGGATCACCACCATCGGCTGTCGGGGGAACGTACCGACCGATAGTAGAGCCTCAAACCGGGCATAGCAATGTAGCGGACCGTGAAAACAAACCGGAGGTCTACTGGAGAAAGTTCAAATAAGCCTTCGACGGGGTCGGCCCGCGCTGTCCCTGATACTTCGAACCGAGCGATGAACTGCCGTACGGATTGATCGCCGGACTGGAGAGACGGAACAAGCAGAGCTGCCCGATCTTCATGCCCGGCCACAACGTGATGGGCAGATTGGCGACGTTCGAGAGCTCCAGCGTGATGTGGCCGCTGAAGCCCGGATCGATGAAGCCCGCCGTCGAGTGTGTGAGAAGTCCCAGACGGCCCAGACTCGACTTGCCTTCGAGCCGGCCCGCGAGGTCGTTCGGCAGCGTCGTCAGCTCCAGCGTCGACCCCAGCACGAACTCGCCCGGGTGGAGAACGAACGGCTCGCCCTCGGCGGGTTCGACCAGCGTCGTCAGTTCGTCCTGGCGCAGTTTGGGGTCGATGTGGGTGTAGCGGGAGTTGTCGAACACCCGGAAGAGGCCGTCCAGTCGAACGTCGACACTCGACGGCTGCACCATCGCCTCGTCGTACGGCTCGATACCCAGCGTCCCGGCGTCGACCTCGGCCTTGATGTCACGATCGGAGAGCAGCACGCCCAGAAGGCTATAGACCGGCAGCGTCTGCCTCCATGTTCGCCCTGCTAATCTGGTCGCTGCGCACCTCACGGGTGCCGCGCCGATGTAGTTCAATGGCAGAACATCAGCTTCCCAAGCTGAATACGCGGGTTCGATTCCCGTCATCGGCTCCACCTTGACCAGCGGTAACGCTGTTCGAACTGTTCGATCACTCCGTGCCAGTGTCACGAGGTGTCACAACCCGATTCAAACTCGCTGCAGCAACCTTGAGTGCCTCGTTCTGGCTGTGGGCGTAGACGCGCATAGTGAGAGATGCGTCCTTGTGCCCTATCCAGGCTGCGATGAGGGCAACGGGCACGCCCTGCAGGTGCATCAACGTCGCGCAGGTGTGGCGAGCCGCGTGGAGCTTGATGTGTCGGATACCGGCCCCCTTTACGGTGTCCCGCCAGTATCGCGACAGAACCGCCGGCGAGTACGGGCTCCCAGCCTCGTTGGACACGACGTACTCCCAGTCGCCACCCGCGCGGCCAAGCGCGAGCCGCTCCTTCGCCTGACGTGCTCGTCCGGCACGCAGTACGGCAACCATGCGTTCCGGCATGGGCAGCTCACGGGCAGACGCGGCCGACTTCGGCGCGTTTTCCACAGTCCGACCACCCGCGGACACCCTGTTGTTCGTCACTCGCAGGATCCCGGCGTCCAGGTCGACATCAGCCCACCGCAGGCCCGCCACCTCCCCACGCCGAAGGCCAGACAACGCCAGTTCCCACGCGTGCGCCAGTCGATCGCCGGTGATAGCCGAAAGCAGATCCGACACCTCCGCCTCGGTGTAGGTCTCTATCCCCTCACTGTCCTGCTCCACCCGATCGACATGCTCTGCCACATTGCGCGGAACGAGACCCTGGCGAGCCGCGTCACCGAGCACCTGGGACACCGTCGAGACGAACTTGTTGACGGCCGCAGACCCCCACGGCCGCCGTACGCGCCCCTTCGCGGTGTGGGTTCCGCCGCTCCGAAGGTCGGTTACAAGCTGATCAACGTGCTCTTTTCGAAGACGCTGCGCCAGCATTGCCCCGTGTCGCTCAATGAGTGGCGCCAGATCGTAGAGCAGCTTGGACCGAGACGTCTCTCTTAACCGGTGTTTACCCGCAACGTAGTTGTCGCACAGGGCTTTCACGGTCACCGTGGACTTCGCAACGAATTGTCCGGTGGTTGCTTGATGGCCGATCTCGGCTAGTGCGGCACGAGCTTCACGCTCCGTCCGGTATCGCCGACGCACCTGCTGACGCCTACCCGTGAGGCTGTTGACGCCTGCGTCGACCGTAACCTGGTAACGAGTCACCGGCGCGGCGGTGCCACGCTCCTGCACCTGCAGTTTCTTGATCTGTGGGGGCAATTGCTGTCGGGTCATTTGGGGAGCTCCGTTACCCAATCGACTGTCATGCCAGCCTTTTTGAAGTCGTCGAGTAGCTCTCCCATCGCGCCCACGACGCTACTAAGCTTCTCGCCAATAGCTTCTCTCCGCGCAACTGAATCGTCATCTTTTCCGGAGAATGAGGGGTGCCTCAATTGTGAGGTTAGACGGTCTAACGCCGACTCCATTTCGACCAGGACGTCTATTTGATGCATGGAACGAGTGGCCTCTGCGTATCTCTGATTTTCCTCATGCTGGGCTCGATGTTCATCGGTCACCTCCTCGCCGGCGATCTCCGCAAGCTGCGGATCCGGCAGGCGGTAGTGGACTTGCCCGCGGCCTACGAACCACATCAACGCGTCCAGCGACCGCTCCTCTGCGCCGGGTGTGTTCTCGACACCCCCGTAGGGCAGAGACGGGTACACCAACTGCACGGGTGACACGTCAAGAGCCCGCGCCAGGACCATGAGCTCGGCGAGTTCGAGCTTTCCCGCCCTCACGTTGTTCTCGATTTTCGACACGGCAACGCGCGAAATCGGGTAGCCCAGGTCGGCGCACCTCTCGCTCAGCCGAGACGCGGAGTACCCCCTGACGTCATCGCGCCAGTAGCGAACGGCTTGACCTACGCGTGCTGCGAGGTCGAGTTGCCAGCGCCTCGCCTCCCTGTCGATGTTCGGCATTGCAACATCTTCGCACAAGTTCTGGGTCGTTCGTGCGAACTCGTGTTACCGTGGTGATTGTCACCAACTCGGACTCGTATCTGTTCCATTACGGAACATGGACAGGAGAAACATGGCGCAATTGAACGGCATTGACGTCGTCTGCGAGAGGACGAGCCTCGGCCGCACAGCCGTCTACGAGCGCATCGCGTCCGGGGAGCTCAGATCTGTGAAGGTGGGTCGCCGCCGTCTGGTGTCGGATCAGGCGATCGACGATTTCATTGCTCTCCTCGAGAGCGACACGACCGACGCGGCATGACGGACTCCGTCACGTCGACACGCAAACACACCGCAGCGAAAAACCGCATTTGCGAGAAGGAAAACGCCCCCGAATTGTCCTGGTGTTCCAGCACCAGGTTCGAGGGCGACTGCCGGAAACCGAACCCTACGAACGGAACCAACATGCACATTGTACCCCGACCACCGACAAGTGCGGAAGTGCTTTCGTCACTCAAAAACAAGAACGATGGAGTGCACACCGTACTGGCTAGCACGAAGCGCGGCACTTTCACTGCCCGCGTACATCGCTACGACTTTCTGGACGGTCTCGAACCCTGCGAGGGGACCACCGAG
>NZ_JXQS01000070.1:0-245 GCF_000834565.1 Rhodococcus sp. MEB064
CACGACACTCCGGGTGGTCAGTTGGCGACGTATCTGGCGGCGTGGGAGGCCGGGGCGGATGCTGTGGACGGGGCGTCGGCGTCGATGGCGGGCACGACCAGTCAGCCGGCGTTGTCGGCGATCGTGGCGGCGGCGGCGCACACCGAGCGGGACACCGGGTTGGATCTGGGGGCGGTGTGCGATCTGGAGCCGTACTGGGAGGCGATCCGGAAGGTGTACGCCCCGTTCGAGTCCGGGCTCCCCGC
>NZ_JXQS01000071.1:0-220 GCF_000834565.1 Rhodococcus sp. MEB064
CCGACGGTGTTACGCCCGCGCAGCAACATCTGCAGGGCGATGTTCGGCACTGCCTCCCGCAGTGCCGCCAACCGCTCCCACGGATCCTCGTGCAGGAACCGCAACGCCACGTCGTACGTCGCACCGCCCCAGCACTCGATGGACAACAGTTCGGGGGTGGTGCGTGCGACGTAGGGGGCGACCATCAACAACCCGGACGTCCGCACGCGTGTCGCCAGCA
>NZ_JXQS01000072.1:0-574 GCF_000834565.1 Rhodococcus sp. MEB064
CAGATCCCACCGGCTCTGATGAGCGCAACCGAGTACGCGCGGTGGCTCGAGCGCAACGCACTGTCCTGACCACCACCGTCGAGCAGGTGACCGCGGCGTCGGCGCTGTCGGTGATCGCGGCGTGCGCGCTCGTCGGGATCGCCCGGTCCACCTACTACCGGCTGGTGCGTGGCTACGCCCATTACCGGCCGGCAGCGACGCCGATTCCGCATACCGAGCGGGTGCAACCGGCGGCGCTGACCGCGGACGAACGCGCCCAGATCATCGACGTCATCACCGACGACGACTTCCCGAACCTCTCAGTGGTGCAAGCCTATTGGCGAGCATTCGACGAGCAGAAAGTGGCATGTTCGCAGCGGACGTTCTACCGAGTCGCTGCCGCCGCGAACTGCGTCGGTGACCGGCGTCGCCGCCGCGGAGCCGGCACACCGGCAGCCCGCCGCACACCCGTGGTCGCGGCGCACGCGGTGGGTGATCTCTGGTCGTGGGACGTCACCGAACTACGCGGCCCTCGAATCCAGGATCGGTACAAGCTCTACCTCGCCATCGACGTGTTCTCCCGCTACCCGGTCGC
>NZ_JXQS01000073.1:0-108609 GCF_000834565.1 Rhodococcus sp. MEB064
CCGGCATGAACACCTTGACGGCTGCCGACGGACGGACGGTCGCGGCAGTGTCCGCCTACATCGAGGCGACGGGAGCGACACTCCTCGCGGAAGGCATCGAGACGCCTGCTCACCTCACGCGGGCTCGCGCGCTCGGCGCCACTCTGGGTCAGGGTTGGATGTTCGGCCGACCCGCGTCGCTCGCGGCAGAGCACCACTCTGCCGAGCTGTCCTGGTCACCGGCCCCGCGGTCACCCCGCGAGATGACGAGCGACGACATCCCGGCGGTACCGTCCGATCTGTTCGAGCATCGTGCGCCGTCGATCGGGGACAAGGCGCTGTTGTTGACGATGGCACGGGGAATCGAGGACTTCGCTCGCGCCGCGGGTGAGCAACTGACCGTGCAGTCGGCCTTCCAGCGGTCGCGGTGGTTCGCGCCGAATGTGGTCGAGAGGTACGCCGCGCTGGCGGCGAAACACCCCTTCGTCGCTGCTGTCGGAGCGGGATTGAGTCCCGAGCCTGCCCCCGGCGTGCGGGGAGCCGGACTGGACCCGTCCGAGCGCTTCGCCCGTGAGTGGACCGTCACGGCGGTCGGCGCGCATTACTTCGCAGCACTGATCGCTCGGGACATCGGTGACACCGACAGGCCGGATGCCGACCGCAGGTTCGAGTTCATCCTCACGCATGATCGTCATCTCGTCGTCGCCGCCGCACGGTCGCTGATGGCACGCGTTCTGCCGTTGTCACGCTGAGCGCCGCCGCTCGGCCGTCGGGGCTGTGCATCATGATGACACCATGCTGAAACAGACAGTCGGGTTCGCTCTGCTGGGGTCGATCGTGGCAGTCCTCGGAGCGGCGGCCGGACAAGTTATGGATCGGTCCGGTGGGGGGTGGATGGTCTACGAGAGTCGGTTCGCCGACTACGACCTCGCCGCCGGAGACCGGTCGTTACTCGTCGTCGTCGCGGTCGGGGCCGGGACGGGAGCCGCGATCGGGCTCGTCGCGCGAGCCGCCGGGGTCCGCACTACATCGCCGGCCGAGAACAGGACCGTGCGCGTCGTGGCGGCAGGACTGCTCGGCGTCGTCGTGGGGCTGGCTCCTGTTCTGGTGCTGATCTGGACGACGATCGCCGGACTCGGGCCTGACACATCCATCGCCGTACCGGTCGACGCGATACTGATCGCCTACGCGATCAGTGCTCTCCTTGCGTACCTTGCAGCGCTCGTCGCGGTCAGGTCGGCGCTGAGAGTCGGTGACGACGTCGCTGTCGGAGCAACCGTGAAGGCCGTCGCAGTCGCGCTTCCGTTCGGTGCGATCGCCGCGACGGCAGCCGGCACGGGGACTGCATGGCTGTTGGGATTTCGCACCGATTCCATGGTCTGGACGGTGGTCTCACTGGTTGTCGCGCTCGTTCTGGCAGCCGTGTTCGCGCTGTGCCGGTCATGGGCTGTGCGATCGACAGGCACGTCCCGAGCCGACGGACTCATCACCGCGTGACCGTGTACCTCGTGTAGGCCCACCCGGACGGCTGGTAGGACCGGTGCTCGACGAGGGTCAGGTCGAGTCGCGTGCCCACCGGGTAGAACGGCGTCCCGCCGCCGAGGACGACCGGCAGGATCCACGGGTTCACCTCGTCGATCAGGTCGACCACCGACGCCGCGAGTTCTGCACCGCCGACGCTCAGAATCCCGTCGAGGTCCCGCTTCAGCCGTGTGATTTCGTCGACGGTGTCGGCCCGGCGCACCAGTCGGCACCCTTCGGGGACGGACTCGAGCGAGTCGGAGAAGACGATGCGGGGTGTCTCGGCGTAGATCTCGGCGAACTCGGCCTCCACCGGGTCACCGTCGGCGCGCTCCGGCGATGTCCAGAATTCCTCCATGACGTCGTAGAGCCGCCGCCCGAAGAGGAAGGCGGCCGTGTCGCGGGCCTGCTGGTTGGCCAACGTATGCATCTCCTCGTCCGGAGTCCCGAAACCGATGCTGCCGGCGGAATCCTCGATGTATCCATCGAGCGAGATGTGCATGCCGTACGTCAGTATTGCCATGAATCCTCCCGGGGTGCGTGTGCGACCTGTAGGTGTCGACCCTCGGCAGCGCGGGAACTCATCGAGACCTCGCCAGATCTTCTGGACATCTACCGAAGGAATCCGAGCTTTATCGTTTCCTCAGAACCGATCGGTAAGGTCTGGCCCGACGCTCGATACACCGACACTGGGAAACCAGTTACTCACGAGATGAAGAGGATGTACACGTGAAGCTTCCCCGTACCGGACGTGCACTGGTGGCAGGCATGGCAGTCGCCGCGGCCCTGACGATGACGGCCTGCAGCTCCAGCGAGGAGACCCCGGAGACGACCACGACGGCCGCTTCCTCGTCCAGCGCGATGTCCGAAGCCCCGACCGATCTCCCCCCGGTTCCGACCGCCGAGGAGCTCAACACTCGCCTGCAGCAGAGCCTCGATCCCGCCGTGCCGCTCGACCAGAAGGTCGCCTACGTCCAGGGCGCCGAGCTCGATCCCGAGCTGATCAACAAGGTCGCCGAGGCCGCTCGCGTCAACAATGCGCAGATCCAGGTTCTCGACGTCACCGATCTCGGCGACGGCACCCTGAGCTCGAACGCCACCATCGACCTCGGTGGCCAGGTCAACCCGCTCCAGGTCACCTACGTGGCTGAGGACGGTCAGTGGAAGCTGTCGAAGGACAACGCCTGCGCGATCGTGTCGCTGGCCCAGCTCACCTCGCCGGCCTGCACCGCCTGAGTTACGTCTCCATCGCCGACGCCGGCATCACCCTCTCGGGTGGTGTCGGCGTTCTGCTGTCGTGACCGGCTCGCCGTCAGCGCAGGCGGTCCGCCGAGGTCCGTGCAAGCTGCCTGACCAGGTCCGCGTTCACCGGCTCCGTCCCCGTTGCCACCAGCTGACTGACGGTCGACCCCACGAGGGTCAGCACCGCGTCGGTGGTCAGGGACACGCCGTCGCTGGTCACCGCGAGTCGCACGGCCACGGATGCGTCGCCGATCGTGGGCGCGTCGGTCAACAGAGTGGACGCCCCGACGCGGTAGTCGACTCGCACGCCGTCGGCATCGGTGCCGGAGAAGGTCGCGCAACGAGTCAGGGATTCCTGCACCGTCCGGAAGGCTGTCAGCGCTCCGGGCCCGTCGTAGCTGGCGGTGTCCTGGTCGATGGAGGAGAAGTCCGGACCGCCGTAGGTGACGGAGGCGGAGCTGATGACGCCGGGAAGCTGAGTGGCGACAGGGGCGAGCACGGCAGCGCACTCGGCCGGGTCGGTGCTCGATCGGTCCTCCGCGGACGCGCCGGGCGACGAGGGGTCCAGCGGCGGCAAGTCGTACCCGGTGTAGCCGGGAGGCAGGTCGGCGATGCTGATCATCCTGCCCGCCAGCAGAGCGTTGTCGGTGATCGGTCCGCTCCCGGTCGTGGCCGCCGGGGGCTCCACGGGGACGAACGCGGACAGTTCCACGGTCGGTGCCTCGGGGGAGGACTCGGAGGACGTGTCCGTCTCCGCCGGACCGCTGCAGGCCGTCAGGGTGATCACCGCGATGGCCGCTGTCGCGACCCGAGCGCTCAACTCCATGTCACCGTGTTCCCGGTGGTCTGCTTCAGCGTCGTCTGACTGTTCGCGTCGCGGTAGATCTGATCACCACCGACGGTGACGGTCCCTCCCAGCGGGAGCGGCTTGGACGGGTCGATCCGCAGTTCACCCTGACCGGTCATCACGAACGACTCGATGTTCAACGTTCCCTGGTTGTCGGGTAACTGCCACACCGGGTCCTCGGGCGATTGCTCGACAGCGACGTCGACGGTGGCGACTCCGTTGTCCAGAGCTTTCAGGGTGACGGTCGTCGTCTGCTTCAGCGAGATCCCACTGACCACTTCCTGGGTCACCGTCCACGACGCCCCGACCCCGACCGGCTCGGCCGGGAAGGGAACAGCACGGTAGACCGCCTGCGAGAGTGCCTGTTCCACGGCCGAGCGGGCGATGTCGCGTGCGTCGGGAGACGGGTCGATGGTCAGTGCGGTGACCGCGCCGGACGCCGTGGTGGTCAGGCGAGCCGACGACCCCTCGGTGGGCGACAGGCTCGCCTGCAGAGTCGCGTCGGGAGTGGTGGCCGCACCCAACGTCATCGCGATGTCCAGGGTGTCCGCGCCCTCCGTCTCGGACGACGTCGCCGTCATCGGCATCGTGAGCGCGGGGGTCGAGAAGTCCTGCGGCGCGGCCGCATCGATCTGCTGGACGATCGTCGACTCCGTCGTCAGGGTCGCGGACTGCTGGTCCTGCGACGGTCCCGAGGCGATGACGGCACGAGGCTCGGCTCCCGGGTCGACGAGGGTGGTGGTCACGTCGGAGACAGGCAACGTCACGGCGGTGGTGCTGGGCGTCAGTTCCTCCGTCGCGGGGGTGTCCGAATCGGTCCCGCACGCAGCGACAGCGAGGACGACGGACAGTGCCGCTGCGGCGACGAGGGCACGGCACGGACCGGGGCGCGTGGAGAGGGGTGTCACACACCCGAGGTTAGCGGTGCAACCTGAGCGCTCGGTGAGCAGTATTCGGGCACGGACGGGAAACGGCGGATCCGATGTAGTGGAGAATGGACCGGTGACCGACGTGGAACCGCCCGATGTTGAACCTCGCAGCCGTCCCGCTGCCCGACGCATGCGACGGCTCGTCACTGTCGCTGCCGTCGTGCTCGCGCTCGACCTCGCCACCAAGATCGCCGCGGTCGCTCTGATCGCGCCGGGCGAGCGCGTCGGCATCGTCGGCGACACCGTCACTCTCCGGTTGGTTCGCAACGCGGGCGCTGCCTTCTCGATGGCGACGGGCATGACCTGGTTGTTGACGCTGGTGGCCGTGGCTGTCGTCATCGGTGTCGTCCGTATCGGCCGGACACTGCGATCCGGATGGTGGGCGTTGGGACTCGGTCTGGTGCTCGGCGGTGCGTTGGGCAATCTGATCGACCGCTTCTTCCGCGCCCCGGGCCCGCTGCAGGGGCACGTGGTGGACTTCGTGTCCATCGGATGGTGGCCGGTGTTCAACGTCGCCGACTCGTCCATCGTCTGCGGGGCGATCCTGCTGGTGGCCATCACGGTGTTCGGTATCGAACCCGACGGACGACGCCGCTCCGATGCCACCGACGACAGTTCCGACGACGCTGTGAACGTGGAGAAGAAACTGTGAGGGAGTCGCGGTCGATGCCCGTTCCGGACGGGCTGGACGGCATGCGTGTCGACGCCGGCCTCGCGCGCCTGCTCGGTGTGTCTCGGACGGTCGCGGCGACCCTCGCCGAGGAGGGCTCCGTGCAGGTGGACGGCGCCGACGTCTCGAAGTCCGACCGGCTGGGTGGTGGTACGTGGCTCGAGGTCCAGCTTCCCGAGCCGGCGCGCCCGTTGACCATCGAGGCGCAACCGGTACCCGGGATGGAGATCCTGTACTCCGACGACGACATCGTCGTCGTCGACAAGCCCGTCGGTGTCGCGGCGCACGCCAGTGTGGGATGGACCGGTCCCACGGTCATCGGTGGTCTCGCGGCGGCCGGCTTCCGCATCTCGACGTCGGGCGTGCACGAACGTCAAGGCATCGTCCATCGGCTCGACGTCGGAACGTCCGGTGTCATGGTGGTGGCCACGTCGGAGCGGGCCTACACGCTGCTGAAACGGGCGTTCAAGGAACGCACCATCGACAAGCGGTATCACGCACTGGTGCAGGGCCATCCCGACCCGAGCAGCGGAACCATCGATGCCCCCATCGGGCGTCACCGCAGCAACGACTGGAAGTTCGCGGTGACGGCGGACGGTAAAGCCAGCATCACGCACTACGACACGGTCGAGGCCTTCCAGGCGGCGAGCCTTCTGGACGTCCACTTGGAAACCGGTCGCACGCACCAGATCCGGGTCCATTTCTCGGCGCTCCGGCATCCGTGCTGCGGCGATCTCACGTACGGCGCGGACCCACGTCTGGCCGAGAGGCTGGGCCTCGAGCGGCAGTGGTTGCACGCGAGGGCACTGGGATTCACACATCCGGGCGACGGCCGCTACGTCGAATTCTCCAGCCCGTATCCGGCGGATCTGCAGCATGCACTGGACGTGCTGAGGGCGACCTGACCGTGGTGCATCGGGCCGCGCCGGTGGCGGCCGTCGTCGTGCTGGCCGTGCTCGTCCTGGTGCTGGGCGTCGTGAATCCGGTGCGGATGTCCTCTGTTCGCACCGATGCGCTGGGTCCCGACAACGACGAGACCGCCGAGCAGTATCTCGACCGAGTGGGCGCACCCGTCCCCGGCGACGACCCGCAGTGGGCTCTCGTGTCGTTCTCGCGGGAACTTACCGCGGACGAGGTGCCGTCCGTCGTGGACGGCGCCCGAGTCTCCGTCGTGTACGTCCATGTCGTCGTCGATCGGGTCCAGACCCCGCTCGTCGAGGTGCCGGTCCCGGACACACGACAGGTCGTGATCCGGTCGGTGCGCGAGGCCGCGCGTCTGGTCCCGCCCGGTCGCAGCGAGCGAGGGAGAGCTGTGCAGACCCTGGTCCGGAACCGGCTTCTCGCGGACTGTGCGTGCGTCGCGGGAGTTCTGGTCCGGTCGACCGGGAACCGGTTGGTTGCTCTGGCGGGCAGCGCGGATATCCGTGCGGTGGAAGCACTTCCGACGGACGCAGTGTTCGGACGTTTCGCCGTCGCGCCGCTGTACCCCGAACGTGTCGGCGACGCCGTCCAGCCCGACGACGGGCCGCTCCCGCCCGCGTGAGGTGAGTCAGGGTTCGAGTCGACCGAAGCCCAGGACGGCCGAGTCGTCGTCCACGGCGAGATCGTGCACCCTGATCCCGCCCATCTCGTTACCGCCGACGGTGGTCACGGAATCGCCGTCCACCGCCACCACGATGTTGGTGTGCTGACCCACCAGGACGTTTCCCAGCGGACCGCCCGATTCGTAGAGCACCACATCGCCGACGGCCGGCCGATAGTCGCCGACCGGTTCGAAGCGGCCCTGCTCCTGGTAGTACTCGGTCAGCGTGTAGACACCGGGGATCCGCCAGCTGCCGGAGTTCGGATTCTCCAGCGGCATGCCGCTCTCACGCATGACCCAGCTGACGAAATCGGCACACCACGCTTCCTCGACGCCCTCGGCATAGAACGTTCCCGGACGGGGGTCGTCGTGCTCGCGCCCCGCAACGGAGACGACGCGTTGCTGCGCCGGCGTCAGATTCGAGCTCGCTGCGGGGAAATCGGCTGTGTCCCAGGGGAAGTAACGCTCCGGCGCCGACCACACCACGGCGCCGCCGACGATGATGCCGACTGCGGCGACGCCGACGGCACTGCGGCGGACCCGTGTTCGTGTGGTCGTCGTCATGGCCTCGACGCTACCGACGCGCACGGCGATGCGGGCGCCGCCGGGTGGATCTTCACCGAACCCTCACATGGTGAACTGGACGCATGACTTCCGTAGGTCGCCGACGCGTCGCGGTCGCGGTGTCGGTGGCACTCGTCGCCGTCACGGCGGTCGTCGTCGGGTCGGCATCGTGGGTGGCTCTCGCCTCGCACGGCCGTATGCACGACGCGGCAGATGCGCCGACCGCCCCTGTCGCGATCGTCCTCGGGGCGCGCGTACAGAACGGTGAGCCGTCGGCGTTCCTGCGCGGGCGACTGGACGCGGCACTCCGGTTGATGGAGGACGGGACGGTCCGTGCTCTGCTGCTCTCCGGCAATGCGAACGGCGCGTCGGGGGACGAGATCGCCGTCATGACCGACTACCTCGTCGATCGGGGTGTCGACCCGTCCAGGATCGTCGTGGACGGCGTAGGTCTGACCACGTACGACACGTGCCTGCGTGCCGTGACCACCTACGGGGTAGGACGAGCGATCGTCGTCAGTCAGGGGACCCACGTGTCCAGAGCGGTAGCGCTGTGTCGCGCGGTCGGACTCGACGCCGACGGTGTGATCGCCGCGTGCGACTGTTCACGCCGCGCCCTGCTGCGGCAGTTCGTCCGCGAGTTGCTGGCGCGCCCCAAGGCGGTGCTCGACGTCCTGCGCGGCAGACCTCCCGCCGTCTCGACGCCGGCGACGGACGAGGTGCAGCAAGCGGCGCGCTGAGCACGCTCGGAATCACCTCGAGTCGAACCCTGTCGGGCCGGTCGGCGCCGGGGGAGTGTGAGCGAGAGCATTCATGCACGAGTGCTCATGTCGCCATGTGAACCGACCTCAGGAGTCCGACGTGTCCGTCACCGATCAGTACCTCGCGAACAACAAGGACTACGCAGCCTCGTTCTCGGGACCGCTTCCGCTTCCGCCGAGCAAGGGCGTCGCCGTCGTCGCGTGCATGGACGCGCGGCTCGACGTCTACCGCATCCTGGGGCTGAACGACGGTGAAGCGCATGTGATCCGCAATGCCGGCGGAGTGGTGACGGACGACGAGGTCCGCTCGCTCGCCATCAGCCAGCGGCTGCTCGGCACCACCGAGATCATCCTGATCCATCACACCGACTGCGGCATGCTCACCTTCTCCGACGACGACTTCAAGGCCGGCATCGCGGACGAGGTCGGTGTCGAGCCGACATGGGCAGCCGAGGCGTTCGGAGATCTGGACACCGACGTGCGTCAGCAGCTGAAGCGAATCGAGCTGAGCCCGTTCGTCACGAAGACCACGTCACTGCGCGGGTTCGTCTTCGACGTCGCCAGTGGAGAACTGCGCGAGGTCACCGCAGCCTGATCGGGCCGGTGAGGCGGGGTCAGTTCGCGCTGCCCCGTCGCGCCTTCTCGAGAGCGGCGAGAGTCGACATGACGGTCGCGCGCTGGCGCTGCAGGTCGCTCAGCCGCGCTCGCGCGGGAAGCCCGGTAGAGGACTCCGCGTCGGTGATTCCCACGTCGATCGCCGAGAGCTGCTCGAGCAGTCCCGCGACGCGGTCGGCCAGGACGGAGACGTCGACATCCGTGACGACGCCCGAGGGCGCCGGCTTCGTCGCAGCGGTGGTCGACCGGGCCGGAGCCGAGCGGACCGACGCCGATGCTCCGGCGCGCGCCGAGGCCTTCCGTACGTCGGCTGCACCCGGTCGCTTGGGCAGGCGCACGCGGTCGAGTGCGGCACGGGAGGCGCGAGCCGCGGTGCGGTGCTCGAGTTCCTCGTCGTCGTCGGACGTGACAGCGCCGCCCAGGGGACGCAGTCCGTACATCCCGATGAACCGGCGGGCAGCGTCGATCGTGTTCTCGTGCTCGCGGCATTCCGCGCACCGCGGCTCGTCCCGGAACGTCTCGATATCGGTACGGCTGCCGCACCAGACGCAGCCGCCGGGGCTCCACCGGCGGGTGGTCGGGGGCACGTCGGCGGTGCTGTCGACGGGCGTGGAGGTCATCGTGGAGGAAGTGCTGGAGCCGAGGGTTCGATCGTCGATCACGTCGAATCAGCGTAGTGCACGGATGCGGTACCGACTCGCGGGACCGTCTGTCGCCTCGGGCTTTTCGCACCGACGGTGATGAACGTCATGACACATCGCGTCGCACCGTCCATACTCGGCACTTGTGAGCAGCCTCGAAGTCACGACCGTCGCAGACGGCGTCCACGTAGCGTACGGTCCCGACGTCAACTGGACGCTCCTCGTGGACGGTGAGGACGTCACCCTCGTCGACTCCGGCTACCCCCGCTACGTCGGTGCCGTCCTGGAATCGCTCGCCCGGGTCGGACGCCGTCCGGAGGATGTCCGCGCGATCCTCCTGACCCACGCCCACATCGATCATATCGGCGGCGCTGCCCACTTCGCGACCACCTACGGGACTCCGGTGCTGACCTCGGACACGGAGGCGCGCCACGCTCGGCGCGAGTACCTCGAGCAGGCGACGCCGCTCGACGTGGCGCGCAATGTCTGGCGACGCGGCGCGCTGCCCTGGACGTTCCGCATCCTCCGGGCGGGCGGGACCGAGTCGGGAGCGGTGCCCGACGCCGACGGTTTCGGGTCCGTCGTGGGGCCGGTTCCCGGCGGTCCGCTCGACCTGCCGGGTGGCCCGGTGCCGGTGGACACGGCCGGGCACACGTCGGGACACACGGCCTATTCCGTCCCGAGCGCCGGCGCCGTCCTCAGTGGCGACGCGGTGATCACCGGTCACGCCCTCAGCGCGCACGAGGGTCCGCAGATGCTTCCACCGCTGTTCGAGCACGATCGGCCGCGCGAGCTGGCCGCCCTGGACGCGTTCGCCGCCCTCGATGCCGACGTGCTGATTCCCGGCCACGGGCCTGTGCACCGCGGTTCCGTCGCCGACGCGGTGCGACGCGTACGTGCCGGCAGCTGAGGGCCGGGCTCAGCGCGTCCATCGGATCCTGATGGGACCCTTGGCCGTCGACGGGTCCACCACGGAACCCTTCTGCGTGATCTGGACTTCGCCGGCGGCCACGAGGCGTCGGGCGGCTCGGCGAACGGGTTCCATCAGGGGACGCCAGTCGTCGGGGGCCACCGCGCGTGCGACGTCGGACGGGCAGATCGAGGAGTCGCGAGCGCGCCCGTCGAGGGCGCGCCGGATGGCGTCCTCGAGACCGTCGTCGGCGCCGTCCGCACCGGTTCGGCGGCAGGAGTCGCTGCAGTACTTCACGGAGTCCCAGTCGCGCTCCCACTTCTTGCGCCACTTGATCCGGCGCCCGCACACCACACACGTCTTGTCCTCGCGTGATGTCGCGGCCTCGGCCGATCGCTTCCTGTGTGCCACGCACTCGATTGTGCCCTTCCCCGTCGTCCGGGGGTCACGCCCCGCGTAGGGGGCGCAGGCAGCGGGGATAGCGTGAGCGGTGTGACGAGTTCCCGGTTCCGAGTCGGCGCACGACATGACGGCACTCCGCGCTCTGCCGGCAGCGTGGGCCTGCTCAGCGGGGTGGGCGCCTACGGCCTCTGGGGACTGTTCCCGGCGTTCTTCGGCGTGCTGTCGTTCGCAGGGCCGGTCGAGGTCCTCGCTCACCGGATCGTGTGGACACTGGTCCTGATGCTGGTGCTCCTCGCCGCGCTCGGACGACTGTCGACACTGCGAGGTCTGCCGGCGCGCACCTGGGGTGTGGTGGCGTTGTCGTCGGTCTTCATCTCGATCAACTGGGGTGTGTACATCTACGCCGTCTCCCAGGACCGGGTGGTCGAGGCCGCGTTGGGATACTTCATCAACCCTCTGGTCAGCGTCCTGCTCGGAGTCGTCGTGTTCCGGGAACGGCTGGGTCGTGCCCAGATCGCGGCTCTCGCACTGGCATTCGTGGCGGTGGTCGTGCTCACCGTGGACTACGGCCGACCGCCCGTGATCGCGCTGACGCTGGCGTTCTCCTTCGCTCTGTACGGAGTGATGAAGAAGGTGGTCCGGCTCGAACCCACCACGTCGCTGACCGCGGAGGGACTCGTCGGTGCACCGATCGCCCTGGTCTACCTGATCGTCCTGGGGGTCGGAGGGGGAGCGAGCGCGCTGTCCCTCGGGGTGCCGCACGCCCTGCTCCTGGTACTCGCCGGGCCCGTCACCGCACTGCCTCTCCTGCTGTTCGGAATGGCTGCGCAGAAGTTGCCGTTGGTCACCCTCGGCCTCCTGCAGTACCTGACACCGGGCTTGCAGCTCGCGTGGGGAGTGCTGGTGCTGAACGAGGACATGCCGGCGTCCCGGTGGATCGGATTCGCGCTCATCTGGTGCGCGTTGGTGATCTTCACGGTGGACTCCGTACGGCGTCTGCGGGCCCACCGGGTGGCGTCGGTGCCGGTCGAGGCGGTGTCCGCGGACACACCACGCTGAGTCCTCATCCGTCACAGTCGTCACAGGCGCGTGTGACGGCGTTGCGTGTCGGTCCGAAGCCTTAGAGTGGCTCCCGTGTCGGACTTCGTTCATCTCCACAATCACACCGAGTACTCCATGCTGGACGGGGCGGCGAAGATCGCGCCCATGTTCGCCGAGGCCCAGCGCCTCGGGATGAGCGCGGTCGGTATGACGGACCACGGCAACATGTACGGCGCCAGCGAGTTCTACAACGAGGCCAAGAAGGCCGGGGTCAAGCCGATCATCGGCATCGAGGCGTACATCGCTCCGGAGTCCCGCTTCAACAAGAAGCGCGTGCTGTGGGGAGACCGCAGTCAGAAGTCGGACGACGTGTCCGGCAGCGGCGCGTACACCCACATGACGATGGTCGCGGAGAACGCGACCGGTCTGCGCAACCTGTTCAAGCTGTCGTCGCTGGCGTCCACCGAGGGTCAGCTGGGCAAGTGGGCCCGTATGGACGAGGAGATCATCGCCAATCACGCCCAGGGCATCATTGCCACCACGGGGTGCCCGTCCGGCGAGATCCAGACCCGTCTGCGTCTCGGCCACGATCGGGAGGCGCTCGAGGCGGCGGCGAAGTGGCAGGAGATCTGGGGCCCCGAGAACTTCTTCCTCGAATTGATGGACCACGGTCTGTCCATCGAGCGTCGTGTCCGTGAGGGTCTGCTGAACATCGGGCAGCAGCTGTCCATCCCTCCGCTGGCCACCAACGACTGCCACTACGTCACCAAGGACGCGTCGGTCAATCACGAAGCGCTGCTGTGCATCCAGACCGGCAAGACACTCTCGGACCCCACCCGCTTCAAGTTCGACGGCGACGGCTACTACCTCAAGTCGGCCGAGGAGATGCGCGCGCTCTGGGACGACGAGGTGCCCGGCGCGTGCGATTCGTCGCTGCTCATCGCCGAGCGCGTCCAGCCCTACGACGAGGTGTGGGAGCACCGCGACCGGATGCCGGTGTTCCCGGTCCCCGAGGGTTACACCCAGGGCACGTGGCTCCGCAAGGAAGTGATGGACGGTCTGCACCGCCGCTTCCCCGACGGTCCCACCGAGGAGTACCTCTCCCGCGCCGACTACGAGATCAGCGTCATCCTCGAGATGGGGTTCCCGGCCTACTTCCTCGTCGTCGGTGACCTGATCAACCACGCGAAGGACGTCGGTATCCGCGTCGGACCGGGTCGTGGATCCGCCGCCGGCTCGCTCGTGGCGTACGCGATGGGTATCACCAACATCGACCCGTTACCGCACGGACTGCTCTTCGAGCGCTTCCTCAACCCCGAGCGTGTGTCGATGCCCGACATCGATATCGACTTCGACGATCGCCGCCGCGGCGAGATGGTCCGCTACGCCACCGAGAAGTGGGGCAGTGACCGTGTGGCACAGGTGATCACGTTCGGCACCATCAAGACCAAGGCCGCCATCAAGGACTCGGCGCGCGTGCAGTTCGGCCAGCCCGGCTTCGCCATCGCCGACCAGATCACCAAGGCGTTGCCGCCGCCCATCATGGCCAAGGACATCTCGGTCGCCGGTATCACCGACCCCGCGCACGAGCGGTACAAGGAGGCCACCGAGGTCCGCTCGCTCATCGACTCCAACCCGGATGTGGCGAAGATCTATCAGACGGCCAAGGGCCTCGAGGGTCTGATCCGTAACGCCGGCGTCCACGCCTGTGCCGTCATCATGTCCTCGGAGCCGCTCACCGATGCGATCCCGGTGTGGAAGCGTCCGCAGGACGGCGCCATCATCACCGGCTGGGACTACCCGTCGTGCGAGGCCATCGGCCTGCTGAAGATGGACTTCCTGGGGCTGCGCAACCTCACCGTCATCGGCGACGCCATCGACAACATCAAGGCGAACCGCGGGATCGACATCGATCTGGACGCGCTTCCGCTCGACGACCCCGCGACGTTCGAATTGCTCTCTCGCGGTGACACTCTCGGAGTGTTCCAGCTGGACGGCAGCGCCATGCGCGATCTGCTGCGCAAGATGCAGCCCACCGGCTTCGAGGACATCGTGGCCGTGCTGGCGCTGTATCGGCCCGGTCCGATGGGCATGAACTCGCACAACGACTACGCCGATCGCAAGAACGGCCGTCAAGAGGTCAAGCCCATCCACCCCGAACTCGAGGAGCCACTGAAGGTCATCCTCGGCGAGACGTACGGCCTGGTGGTCTACCAGGAGCAGATCATGCAGCTCGCACAGAAGGTGGCTGGCTACTCGCTGGGCCAGGCCGACCTCCTGCGCCGCGCCATGGGTAAGAAGAAGCTCTCCGAGCTCGAGAAGGCCTACGCCGGGTTCCGGCAGGGCATGTTGGACAACGACTTCTCCGAAGCGGCCATCAAGGCACTGTGGGACACGGTCCTGCCCTTCGCCGGCTACGCGTTCAACAAGTCGCACTCCGCCGGGTACGGGCTGGTGTCCTACTGGACGGCGTACCTCAAGGCCAACTATCCCGCCGAATACATGGCCGGTCTGCTCACCAGCGTCGGTGACGACAAGGACAAGGCCGCCATCTACCTTGCCGACTGTCGCAGGCTGGGCATCACGGTGCTGCCGCCCGACGTCAACGAGTCCGAGCTCAACTTCGCCTCGGTGGGCACGGACATCCGTTTCGGTATGGGCGCCGTCCGCAACGTCGGCGCGAACGTGGTGGCCTCGATCATCGCGGCGCGCAAGGAGAAGGGGAAGTTCACCGACTTCTCCGACTACCTGGCCAAGATCGACGCCACGGCCTGCAACAAGAAGGTCACCGAGTCGCTGGTCAAGGCAGGCGGATTCGACTCCTTGGACCACCCGCGCAAGGGTCTGATGCTGATCCACGCCGACGCCATCGACGCGGTGCTCGGAACCAAGAAGGCCGAGGCCATCGGACAGTTCGACCTGTTCGGCGGTGTCGACGCCGACGAGTCCATCACGTCCGTGTTCAATGTCAAGATCCCCGCGGAGGAATGGGACAGCAAGCACCGTCTCGCGCTGGAGCGGGAAATGTTGGGCCTGTATGTGTCCGGGCACCCGTTGAACGGCGTCGAACACGTGCTGGCCGCGCAGTCCGACACCGCAATTCCCACGATTCTGGAAGGCAGCCTGAAGGACGGCACGCAGGTCACGGTGGGCGGCATCCTGGCGTCCGTCAACCGGCGCGTCAACAAGAACGGCCTCACCTGGGCCTCCGCTCAACTCGAGGACCTCACGGGCGGTATCGAGGTGCTGTTCTTCCCCCAGGCGTACTCGGTGTTCGGCGCGGACGTGGCCGAGGATGCCGTCGTGCTGGTCAAGGCCAGGGTGTCCGCGCGCGACGACCGGATCTCGTTGATCGCCAACGACATCGCGGTGCCCGACCTGTCGTCCGTCGGAGTTGCCAAACCAGTTGCCGTCAGCTTGCCGACGCGTCAGTGCACCGCGGACAAGGTGGGTGCCCTCAAGCGGGTGCTGGCCAGCCATCCCGGCACCACGGACGTGCACCTGCGACTCATCAGTGGCGATCGGGTCACCATGCTCAAGGTGGACGAGAAGCTCCGCGTCACACCGTCATCGGCGCTGATGGGCGATCTCAAGGCGTTGCTCGGACCCGGCTGCCTCGCCGTCTGATGCTGCCTCACCGCCTGACGACGGCCGACCGCTCCACGGCCGCCGCGAGGTAGACATCCGGGTCGACGCCGAAAGGGTTGTCCCTCAGGCCCTCCGCGATGACGTCGCGGTAGCGGTCGGCCGGCACTCCGCGTTCTCGCACGTGGCTCGACGTCAGAGTCACGGCCGGGACGCCGTCGATGTCGTCCAGGCGTAGCGCCGCGTCGTACTTGCCGCGGTGGGGCTCGGTCGACGGCTCCACCGGGAGCAGCGCCCACGCCCCCGGCTGTGTGGGCAGGGAGGCGCGGACGTCGAGTGTCTGCTCCGTCTGTGCGTTCTCCACGGTCGCGATGTGGTCGAGGGCAGACCAGTCCAGGAGGTAGGCGCGGGCGATGCTGTCGGAATCGGGGGAGGGTGTGAGCGAGAGGAACGCGGACGCTCCGGTCCACCGGGCCGAGACGCCGGCGAAGTACACCGCGTGCGGCACGGTGATCCACCGGCGCTCGCGCGGAGGCGACAGGGTCCGCGGGACGGCGTGCGCACCGAATCTGCTGTCGGCCGCGGAGCCGCCCAGGTAGGCGTCGAGGCGTGCGGGCAGGGTGTTCGAGCCGTAGCCGACGTACCAGACCAGATCGTGACCGTTCACAGGAACGGACGGTACCGTCGGATCGTCAATCGAACTCGACCGAGAGGGACGATCCCATGATCACGAACTTCATCAACGCCGCGCTCGAACTCGTCGGTGGCATCGCCGCCGGAAGCAGCGGGCTCTACCTGGCCCCCGGTGTTCTGCCGTTCGGTTCCTGACATACGGCCGGACCACACGAACGCCGACGGGGCGCCCACACGATGTGGGCGCCCCGTCGGCGTGTGTACGTGGTCAGCGTCGGGTGCGGAACCGCTCGGTCGTTCCGAGGGCCCACCACAGCGTCACACCGACAGCGGCAGAGGTGAGGACGGCTGTCTGCATGGTGACAGTCAGGGCAAGGGCGGCGAAGACAAGGAGCGCGAGCACCAGGCTTTCGATTTTGTAGAGCGGCCAGTCGGTGCCGGCAACGTCCACCGTCCGGACGGGGAGAGCGCGAGTAGTTGTCAGGTCGACCGTGGTCATGCTGCCTCCCGAACGTCGATTTCCGTGCACCCTGCGTTGGTTCGAAGGCTACACGTACTTCGAAGTTCGGGCCACCGAAACTCGCCGATCAGGCCCGTTCGGTTGCCGATCGAGGAGGTGCTGTGTGTACTGGTCTCATGCCATTACAAGGGGAGTACGAACCGAGTCCGTCCACCTGGGCAGCCGATCAGGCCGACCTGTACGAGAGCTCCGGTGGAACCGAGGGAACCGAGATGCGGGGGATGCCCGTCATCCTGCTCACGACGATCGGTAACAAGACGGGCAAGCTGCGGCGCACGCCGTTGATGCGAGTCGAGCACGACGGTGCGTACGCAGCCGTGGCCTCGCTCGGTGGTGCACCGAAGCACCCGGTCTGGTACTTCAACGTCCTCGCGAACCCGCACGTCGAGCTGCGCGACAAGACGGAGAAGTGGGACATGGTGGCCCGCGAGGTCCACGGCGAGGAAAAAGCGCTGTGGTGGGAACGCTCCGTGGCCGCATACCCCGACTACGCCGATTATCAGGAGAAGACGGATCGCGAGATACCGGTCTTCGTCCTCGAGAGGGCCTGACGTCGGTGTCCGGCCGCTGACCGTGGCAGCATGACCGTGTGACCGAGACGACGACCCGCACCGACGCCGCTGCGCCGACCGCAGCCGACATCGACGCTGCGGCCGTCAGGTTGCGGGACATCGCCACTCTCACACCGCTCGAGTACTGCGACAGGCTGTCCGCGGTGACGGGTGCGAACGTCTATCTCAAGCGCGAGGACCTGCAGCGGGTCCGCTCGTACAAGCTGCGTGGCGCGTACAACCTCATGCTCCAGCTCACCGATGCCGAGCGCGCTGTCGGTGTGGTCGCTGCCAGTGCCGGTAACCATGCACAGGGAGTCGCGTTCGCGTGCCGTGCACTCGGCGTCCGCGGCCGCATCTACGTCCCCACCAACACCCCGAAGCAGAAGCGTGATCGCATCGCCTTCCACGGCGGCGACATGGTTCAGGTGATCAGCGTCGGATCGACGTTCGACGCCGCCGCCGCGGCCGCTCTCGAGGACGTCGCACGGTCCGGAGCCACCATCGTCCCGCCGTTCGACGACCCTCGGACGACGGCCGGCCAGGGAACCATCGCCGCCGAGATGCTCTCTCAGCTCGGCACCACCACTCCCGATCTCGTCGTCGTTCCTGTCGGAGGCGGCGGGTGCATGACGGGAGTGGCCGCATACCTGGCGGAACGTTCTCCGAGCACGTCGATCGTCGGAGCCGAACCCACCGGTGCAGCGTCGATGGCGGCGGCCCTGATGGCCGGTGGCCCCGTGACGCTTCCCGAGGTCGATCCCTTCGTCGACGGCGCGGCGGTCCGACGCGTCGGGAACCTGCCGTATCGCGTGATGGCAAGCCTCGGCACCACGGTCGAATCGCACTCCGCGCTTCCCATCAGGACCGGAACCGACGACGGCCGCGGCTCGGTGGTCGTGACGCAGGTCGACGAGGGCGCGATCTGCACGGCCATGCTCGACCTCTATCAGAGCGAGGGCATCATCGCCGAGCCGGCGGGAGCACTGTCGGTGGCCGCACTGTCGCACGTCGACATTCCTGCCGGGTCGACCGTGGTGTGCCTGATCTCGGGTGGGAACAACGATGTGTCCCGCTACGGCGAGATCCTCGAACGGTCGTTGGTCCACAAGGGTCTCAAGCACTACTTCCTCGTCGACTTCCCGCAGGAGCCGGGCGCGCTGAGGACGTTCCTCGACGTCGTGCTGGGCCCGGACGACGACGTCACGCTCTTCGAGTACGTCAAGCGGAACAACCGCGAGACCGGTGCCGCGCTCGTCGGCATCGAACTGGGATCCTCCGCGGATCTGTCGGCCCTGCTGGAGCGGATGGAAGATTCGCCGATGCACGTCGAGCACCTCGAACCGGGCTCCCCGGCGTACCGCTACCTGACGTAGTTCGTCCCGAGCAGTCGCTCGACGACGGCGCGGTGCAGGTCGGCATCCGTCTGGGGAAGGCCCAGCAGCGCGGCGAAGTAGATGCCGTCGCCGACCAGGCGGACGATCTCCGCGTGGACCGGATCCTCGATCTCGCGTTGCAAGGCTCGGTCCCACATTCCCATGACTTCGATGACGGCCTGGTGGACCTCGCCGGGCCGCCCGTCCATGCTGCGCAGCGCAGCCAGCGTGGAGCGGTACAGCGCCACTTCCTCGGCCGAGGTCGCGTCGGGCGGTTGGAGGTACCACTGCGCGAGCGAGGAGCCGGCCTTCTCGGCATCGACTCGCTGTGCGTCCGCGCGGTCACCGAGCCGTCGGACCATCGACGCCATCATCGCGTCCTTGCTCGGGAAGTGATACAGCAAGCCACCTTTGGAGACGCCCGCCCGCGCGGCCACCGCTTCGAGGGTCGTCCTGTCCAGGCCTTCGTCGAGCAGCAGCGCCTCGAGGGCGTCCAGGATTCGGTCGCGCGTATCGGCTGCCATGACAAGGACTGTACCGGCTGGACGGTTGTTGCTACTCTGACGGAGTCCGACTGTACCGTCCGGACGGTAAACGAAAGAGGTGACCTGTGTCCGTGTCCGCGGCTGCGTCCGTGCAGCCGAATCCCGAAGAGTCCGCCGTACCCGCCACGAGGCGTGAATGGATCGGACTGATGGTGCTCGCCGGAGCGGTGATGCTCATCGCCGTCGACGGCACCGTGCTCGACATCGCGCTCCCGTTCCTGAGTTCCGATCTGCGTCCCAGCAGTACCGAGCTGCTGTGGATCATCGACGTCTACTCCTTCGTGCTCGCGGGACTACTGGTCACGATGGGCACGGTCGGTGACCGCATCGGCCGACGCAAGCTTCTGCTGATCGGCGCCGTCGGTTTCGGGTTGTCGTCGGTGGTGGCGGCATTCGCGGTCGATCCGGCGATGATGATCACGGCTCGTGTGCTCCAAGGGATCTCGGGCGCAACACTCATGCCGGCGACACTCGGCCTGATCCGGACCATGTTCCAGGTACGACGCGAGCGCACCCTGGCCATCGGCGTCTGGGGCGCGATGGCGGGCGGCGGCGCTGCCGCCGGACCGCTGGTCGGCGGGTACCTGCTCGAGCACTTCTGGTGGGGATCGGTCTTCCTGATCAACGTGCCGATCATGATCGCGCTCGTCGTGGTCGGGCCCTTCACGATCCCGGAATCCAAGGATCCGAACCCCGGACGATTCGATATTCCGAGCGCGGTCCTGTCGATTCTCGCGATCGTTCCCGTCGTGTACGCCGTCAAGGAGACCGCGGCCCACGGCCCGAACGCCGTGATGGTGCCGATCGCGCTGGTCGGGATACTCGCCGGCCTCGTCTTCGTCCGACGCCAACGGACACTGTCAGCACCGATGATCGACCTCACGCTGTTCGCCCAGCGCCGCTTCTCGACGGCCGTCGCCACGAACCTGCTGTCGGTATTCGCTCTCGCCGGCGTGCTGTTCTTCGGGTCGCAGTACCTGCAGTCGGTTCTCGGGGTGTCACCACTGGAGGCAGGCCTAGTGATGGTGCCGGGTACCGCCACCAGCATCCTGGCATCGCTGGCCGCGGCTCACCTGGTTCGACGGTGGGAGGCGGGCACCGTTCTCGCGGTCGGTCTCGCGACGTCCGCCGTGGGCGCGCTGCTGCTCACCCGACTCGGCCAGACGGACGGGATCGCCGTGTTCATGGCATCGTTCGTTCTCGTCGGGGTCGGTGCGGGGTTGGCCCTGACGTTGACCTCGGACCTGGTCGTCGCGTCGGTGCCGCCGTCACGCGCCGGGGCTGCGTCGGCCGTGTCCGAGACTGCCTACGAACTGGGTATCGCGCTCGGTGTCGCACTCCTCGGTTCCGTCGTGATGTCCGTGTTCCGCGGAGGCATCGATCTCGCCGCGCTGAACAGCTCGGACGCGGCCGGCGCTCAGGAGACCATCGGCGAGGCGGTGTCGATCGCGTCGACACTGCCCGCCGAGATCGGTGACGCGCTCGCGGCGTCGGCACGCGTGGCCTTCGTCGACGGCATGCACGTCGCGGCAGTTGCGACCGCCGTGGTCCTCGCCGGCAACGCGGTGCTCGTGGCACTCGCGTTGCGCGGCGGTGACGGTCAGTACAGGACGACGAAGGAGTGACCCGGGACCGTGGTCGCCGATCCGGTCGCGTTCGGCGTGGCCTCCTCCCACCACAGGAGCGGGGTGCCGCCGTACGGGACCGTGACCGGCGACTCGGACAGGTTGCACACGATGCGCAGTCCGGGTGACCGCTGGATCGCGATCCACCGCTCGTCCTCGTCGTAGTCGACGTGCAGATCGGTCAGCCACGGATCGGTGATCTCGATGCGGCTCGAGCGGAAGGCCAGCAGTGCTTTGTAGCACTCGAGGACCCGCGCGTGATCACCCTCGGTGATCTCCTCCCACTTCAACTTCGAGTCGGTGAACGTCGTGGGATCCTGCGGGTCGGGGATGTCCTCGCTGTTCCATCCGTGCGAGGCGAACTCCGCCTTGCGACCCTTCGCCGTCGCCTCGCCGAGTTCCGGTTCCGGGTGCGAGGTGAAGAACTGGAACGGTGTCGACGCGTCGAACTCCTCGCCCATGAACAGCATGGGAGTGAAGGGGGACAACAGGATCAGAGCGGCCTTGACCGCCAGCTGGCCAGGCGTCAGGTAGAAGCCCGGCCGGTCGCCGATCGCGCGGTTACCCACCTGGTCGTGCGTCGTGGTGTACGCGACCAACGAACTCGCCGGCAGCAGACGTCGGTCGATCGGCCGCCCGTGCACCCGTCCGCGGAACGTCGAGTAGGTACCCGCATGGAAGAAGCCCTGCGAGATCGTCGTCGCGAGGCACTGCATCGAACCGAAGTCGCCGAAATAGCCCTGCCGTTCGCCCGACACGGCGGCGTGGACCGCGTGATGCACGTCGTCGTCCCACTGCGCCGTCAGCCCGTAGCCACCGCCTGCGCGAGCCGTGATCAGCGTGGGGTCGTTCAGATCGCTCTCGGCGATGAGGCTCAGCGGTCGACCGACGTGGGCCGACAGCGTCGCGGTCTCGACGGCCAGCTGTTCGAGAATGTGCGTCGCGGTGGTGTCCGCCAGCGCGTGCACCGCGTCGAGACGCAGTGCGTCGACATGGAAGTCGTCGAACCACCGCAGCGCGTTGTCGATGATGTAGCGGCGGACGGTGTCCGATCCGTCGCTCGCGACGTTGACCGTCTGTCCCCACGAGTTGGCGCCGTCGGACATGTACGGGCCGAACTTCTCCAGA
This sequence comes from Rhodococcus sp. MEB064, assembly GCF_000834565.1. Lineage (NCBI taxonomy): Bacteria > Bacillati > Actinomycetota > Actinomycetes > Mycobacteriales > Nocardiaceae > Rhodococcus > Rhodococcus sp. MEB064. Next base: position 21,668 of record NZ_JXQS01000073.1, read on the forward strand.
TAGTTTCCCGACGGTCCGAGATGGTTGTAGACCACGTCGAGCGTGACGGCCAATCCTCGCGCGTGGCACGCGTCGACGAAGCGCTGGAACGCTTCCGGGCCTCCGTACCCCTCGTGCACCGTGTACCAGAGGACACCGTCGTAGCCCCAGTTGTGCGTACCGTTGAAACCGTTGACCGGCATCACCTCGACGAAGGTGACGCCCAGATCGACGAGGTAGTCCAGTCGCTCGATCGCGGAGTCGAAAGTTCCTGCAGTGGTGAAGGTTCCGATGTGCAGCTCGTACAGGACGCCGCCCGCCAGCGGACGACCCGTCCACGACTGATCGGACCATGCGTAGGACTCGGGGGAGTACAACGCGGAGGCCTCGTGCACCCCGTCCGGCTGCCGGGGCGAGCGAGGATCGGGAATCACCGACTCGTCGTCGTCGAGGACGAAGCCGTACCGCGCGCCGTCGGCAGCAGCGGCCTCGGCGGTCCACCACCCGTTCGACTCGGTCATCTCGTGCAGTCGACCGTCGAGGTGCAGTCGCACACGGTCCGGCGTGGGCGCCCAGACGGAGAACGTGTGAAGGGTCGACGCATCTGCCGAAGTGGAGGGGCTCATGCACGCATCCTTACCCAGCGGAGGCCGTGTCGACACCGGAGACGGTGAGGCGGTTGCGAGCGTCACTCCCGGCCGTAGGTGCATGCTGGAGGCGTGGACAACGACGACGGCACCCTCGACCGGCAACCGGACACCAGGCCGGACGACATGTCGATCCTGCCGATGTTCCCGCTGGGCTCCGTCGTACTACCCGGAGACGACGTCCCGTTGCACGTATTCGAACCGCGGTACCGCGCCATGGTGCAGCACTGCCTCGACACGGACTCGCACTTCGGGGTCGTCCTGATCGAGCGCGGCCACGAGGTGGGCGGTGGCGACGTCCGCGGCACCGCGGCAGTGTCCACGCGAATCGACCGAGCGCTGCCCACCCAGGACGGACGGTTCGTCCTCGAGTGCCGGGGCGTGGAGCGCATCCGTGTCGTCGAATGGCTGACCGACGATCCCTACCCTCGGGCTCGGGTCACCGCGTGGCCCGATGCGCCGGACACCGCGGAGAACAACGACGAGATCGTCGATCTGGTGCAGGAGCGGACCGAGCGACTGTTCGACATTCTCACCGACATCGCCCGGGCGCGCGATCTTCCGACACCCGAGGTTCCACGCGTCGACGCCGGCGGGGGACGATCGACGGACGAACTGTGGGCGTTCGCGTCGTCGTTGCCCTTCGGCTCGTCCGATCGTTCGAAGATCCTCACCGCCGACACCGTCGGTCAGCGGCTCCGGGTGGTGGCCACGGCACTCGACGACGTCATCGCGATCGCCGAATTCTCCCGACTCCCGGACCTGTGATCGACGGCGCCCGTTAGGGTCGTTCACGACGGGGGTTCGCGATCTACACAGGAGGACCACAAGTGGCTCACGAGCGAGCGGGACAACGTGCGCAGGCGTCGGATCTGGTCGACCTGCCACATCTGGTGACGTCCTATTACACCGTGACGCCCGACGTCGACGACCCCGATCAGCAGGTGGTGTTCGGAACGTCGGGCCACCGCGGATCCAGCCTCGACGGCGCCTTCAACGAAGACCACATCATCGCCACGACGCAGGCCATCGTCGAGTACCGCGCGTCGCAGGGCACCACCGGCCCCCTGTTCCTGGGCAAGGACACCCACGCCCTGTCGGAGCCCGCATGGGTCACCGCGGTCGAGGTTCTCGCCGCCAACGACATCGTCGTTCTCGTCGACTCCGCCGGTCGCTACACGCCGACACCTGCCGTCAGCCATGCCATCCTGCGGCACAACGCCACCGGCCCGTCGGCGCTCGCGGACGGAATCGTCGTCACGCCGTCGCACAACCCCCCGCGCGACGGCGGTTTCAAGTACAACCCGCCGAACGGCGGGCCCGCCGACACCGACGCCACCTCGGTCATCGCCGCGCGAGCCAACGAGATCCTGCGCTCGGGAGTCGCGTCCGTGAAGCGGGTGTCCCTCGCTGCCGCACTCGCCGGAAGTGTGCAGAAATACGATTACCTGGGCACGTATGTCGACGACCTTCCGTCCGTCCTGGACATCGACGCGATCCGTTCCGCCGGCGTGCGTATCGGCGCCGACCCGTTGGGCGGTGCGAGCGTCGACTACTGGGGTGCGATCGCCGAGCGGCACCGTCTCGATCTGACGGTCGTCAACCCACTGGTCGACGCCACCTGGCGATTCATGACTCTCGACACCGACGGCAAGATCCGCATGGACTGCTCGTCGCCCAACGCGATGGCCTCGCTCATCGAGGCGCGCAACGACTTCGACGTCTCCACCGGAAACGACGCCGACGCCGACCGCCACGGCATCGTCACCCCCGACGGGTTGATGAATCCCAACCACTACCTCGCGGTGGCCATCGACTACCTGTTCTCGCACCGTTCCGGATGGCCGACCGCCGCCGCCGTCGGAAAGACGTTGGTCAGTTCGTCGATGATCGACCGGGTCGTGTCCTCGCTCGACCGCAGACTGCTCGAGGTCCCCGTCGGATTCAAGTGGTTCGTGCCCGGTCTGATCTCCGGCGACATCGGGTTCGGCGGCGAGGAAAGTGCCGGTGCGTCCTTCCTGCGGAAAGACGGATCCGTCTGGACGACCGACAAGGACGGCATCATCCTCGCGCTGCTGGCCTCGGAGATCACGGCGGTGACGGGGTCGACGCCGTCGCAGCGGTACTCGTCCCTGACCGACCGCTTCGGCAACCCGGCCTACGCGCGTACCGATGCGCCCGCCGATCGTGAGCAGAAAGCGTTGCTGGCCAAGCTGTCCGCGGATCAGGTGACGGCCACGACGTTGGCGGGGGAGGAGATCACCGCGACGCTGACGTCCGCGCCCGGGAACGACGCCGCCCTCGGTGGGCTGAAGGTGACGACGGAGAACGCGTGGTTCGCCGCGCGCCCGTCGGGCACCGAGAACGTCTACAAGATCTACGCGGAGTCCTTCAAGGGAGCGGACCATCTGGCCGAGGTGCAGAGTGCGGCACGCGATCTCGTCTCGTCCGTCCTGTCCGGGACGTGACGGACTCGTCCGACCTCTCGAACGGCGGCCCTGCCCCGAAGAGTTCGGCGAAGGACGACCCGACGCGTGACATCTGGATTCTCGTCTCCGCCGCGTTCGTCATCGCTCTGGGGTTCGGCATCGTCGCGCCGGCCTTGCCGGGGTTCGCGCTGGACTTCGGCGTCGACGAGTTCGCCGTCACGGTCATCATCTCCGCCTTCGCGGCCACGAGGTTGATCTTCGCCCCGGCCAGTGGGTCGCTCGTCCAGCGCATCGGTGAGCGCAGGGTCTACCTGACCGGACTCGTCGTGGTCGCGGTATCGACGGGCTTGTGTGCGCTCGCTCAGACGTACTGGCAACTGCTGCTGTTCAGATCGCTCGGCGGCATCGGGTCGACCATGTTCACGGTGTCGGCGCTCGGGTTGCTCATCCGCATCGCCCCGCCGGACCGCCGCGGTCGCGTGTCCGGCATGTACGCGTCGAGCTTCCTCGCCGGAACGGTCCTGGGGCCTTTCGTCGGAGGGATCGTGCTCGGGATCGGCGGCCTCCGTGCACCGTTCGTGTTCTATGCGGTCACGCTCGTCGCCGCGGCTGGGGTCGTTGCCGTCGGCCTGCGCTCGCCGGCAGCCACCACGAGAGCCGACGAGGCCGCATCCGTCACGTTGCGTTTCGCCGACGCGCTCCGATCGTCGACGTACAGGTCGGCGCTGCTGTCGAACTTCGCCAACGGGTGGGCGGTCTTCGGGGTGCGGACAGCCATCGTTCCGTTGTTCGTGGTGTCGGCGCTGGGCCGCAGCGCATCGATGGCCGCCATCGCCCTCGCGGTGTTCGCGGTCGGCAACGCGGTGGCCTTGGTGCCTGCGGGGCGCCTGTCCGATCGGCACGGCCGCAAGCCGTTCCTGGTCGCCGGCCTGCTGCTGTGCGGCGCGTCCACTTCGGCGATGGGTATCTCCGGGTCCACCGAGGTGTTCCTGGTCATCACGTTCGTCGCCGGCATCGGGTCCGGTCTGATCACGCCGACCCAGCAGGCGGCCGTCGCGGACCTCATCGGTAGCCGCGCCCGCGGCGGCCCGGTCCTCGCTGCCTTCCAGATGGCGATGGACGTCGGTTCGGTCATCGGGCCGCTGGTTGCCGGAGTCCTGGTGACGCACCTGTCCTACGGTGTGGCATTCGGCTCGTCCGGCGCGATCCTGCTGATCGCCGCGGTGGGGTGGATGGTCGTTCCGGACACCCGGTCGGGAGGCGGGCTGGCAGCCGTCTCGAGCGGTTCCGACGCGCTACGCGGTCCCGACGCCGATGAGGGACCCGACGCCGTAGGTCGCCGCGACGGCGAGTGATCCGAACAGCAGTTGCCTCAGCGCACCGATCACCGTCGACCGTGAGGTGAAGTGAGCGGCGAGTGCTCCGGCGACCATCAATCCCACCGCTCCGCAGGCGAGTCCGAAGGCGAGGACGTCCGATCCCAGCAGGAACGGGATCAGCGGGATGATCGCGCCGATCGAGAACAGCACGAAAGAGGACCCCGCCGCGACCCACGGTGACGGCTTCTCCGTGGGATCGACGCCCAGTTCACGGGAGATGTGCAGATCGACGGCGCGGTCGGGTTCCGTGTGGATCTCACGGGCAGCCGTGGTCGCTGTCTCGGCGGACATGCCCATGTCGGTCAGCATGCCGACCAGCTCCGCCTGCTCCTCTGCCGGATACTTGGAGAACGCGGCACGCTCGGTGTTCACCTCGGCGTCGATCTGTTCGTTCTGGGTCGACACCGACGTGAACTCACCGAGAGCCATCGAGAACGCGCCCGCGACGAGTCCGGCGATGCCGCTCAGGACGAGCGTGTGAGTGGTGACGCCGGCTCCACCGACACCCGCGATGAGTGAGGTGTTGGTGACCAGGCCGTCCATGGCGCCGAACGTCGCGGCGCGCAGCCATCCGCCGGAGACGTCGGCGTGTGTGTGATCGAACTCGTGTGGCGGCAGAGTCGATTCCCCGGCCGGTGAGGTGACGGCCTGCGGGTCGTGGGGGTCGATGTGGGTCACCGGGCGAATGTACGGCGAAGTCGAGTTCTCTACCAGCAAGCATTGGCAAACCTGACCGTGTTGCGGACCGGGTTTCTCAGGCCGTTGTCAGTCGACCGTGACACAGTGTTCTCCGTGAATGCCTCCACGCCGTCGTCACCGAAATCGCCGAAGTCGTCGGGATCCGCGAGAACGACCAAGTCGTCGAAATACACGCCGCAGAAGTCGTCGAGCACGTCGACCTATGTCCTGGGTGGTCTCGCGCTCCTCGTCATCGCGGCCGTCGTCATCGGCGGCGTTCTGTGGCAGAACTCGCGCAGCGCACCTCGGGCCGACGGATACGGTTCCGTGCAGAACACTGCGGTCACCACCTCGGTCGATCCCTCGGGCGTCGTCACCCTGGGTGCGCCCGGCGCGAGCCGCACAGTCGACATCTTCGAGGACGCGATGTGCCCCTACTGCGCGGAGCTCGAGAACACCTACGGCCAGGAACTAGCTCAGAAGATCGACGACGGGACAGTCGCCGTCCGGTACCACATGCTCGACTTCCTCAACCGCCTCTCGCCCAGCGGTGACTACAGCACCCGCGCGGTAGCCGCATCGCAGTGCATCGCGGCCACGGGTGACGGTCCGGCCTTCTCCGCGTTCCACTCGAACCTGTTCTCACCCGAGTTCCAGCCCGAGGAGAACGGCAGCGCCGACCACACCAACGCCGAGCTGGCGACTGCGGCGGGAGATGCGGGCGCATCCGACGAGGCCGTGCAATGCATCACCGACGGTGCCGGGGTAGCAACCGCGGCAACGAATGCCGAGGCGGGCAGCGCCGCTCTCGCCGCTGCCGGTGCGCAGGGCACGCCCACGGTCATCGTCGACGGTGCGATCGTCGACACCACCACGGACACAGGGTGGGTGGCCGATCTGGGCTGAACCGGATTTGGACCTCGCAATGGCGATGGTGTAACTTCGGTCGAGCGTTCTTCGGGCGGTACGGAAGCACTTTTCGGACCACACGGAGATGCACGGGGCTATGGCGCAGCTGGTAGCGCACCACACTGGCAGTGTGGGGGTCAGGGGTTCGAGTCCCCTTAGCTCCACCGAAAGAACAAGCTCCACCGAACAACGAGATTCACCGACATACGACGAAGCCCCATGATCTTCCGATCATGGGGCTTCGTCGTGTCTCAGTGACTGGCGTCGTACGCCTTCTGCACCTCGGACGGGATGCGTCCGCGCGCTGCGAGGTCGTATCCGGCGCCGAGGGCCCATTCGCGCACGGCCTTCGTTTCCTCAGCGCTGCGACGTCCCACAGCGGTCGACTGTCGTCGAGTCGAGGAGTTGGTGCGAGTCGAACCGCCGGACCGGGTCGAGGAACTCCCCGACACCTTCGCCGCATGGTCCACGTAGTAACCCACCGTGCGGCGGAATTCCGCAGCATTGACCGGCCCGAGGTCTATTTCGTACGTCTGTCCGTCGACGGCGAACGTGATGTGTTCGCCGTCCTCGTCGATAGGGGTGCTGTCGATGTCGTCGACCAGGTGAACAACGACCTTCTTTGCCATGTCGTCCGCTTTCGTTGTATTCGTATTCCTGAAACGCGCTGCGACGGACATTACCGTCGGTCAGGGACCGAGTAATAGTCGGGTGCGCTTTGTTGCCGTCATTTTCCGTAACCGGTGGATCCATTGTCGAATTCTGCTGTCACCGTCCGGCCGAGCATGGTAATCGGTCACGATGCGGTCACGGTCGCCTCTCGATGGAAGTACGGACAGTCAATTCTTCCGAGCCATTCTTCATGTTGTGGGAGGTTTTCGTCGGGCGCGTGCGCGCTCGGCGTGGAATGGGGGACGTGTGCGGGTCAGGACAATGTTCGAGCGCAGCTCGCTGACGACGTCGGCGGTCGTTCTCGCATTCGCGGTATCAGGCACCGCTGCAGCCACTCCCATAGCAGCGGAGCCGCTCGCCGGGACAGTGGTCTTCCTGGACCCCGGTCACCAGGGGAGCTCCGCCGGCGAAAACCTCTCACGTCAGGTAGACGACGGGCGGGGAGGAACGAAGGACTGCCAGACCACCGGCATGACGGCTCTGGGCGGCACCCCTGAACACACCATCGTCTGGAACGTCACGCAGCTGGTGAAATCGAGTCTGGAGAGCCTGGGTGCGACCGTCGTCCTCAGCCGTCCCGACGACGACGGGTGGGGTGGCTGCATCACCGACCGGGCGGCCGCTGCCAGTGCGTCCGGGGCAGCCGTCGCCGTGAGTATCCACGCGGACTCGACCTCGACGGCGGGCACGCCCGACTCGGCCGATCACGGTTTCCACATCATTGTCCCGACACTTCCGATTCCGTCCTCGGAGGTGAACTCTGTGCAGTCCGGCGCCGGGCGGGTCGCGTCCACAGCAATGCGCGATGCTTATCTGCGGGAGGGTTTCACGCCCTCGAACTATGCGGGAGTGGACGGCATCCAGGAACGATCCGATATTGCCGCGCCTGCACTGACCACGGTGCCGGTCGTGTTCGTCGAGATGGGGAACGGCTCCGACCCCGGTGATGCGGCGATTCTGGAAAGCGCGGACGGACAGTTGTCCCACGCCATCGCGATCGGCGCCGGAATCATCGACTTCGTTCTGCACGACGAGTGATGCACAGCGGGGCTCACGTACCCTGTTCGGCGTGCCACGCAACGCAGTTCCGGTCGTCCTGGTGGCCGGGTATCTGGGGTCCGGAAAGACGACCCTGCTCAATCACATCCTGCGGCGCAACGACGGACTCCGCATAGGCGTCGTGGTCAACGATTTCGGTGCGGTGGACATCGACTCGATGTTGGTGGCCGGCCAGGTCGACTCCGTCGTCACGCTGGGAAACGGTTGCCTGTGTTGCGCCGTGGACACCGACGATCTCGACGACATGTTCGGCGCTCTCACCGCCACGAGTGGACTTGTCGACGCCATCGTCGTCGAGGCCAGCGGTATCGCCGAACCACGAGCGTTGATCAAGATGGTGCTGGCCAGTGCGGATGCGCGGATCCGCTACGGCGGACTGGTCATGGTGGTCGACGCGCTGTCCCTGCCCGAGACGGCAGCGGCCAATCCGCACCTCGACCAGCACCTCGCGATGGCCGACCTCGTCGTCGTCAACAAGGCCGATTCGGTCGAGAAGTCCACGCTCGACGCGGTTCTGGCCGAGGTGCATCGGGCCGCACCCACGGCGCCGAGGGTGGTGACGTCCAGGGGAGCAGTGGATGTCCGGCTACTCCTGGATCCGCCGGAACGACAGGACGACGGACCGCGCCAACTGACGCTCGACGACCTCCTCCGGGAGGACGACGATCACCACGATCACTTGCACACCGAGTACCAGACGGTCAGTGTCGAGACGACCGACCACCTCGATCCGAGAGCATTGATCGACTTCCTGGAGAACCCGCCACCGGGGCTGTACCGCTGTAAAGGGTTCGCCCGATTCGGGCGAGGTGATGCTCGGTTCCTGGTGCAGACGGTCGGAGTGCACATCGAGATCGAGACGGCGTCGCCGCGCGGTGGGACGGCGCTGGTGTTCATCGGGTCAGGCTTGGACGTTGAGGACACCAGGCAACGGGTCGAGTCCATGATCCGGACGGAGAGCGCGACGGACGCCGAGTTGCTGGCGGTCCATCGCTTCGTCCGCCGGTCGACGGATGACGGTGCGGCAGAACGGGATTAGAGTCCGACCCACTCGCTGGTGCCTTCCGGGAACTGCTGACGCTTCCAGATCGGTACCTCTGTCTTGATGCGGTCGACGAGCGTCTGCAGGGCGGCGAAGGCTTCGGCGCGATGCGGTGACGCCACGGCGGCGACGAGTGCCGTGTCCCCGATCGTCAGATCGCCCACGCGGTGGATGGCCGCCGTGGGCAGCCCCGAGGCCGCCGCGGCGTCCTCGCAGCATCGCCGCAGGAACTTCTCGGCATCGGGGTGGGCGCGATATTCCAGGGCGGAGACGGACTTGTCGTGGTCGTGATCGCGGACCACACCCCAGAACACCAGTACCGCACCGTGAGTGGGCCCGGCGACCGCGTCGGACACGGTGGCGGGATCGATCGGATCGCTCGAGATGCGAGCAAGGATCTCGGTCATTCGTGTGCTCCTCCGCCTCGGACCTGTGCGACGAGATGGTCGAGGAGCGGATCCAGAACTCCCAGGCCGTCTTTCACCCCTCCCGGAGATCCCGGCAGATTCGCCACGACGCTCCGCCCGGCGACCCCGACCAGGCCGCGGCTCAGTGATGCGTGCACCGTCGCCTCGAGGCCTGCGCGCCGGATCTGCTCCGCCACCCCGGGGAGTTCGCGGTCGAGCACTGCCCTGGTGGCCTCGGGAGTGGCGTCGGTCGGCGAGACGCCGGTGCCGCCCGTGGTGATCACCAGTGCGGGACCGTCCGTCAGCGCGTCCTGCAGCCCGGCGGCGATGTCGGCGTCCGCGACCACCAGCGGTCCACGGACGTCGTATCCACGGTCGTCGAGCCATGCCGCGATACGGGGTCCGGTGGTGTCCTCGCGCGTTCCGGCGGCGCTTCCGGTCGAGGCGACGACGACGACGGCGGTGCGATCCCCGAGGGGAGCTCGAGCAGGCGCGGGCGTCGGTGTCTTCGAGTCCCGTGTCCACACGCCGCGCTTTCCGCCTTCCTTGCGGACCAGCCGGACGGACTCGATCGACGCGGCCGGATCGACGGCCTTGACCATGTCGTGCAGTGTCAGGCCGGCGATCGACACGGCCGTCAACGCTTCCATCTCCACACCGGTGCGTCCGGTCGTGACGGCCGTCGCCTCGATGGAGATGGAGTCCTCACCGAACTCGAACGACACGGCGACCGACGACAGCGGGAGGGGATGACACAGAGGAATGAGCTCGGATGTCCGCTTCGCTCCCGAGATGGCAGCGATGCGGGCGGTGGCGAGGACGTCGGCCTTGGGCATCCCGTCCGCGCGGACCAGACGGATCACGTCCGCGGTGGTCCGCAGCAGTCCCGCGGCGACCGCGACGCGTCGGGTCTCGGCCTTGTCGCTGACATCGACCATGCGGGCGCGCCCGTCGGAATCGAGATGCGAGAGGGCGCCGCCGGGCTGTTCCTGGTCCGGACTCGTCTGCGGGGTGGTCTCGTTCACGGAGATCAGCCTGTCACAGCGGCAGGACGCGCACAGTGTTGCCGGCGGGGATCCGGACCGTGTCCGCCGGGACGTCGACGAGGACGTCCGCTGCCGCCATCGAGACCACCAGGTGCGAACCGGGCCCGGACGTCACGGCCACGCCGGTGTCGGTCAGGCGGCCGCGGAGAAATTGTCGACGTCCGGGGATGGACACGATCTCGGCGTCGGCGACGTGGTCGGACGGCGCCGAGACGGGCAGCCCGGTGAGTCGACGTATCACCGGCCGGGCGAAGACGAGGTACGACACGACGGTGCTGACCGGGTTGCCCGGAAAGCTGATGACCGGTGTGCCGTCCAGGTCGGTCCATCCCTGCGGACCACCCGGCTGCATCGCGACGTGGGTGAACGTGCCGCCGAGCGGCCCCAGCACGTCCCGTACCACCTCGAAGTCGCCCATCGAGACTCCGCCGGACGTGAGAACCACGTCCGCGGATGCGGCGGCCTCGGTCAGCATCTCGCGGAACTCCTGCGCGTTGTCGGTCGAGCGCCCGCGGAAGGTGACCTCGGCGCCGTCGGCCGCCGCGTAGGCCGCGAGGGTGAGGCCGTTCGAGTCGTACAACTGGCCCGGTGCCAGCTCGCGGCCGGCCTCGACGAGTTCGGCGCCCGTCGCGATGACGGACACACGCAGCCGTGGAGCCACCTCGACGTCGGCCCAACCGACCGCGGTCAGCGCCCCGAGATGTCGGGGCCGCAGGGTCGTCCCCGCCCTGACGACGACGGATCCTTCCCGGATGTCGCTTCCTTGTTCTCGGACGAACTCACCGGCGCTGCGGCCGGCGAGGATGCGCACGCCGTCGTCGTGGATCTCGGTGTCCTCGACGGGAACGACCGCATCGGCCCCGTCCGGGACGGGCGCGCCGGTCATGATCTTGCGGGCGGTGCCGTGTCGATGGGACTGTCCGCCGTCGTCGCCGGCCGCGGTGGTGCCGGTGACGGGGAGGGTCACGGGAACGCTCGCGACGGACGCCGCGTCGACGGCGTACCCGTCCATCTGCGAGTTCCGGAAGTTGGGTACGTCGATCCGTGCAGGCACGTCGACGTGGGTGATCCGGCCCGACGCGGACTCGAGGGAGATGCGTTCGGGTGACCGCGCCTGGAAGGAACGCGTGATCATCCGGTCGACGTGCTGGGTGTGTTCCTCGACCGAACGGTCGCCCGTTCCGTGCCTGTGCGCCATGGCGACCATCCTAGGGATCTGTGGACAGGCATACTGGTCGTACAGGAATCTGCGGAGGTGGTGCGAGTGACGGCGGTAAGTATGGGAATCCCCAGCCTGCCGGGCGTGAGCCGCCCGCCGTCCATGGCCGGGCGTCCGGACGTGCCGCACCTGCTCGACAGCTTCGGCCGTATCGCTCGCGATCTCCGGATCTCCGTCACCGAGAAGTGTTCGCTGCGGTGCACCTACTGCATGCCGGCGGAAGGCCTGCCGAACCTCGAGTTCGAGCAACTCCTCACCGCCGAGGAGATCGCTCGACTCGTCGGTGTCGCCGATCGACTGCTCGGCGTGCGAGAAGTCCGTTTCACCGGGGGAGAACCCCTGGTGCGCAAGGACATCGTCGACATCATCGAACGGACCGCCGCGAGCGCCCCGACCGTGGAGTTGTCGATGACCACCAACGGCATCGGCCTCGATCGACGCGCCGAACGGTTGAAGTCCGCGGGTCTTAGCCGCGTGAACATCTCCCTCGACACCGTCGACCGTGCCCATTTCGCCTCGTTGACACGCCGCGACCGGCTGCCCGCCGTGCTGGCGGGAGTCGACGCCGCGTTGGCAGCCGGGTTCGCCCCGGTCAAGATCAACGCGGTGTTGATGCGCGAGACGTTGCGCGGCGCACTGGATCTGGTGCAGTGGTGTCTCGACCGCGGAGTGGATCTCCGGTTCATCGAGCAGATGCCGCTCGACGCGGACCGTGAGTGGGCACGCTCGACGATGGTGTCCGCAGCCGAGCTGCTCGACGTCCTCGGTGAGCGGTTCACGCTCGTCGGTGTCGGGCGTGACGACGCGTCGTCGCCTGCCGAGGAGTGGACGGTCGACGGTGGTCCCGCCACGGTCGGCATCATCGCCTCGGTCACCCGGTCGTTCTGCGCCGACTGCGACCGCACCCGACTCACGGCGGAGGGCACGGTGCGTTCTTGCCTCTTCAGCGACGCCGAGACGGATCTGCGCGTCGCCCTGCGCGGCGGCGCGAGCGACGAGGAGATCGCGCAGCTCTGGCGCGGTGCCATGTGGAACAAGTGGGCCGGTCACGGCATGCAACGTGAGGACTTCGTGCCACCCGAGCGGTCGATGGGAGCCATCGGTGGCTGACGTCGAGACCGTCGAGGTGCGCTACTTCGCGGGTGCCGCCGATGCTGCGGGAACAGACCTCGAGTCCTACCAGCTGCGACCGGGGGCGACGGTCGGCGACGTCAAGGGCGCTCTGCGGGAGCGTCACGGGACCGCCCTGGAACGCGTGCTCTCCGTCGCGGTTTTCCTGATCGGCGACGAGATGGTGCGTGACGACGCGTACCCGGTCGGTCACCGTGTGGACGTGTTGCCGCCCTTCGCCGGCGGATAACGCGTGAGCACGGACGGGCAGACCTTCGTCAAGACGCGTCACGACGCCCATGCCGATTTCTTCGCCGCCGAGGCCGCGGGGCTGCGGTGGCTCGCCGCCGGGGGAGCGCGCACCGTCCGTGTCCTCGACGTGGGCGCCGCGCACATCACTCTGGAGCGTCTGCAGACCTCTCGTCCGTCCGCTGCGGCGGCACGAGAGTTCGGTGGCCGGCTCGCGCGACTGCACGACAGTGGCGCGCGGAGCTTCGGGTGTGCGCCCGAGGGATTCGAGGGCACGATCTTCATCGGAGCCCGCAAGATGTCCTCCACCGAGTACGACGCGTGGGGGCACTTCTACGCGGCCGAGCGAGTGCTGCCGTTCCTGCGGGTGGCGGTCGACGCGGGCACGGTCACGGCCGACGAGTGCATCCTCGTCGAACGAGCCTGCGAGGTGATCGCGTCGGGAGCTCTGGACGACGGCGACCCTCCTTCACGTCTGCACGGCGATCTGTGGAACGGCAACGTCGTGTGGACCGCGGACGGAGTCGTGCTGATCGATCCCGCCGCGCACGGAGGACACCGTGACACGGATCTCGCGATGCTGGAGTTGTTCGGCTGCCCGTACCTCGACGACGTGATCGCCGGGTACGGCGAGACACACCCGCTCGTCGACGGATGGCGCGAGCGCGTTCCGGCCCATCAACTCCACCCGTTGGCGGTTCATGCGGCCGGACACGGTCGCGGATACGGCGTGGGCCTCGTCGAGGCGGCGGAGCGCACCCTTCGTCTGGCGTGACCTAGGTCACGATGCGACGAGCCAGATCCTCCCAGCCGTCGGCCAATCGCTCCGCGCTCATGCCGACGTCGCGGATCTGGTGCAGCACGAGCGTCGCCTCGAGCTGAGCGAGAAGTGCATAGGCCAGAAGTGGAATGTCGCCCTCGACCCCGGCCTGGCGGAGCAGCGTCGTCACGTGGGTGAGGCCGACGGCGTGGGCGGGGGCAGCGAACCGGGACACTGCCGAGTTCTCCGCGGCGCGCAGAACCTCGCCCTGTACCTCGACCAGGTCGAGACGGGCTCGTCCGTAGGCGATCAGGCGGTCGATCGGGGGAGCGCCGGGGCCCAGAGGCGGAGGTCCGAACATGAAGGACTGTTGGAGCTCGCGCTCGGTGTGGTCGAGCAGGGCCAGCATCAGACCTGCGCGACTTCCGAAGCGTCGGAACACGGTGCCCTTGCCGACGCCGGCGCGGGTCGCGACGGCGTCCATGGTCAGGGCATCCGCCCCCCGCTCGTCGACCAGCCCCACCGCGGCGTCGAGAAGCAGCCGGCGGTTGCGAGCGGCGTCGCAGCGCTCTGTGTCGTCGGCTGCCAACGGCAGAGGGGCGCGGGTCACACCCCCACGATACCTTCTGTCGGAAGAAACTGGACTACGGTCCGGTTGTACGTCACGAACGTCCGTCATCGAAAGGGATCCACTCATGAGCCGCGTCATCGCACTCGTCGGCAGCCTCCGCGCCGAATCCATCACTCGCCGACTCGCCGAGACCGCCTCGACCGTCGCACCCGAGGGCGTCGAGGTCGTCATCCACGAGGGTCTCGCCGATCTACCCTTCTACAACGAGGACCTCGACACCCCCGAGAAGCTCGCCGACCTCGGTGCCGTCACCGCACTGCGTGAGGCCGTTGCCGGAGCGGACGCACTGCTGCTGCTGACGCCCGAGTACAACGGCACCATCCCCGCCGTCCTGAAGAACGCGATCGACTGGCTCTCGCGGCCGTACGGCGCCGGCGCCATCTCGGGTAAGCCGACCGCTGTCATCAGCTCGTCGCCGAGTGCCAACGCCGGTCGTTGGGCCAAGGAGGACACCGCCAAGGCTGCCGGTATCGCGGGCGCATCCGTGCTCGACGACGTCGACCTGGCCATCGATGGGATCGTGGCCGCGATCGACGGCGCACACCCACGTGAGAACTCACAGATCGCGTCGGACATCGCCGATGTAGTGACAGCACTCACGGGCACGGCTCTGGTCGACGCCTGACTACACCTCGCGACGCGCCCGGGAGGGTGCGACACGCCGTCGATTCTCGGTTGCGACCAGGTAATTCCACGAGTGTCATTACAAAGTGTGGTGTTGCCTTGCGCTGTCGGACACTAGGTGTAGTGTCTTGAACACCGAGAGGCCACAACGGCTCGAGGCCCGCGCCACCCCGATTTTCCATCGTGGAGGCGCGGGTCGAGCCTGGTTTACCGGTCAGCTTCCGGGTGGTGTACACGTCAGGTTCAGCGGGGATCCAGTCCACGTTCCTGCAGTGCGATGTCACCGCGGAGAGGGCGACGTCAGGACGACAGCGAGCGCGCCCGGGTCGTGAGTACTTCTCACGGTCGGGACACACGACGCACGCGATGTAGGAGAAGAGGGACCATGAGCGCCACCACCGTCACCGTTTACACCAAGCCGGCCTGCGTGCAGTGCAAGGCGACGTACCGCGCACTCGACAAAGAGGGCATCGAGTACGACGTCATCGACATCTCGATGGACCCCGAGGCGCGTGACTACGTCATGGCCCTCGGTTACCTGCAGGCGCCCGTCGTCGTCGCCGGCGACGATCACTGGTCCGGCTTCCGCCCCGACCGCATCAAGACCCTCGTCACCGCTGCTGCCTGAAGCGCTCCGGCCGCCCCGCTCGACGGGGACGGTCACGGTGAGTCCCCGACTCACCTCTGACGCGCGGCGTCGCGCCGCACGAGTCGTCCACAGTCAGTCGTCACCGAAGGTGGAGCAATGTCCGAGTCGCTGGTCTACTTCTCGAGTGTCTCGGAGAACACCCACCGATTCGTCGAGAAGCTCGATCTTCCGGCGACGCGCATTCCCCTTCGATACCCGCGTGACGGCATCACGATCGACCGTCCCTACGTCCTGGTGCTCCCCACGTACGGCGGCGGCGCGACCGCTACCGGTCGGGACACCGGCTACGTACCCAAGCCGGTCGTCAAATTCCTGAACGACGTTCACAACCGATCGCTCATCCGCGCCGTCATCGCGGGAGGGAACACCAACTTCGGTGACACCTACTGCTTCGCCGGCGACGTCGTGTCGAGCAAATGTCACGTCCCGTTCCTCTATCGCTTCGAAGTGATGGGGACGGCGTACGACGTGGAGCGGGTCCGAGAGGGCCTCGCAGAATTCTGGGCGCGTCTCGACGCGCCCTGCACCATCTGAACCCGAACATTCCCGATCTCAGGAGTACGCACATGGCACCGACCATCACCGACTCGTCGCCGGCCGTGTCGCGACACGAGGATGCCGAGCTCGACTACCACGCTCTCAACGCAATGCTCAATCTGTACGGGCCCAACGGTGAGATCCAGTTCGAGAAGGACCGTGAGGCGGCGCGCGCGTACTTCCTGCAGCACGTCAACCAGAACACCGTCTTCTTCCACAACCTGGACGAGAAGCTGGACTACCTCGTCGAGGAGAACTACTACGAGGCAGAGGTTCTCGACCAGTACTCCCGGTCGTTCGTCAAGGGCCTGATCGAGCACGCGTACTCGAAGAAGTTCCGCTTCCCGACGTTCCTGGGAGCGTTCAAGTACTACACCTCCTACACCCTGAAGACGTTCGACGGTAAGCGATACCTGGAGCGCTTCGAGGATCGTGTGTGCATGGTCGCGCTGACGTTGGCAGCCGGCAACGAGGTTCTCGCGACCGATCTGGTCGACGAGATCATCGCCGGTCGCTTCCAGCCCGCCACCCCGACATTCCTGAACTCCGGTAAGAAGCAGCGCGGCGAGCCCGTGTCCTGCTTCCTGCTGCGCATCGAGGACAACATGGAGTCCATCGGTCGCTCCATCAACTCGGCCCTGCAGCTCTCCAAGCGCGGCGGCGGAGTTGCCCTGCTGCTCAGCAACATCCGTGAGTCCGGTGCTCCGATCAAGCGCATCGAGAACCAGTCCTCCGGCGTCATCCCCATCATGAAGCTGCTCGAGGACTCCTTCTCCTACGCCAATCAGCTCGGCGCTCGCCAGGGTGCGGGGGCCGTGTACCTGCACGCCCACCACCCCGACGTCTACAAGTTCCTCGACACCAAGCGCGAGAACGCCGACGAGAAGATCCGCATCAAGACGCTGTCCCTCGGCATCGTGATCCCCGACATCACGTTCGAGCTGGCGAAGAAGAACGAGGACATGTACCTCTTCTCGCCGTACGACGTCGAGCGCATCTACGGCGTGCCCTTCGCCGACATCAACGTCTCCGAGAAGTACCACGAGATGGTCGACGACAAGCGCATCCGCAAGACCAAGATCAAGGCGCGCGAGTTCTTCCAGACCCTCGCGGAACTGCAGTTCGAGTCCGGCTACCCGTACATCATGTTCGAGGACACCGTGAATCGCGCCAACCCGGTGGCCGGCAAGATCACGCACTCCAACCTGTGCTCGGAGATCCTGCAGGTGTCCACGCCGTCGACGTTCAACGAAGATCTGTCGTACAGCCATGTGGGCAAGGACATCTCGTGCAACCTGGGGTCGCTGAACATCGCCAAGACGATGGACTCGCCCGACTTCGCCCAGACCATCGAGGTCGCCATCCGCGGATTGACCGCGGTGTCCGATCAGACGCACATATACTCCGTGCCGTCGATCGAGCAGGGCAACAACACCTCCCACGCCATCGGCCTCGGCCAGATGAACCTGCACGGCTACCTCGCCCGTGAGCGCATCTACTACGGCAGCGACGAGGGCATCGACTTCACCGACATCTACTTCTACACGGTGTTGTTCCATGCTCTGCGTGCGTCGAACCGGCTCGCCATCGAGCGCGGCACCTACTTCGGCGGGTTCCCCGAGTCCAAGTACGCGTCCGGCGAATTCTTCGACAAGTACACCGAGCAGGTGTGGGAGCCGAAGAGCGACCGTGTCCGGGAACTGTTCTCCACGAGCGGCATTCACATCCCGACGCAGGAAGACTGGGTCGAGTTGAAGGCGTCCGTGCAGCAGCACGGCATCTACAACCAGAACCTCCAGGCCGTCCCGCCGACCGGGTCGATCTCTTACATCAACTACTCCACCAGCTCCATCCACCCGGTGGCGTCGAAGATCGAGATCCGCAAGGAAGGCAAGATCGGCCGCGTCTACTACCCGGCGCCGTACCTGACCAACGACAACCTGGAGTACTACCAGGACGCGTACGAGATCGGGTACGAGAAGATCATCGACACCTACGCCGCGGCGACGCAGCACGTCGATCAGGGCCTGTCCCTCACCCTGTTCTTCAAGGACACCGCCAGCACCCGCGACATCAACAAGGCGCAGATCTACGCATGGCGTAAGGGCATCAAGACGCTGTACTACATCCGTCTGCGTCAGATGGCCCTCGAGGGGACCGAGGTGGAGGGTTGCGTCAGCTGCATGTTGTGACCCCGGGCGACACCGAGGGGCACCTGAAGGGATCCATCAGGCGCCGCGTGTAACGCTGTGCCGGCGGCGACGGAGCGACAGTTCCGTCGCCGCTTTTGTTGTGTCAGAACAGTTTTCGGTTTTTCGGCCGACAGAATTAAGTCGCTTCATTCCGGCGAGCCGGTTCTCATCGATGGGGACTTGGTCTAAACTCGTACTGGTGTGAGGGTGCGATTTACGCTACCCGGGCCATCGTCCGCACATCCGGAGTATTCGTCCGGACGGCAGTGGCAGGCCTACACAGAAACTCGAGAGACGGGACCGCATGACCATTGCGAATGCTGCTAGCAGCCCTGCGGGCGTTGCGCGCCCGAAACTCATCGATCGCGTCTCCGCGATCAACTGGAACCGTGTCGTAGACGACAAGGATTCCGAGGTCTGGGATCGGCTCACCAGCAACTTCTGGCTGCCCGAGAAGGTGCCGATCTCGAACGACATCCCGTCCTGGGAGACGCTGACCGAGGTCGAGAAGCAGCTGACCATGCGGGTCTTCACGGGGTTGACGCTGCTCGACACGATTCAGGGCACCGTCGGCGCCGTGTCACTGATTCCGGACGCCATCACTCCGCACGAGGAGGCGGTGTACACCAACATCTCGTTCATGGAGTCGGTGCACGCCAAGTCCTACTCGTCGATCTTCTCGACGCTGTGCTCCACGCGCGACATCGACGACGCGTTCCGCTGGTCCGAGGAGAACGCGAACCTGCAGCGCAAGGCGTCCATCGTCATGGACTACTACAAGGGCGACGACCCGCTCAAGCGCAAGGTGGCCTCCACCCTGCTCGAGTCGTTCCTCTTCTACTCCGGCTTCTACCTGCCGATGTACTGGTCCTCGCGGGCCAAGCTCACCAACACGGCCGACCTCGTTCGTCTGATCATCCGCGACGAAGCCGTGCACGGGTACTACATCGGCTACAAGTACCAGCGCGGACTCGAGACCCGTTCGCCGGCCGAGCGCGAAGAGCTGAAGAACTACACGTTCGACCTGCTCTTCGAGCTGTACGAGAACGAGACCGAGTACACGCAGGACCTTTACGACGAGGTCGGTCTGACCGAGGACGTCAAGAAGTTCCTGCGCTACAACGCCAACAAGGCTCTGATGAACCTCGGTTACGAAGGCTTGTTCCCCAAGGACGAGTGCGACGTCAACCCGGCCATCCTGTCGGCGCTCTCACCCAACGCCGACGAGAACCACGACTTCTTCTCGGGCTCGGGCAGCTCCTACGTCATCGGTAAGGCAGTCACCACCGAAGACGACGACTGGGACTTCTGACCCACGTCACCTCAGGGCACCATCCGCATCGCGGGTGGTGCCCTAATTCGTGTTCGCGCATGCACGAGCGGGTGTGGAGCCGCGCCTTCCCGCAACGGTTGTAGCAACCTGCAACGGTTGTAGCCGTTGCAGGTTGCCGGAACCGTTGCGGGAGTCCTGGGTGGCCGCACTCCTCCGGGCGCCTGGAGATTTCGAGGTCTCATGCTCCAGTTCCCGCAACCCGCTTCGGTAGTAACGGGAGCGGGTTGCTGAAACCGGAGCACGTGCGGCGCCGCGCCTTCCCGCAACGGCTGTAGCAACTTGCAACGGTTGGGGCCGTTGCAGGTTGCCGGAACCGTTGCGGGAGTCCCGGTGGTGGCCAGGTGCCGCGCAGACCTGCACACAAAACGCGTCGGCAGGGCCGGATGTGTCCTGGCGGCACAGGTTGTGTGCAGTCCGCGCCACCTACTGCCGGAACCAGGCCTCCGGGCCGTGGTCGAGAGCTTTGGCGATGCGGAGAGCCGAGGTGTCGGTGATGTCCGCGGGCAGCGCATCACGGGCGAACCACTGCACGTCGAGGTTCTCGTCGTCGGACACTCGCGCGTCACCACTGACGTACCGGGCGAGGAAGCAGATGTCGACGTACTGGGCGCGGTCACCGTTGGGATAGACGATCGGTTCGGTGACGTCGACACTCGTCAACCGCACGAGCTCGGCGGTGACACCTGTCTCCTCGGCGATCTCGCGGAGCGCGGCAGGCCCGGGTTCCTCACCGGGTTCGAGCACACCGGACACCACAGCCCAGAGGCCGTTGTCCGTGCGACGGGTCAGCAGCAGCCTGTCGTCGGCGTCGAGGACGACTGCGCTGACACCGGCGAGCCAGAGCGGGTCGTGGCCGATCGCGGTGCGCAGGGTCGTGATGAATTCGGGAATCGGCACCCGGTGGACGCTACCGAGGTGTCAGACGTAGCCGTTGAGCGAGTTCGAGATGTCGGTGAGAACGGCTCCGGCAGCCACGAGACCGTCGCCGGACCACACGGTGTCGTCGACGCTGAACACTCGGCTGTCGGTGACGGCGCCGAGGTCCTTCCAGGCGTCGGACTCCATGACGGACGTGCCGTGTTCCAGGCCGTCCTGTCCGTCGAACAACACGTAGATCAGGTCACCCTCGGCGTCGGACGGGTCGTCCGCGGAGAGTGGCCGCGTCGCACCCTGCTGAGGCCCGGGTCGACGGACGCCGGCCTGCGCCAGCACCTGGCCCGCGAAACTGTCGTCTCCGAGGAGCTGTGCGTCACCGGCGCCGAACCGCACGACCGATGCTTCGGTGATGGACGAGTTCTGCCGACGGCCGACGTCCTCGGCGCGTGCTCGGTACTGCTCGGTGGCCCGGGTGGCGGCATCGCGACGGCCCATCGCCGCGGCGGCCAGGGTCGAACGCTCCAGCCACGACGAGGATGCACGCGTCAGCACGGTGGGGGCGATGCCGTCGAGCTGCGCCGTCACGGACGGGTCGAGGGAGTCGGCGCCGATGATGACGTCCGGAGAGAGCGCGCGGATCGCGTCGAGGTCCGGGCTGCCCTCGGGCCCGACGCCGGGAATCTCGGCGATGCCGGTGCCGAGGTAGTCGGGCCGCAGCAGGGCGGACGGGGGAGCGGTAGGCGCGAGGGGAGCGGTCGGTGCGCCGACGACGCGCTCCCACATTCCGACGGCGCACGAGGAGTCGAGAGCGGTCATGGACAGCACCACGATGCGCTGCGGGTCGGCCGGGACCGTGGTGGATCTGCCACCGGCGACGACCAGGCGCGAATCGCCCTGCCGACCGAGAGTGTCCACGGGCTGTTCGGGGGCGCACAGACCCACCGTGTCGCGCTCGATACCCACGACGCCGGCTCCGGCGACGTTGGTGGTGGTGCGCACGATGGTGGACGCATCGTCGCTCGATGTGTCTCCGCAGGCGGCCAGGAAGAGGAATGTGGGAACGGTCGCGAGGGCGACTGCTGTCCGGCTGAGACGACGAGAACGATCCGACATGGCGACGACCCTACGCACCCTCTCGAGCACTGCCGGAACGGACACTCGGGCGGAAGTACGACACAGAGTAGGACCAGTGCCACGGTTGGTCCTGCAGGGGGTTACGATCCTTACAGCGCACTAATTTACTGCGTTCACCTCGGGCACGGGGGGACGCTTTCAGGAGGATCAGTGACTGCCCTAGCGCCCCAGCCAGTCCCCGAGCTGACGGCTACCCGGCCGTACCCGCCCCGTTTGGGGCCCAAGGGATCGTTCATCCACAAGATGGTCACGACGACGGACCCCAAGGTCCTCGGGATCATGTACATGGTCACGTCGTTCGGCTTCTTCTTGTTCGGTGGCGTCCTGGCTCTGCTCATGCGCGCGGAACTCGCCCTCCCGGGCATGCAGTTCCTCTCGAACGAGCAGTACAACCAGCTCTTCACCATGCACGGCACGATCATGCTGCTGCTGTACGCGACGCCCATCGTGTTCGCGTTCGCCAACTACATCCTGCCGCTGCAGATCGGTGCGCCCGACGTGGCGTTCCCGCGTCTGAACGCGTTCAGCTACTGGCTGTACCTGTTCGGCGCACTCATCGCCTCGGCCGGCTTCATCACCCCCGGCGGCGCAGCGGACTTCGGCTGGACGGCATACACGCCGTTGACCGACGCCGTGCACTCCCCGGGCGTGGGCGCCGACTTCTGGATCATGGGCCTCGCGCTCTCGGGCCTCGGCACCATCCTCGGTGGCGTGAACATGATCACGACGGTCATCTGCCTGCGTGCTCCGGGCATGACCATGTTCCGTATGCCGATCTTCACCTGGAACATCTTCGTGACGATGATCCTGGTGCTGCTCGCCTTCCCGCTGCTCACTGCGGCACTGCTGGGACTGGCTGCCGATCGACACCTGGGCGCGCACCTCTTCGACCCTGCAACGGGCGGTGTGTTGCTGTGGCAGCACCTGTTCTGGTTCTTCGGTCACCCCGAGGTCTACATCATCGCGTTGCCCTTCTTCGGCATCGTGTCGGAGATCTTCCCGGTGTTCTCGCGTAAGCCGCTCTTCGGCTACACCGGCCTGATCTACGCCACCATCGCCATCGCGGCCCTGTCGATCGCCGTGTGGGCTCACCACATGTACGCGACCGGTGCGGTGCTGCTGCCGTTCTTCTCCTTCATGACGTTCCTCATCGCGGTTCCGACCGGTGTGAAGTTCTTCAACTGGATCGGCACGATGTGGAAGGGCCAGCTCACCTTCGAGACCCCGATGCTGTTCTCGGTCGGCTTCCTGGTGACGTTCCTCTTCGGTGGTCTGTCCGGCGTGCTGCTCGCCAGCCCGCCCATCGACTTCCACGTCACCGACTCGTACTTCGTGGTGGCGCACTTCCACTACGTGCTCTTCGGCACCATCGTGTTCGCCACCTACGCCGGCATTTACTTCTGGTTCCCGAAGATGACGGGCCGGATGATGGACGAGGCTCTGGGCAAGTGGCACTTCTGGGCGACGTTCGTCGGCTTCCACGCCACGTTCCTCGTGCAGCACTGGCTCGGCGCCGAGGGATTCCCGCGTCGCTACGCGGACTACCTCCCGTCCGACGGCTTCACGGTCCTGAACTCGATCTCGACGGTCGGTGCGTTCGTCCTCGGTGCCTCGACGCTGCCGTTCCTCTGGAACGTCTTCAAGAGCTACCGCTACGGCGAGGTCGTCACGGTCGACGATCCGTGGGGCTACGGCAACTCCCTCGAGTGGGCCACCAGCTGCCCGCCCCCGCGCCACAACTTCGTCGAGTTGCCGCGCATCCGCTCCGAGCGCCCCGCGTTCGAGCTGCACTACCCGCACATGGTCGAGCGCATGCGCGACGAGGCTCACGTCGGACCCGGCCACGGTGGCGGCAAGACGACCGAGGTTCTCGAGCAGGCACGACGCTCTCCGATCGCGACCAGCGATCACGAGGGCTCGGGCGACCGCGACAAGTAGTCCGCTCGATCCCGTCCGGTCGCAGTCGACAGAGGCCGGAACAGTCACGGCGATCAGCCCCTCCCTTCACGGTGAGGGGCTTTTCGCATGAAGAGGAGATTCGACTCACTGTGAACGCACCGCAATCGCCCGCATCCGTCCTGGTGACGGTGACCGGCGCCGACAAGCCCGGTGTCACATCCGTCCTGTTCGCGTCATTGGCGCGACACGACGTCAGCGTCGTCGACGTCGAACAGGTGGTCATCCGGGGACGTCTCACACTCGGCGTCCTGGGCAGCTGCCCCGGCGACGTCGAGAACCTCCAGGAACACCTCGAGGAGGCCATGCGGACGGTCGGCGTGCACGTCGACGTCGAGGTCGGCGGGGAGCACGGCCGGTCGCCGTTGTCGACGCACGTCGTGGTGGTGCTGGGTCGCCCGGTGACCGCGCGGGCCATCAGCGTCCTGTCGCGGGAACTGGCTCGTCTGGGTGCGAACATCGACTCCATCCGTGGCATCGCGGACTACCCGGTCACGGGACTCGAACTGTTGGTGTCCGCCCGGCCCGAGGTCGTCGGCGGCCCGTCCGCCGACGAGGCGGATGCGGACCTGCGGCAGTCACTCGCCACCGTGGCGGCGGGAGTGGGTATCGATGTCGCGGTGGAGCGCTCGGGCCTTGCCCGCCGCGCGAAGCGGCTCATCGTGTTCGACGTCGACTCGACTCTGGTCCAGGGCGAGGTCATCGAGATGCTCGCTGCGCGCGCCGGCGTGGAGGACGAGGTACGCGCCGTCACCGAAGCCGCGATGCGCGGAGAGATCGACTTCGCGGAATCGCTGCATCGCCGCGTGGCGACGCTGGCGGGACTGGACGCGTCGGTTATCGACGACGTCGCCGAGGATCTGGAACTGACGCCGGGCGCTCGCACCACCATCCGCACTCTCCGACGCCTGGGCTACCACTGCGGTGTGGTGTCCGGCGGTTTCCGGCAGGTGATCGAAGGATTGGCGCACGAGCTCGAACTGGACTTCGTCAAGGCGAACACCCTGGAGATCGTCGACGGCAAACTCACCGGCCGCGTGATCGGTGACGTGGTGGACCGTGCTGCCAAGGCGGTCGCACTGCGGCAGTTCGCATCCCAGGTCGGGGTGCCGATGGAGCAGACAGTCGCGGTGGGCGACGGAGCCAACGACATCGACATGCTCACCGCTGCCGGACTCGGCATCGCCTTCAACGCGAAGCCGGCGTTGCGGGAGGTCGCGGACGCCGCGCTCTCGTACCCGTTCCTCGACGCACTGCTCTTCGTTCTGGGTGTCACCCGCGGCGAGATCGAGGCCGCCGATTCCCTGGACGGCGTCGTCCGACGCATCCCGATCCAGTGACGGAGCCGGTGGCGGAGGCCGTCGAGCCGATAGCCCCGTCGACACTCGAGGAGCGGCACGCGCTGCTGGTGGCGGGCACGAGCGAGGCGGAGTCGTACGGATCACGCGTCGACCCCGACGATCCCGCCGACGTTCGAGCGATGCCGATCGTGCTGCACATCCCCAAGGTCGACCCGCCGGCTCGCTCCGATCTGCTCGAAGCGGCAGCCACGGCGACAATGCGGGTGTGTCTCGACGAGCGCATCGCGCCCGGTGGTCCGTGGCACGAGGAGTACATCGCGTGGCTCGGCGCCCGTATCCGGAAGGTCTCGCGGCGCGCTCGTGGGGCACAGTGGGCGGCCGCTCAGGACGTGGACGGTGTGACCGTCGAGGTGAACGGGGCGCAGGCGCGTGCCTACGTGCCGTGCCGCGTCGGCGCGCTCGATCCACGCCTGCGCAAGCTGCAGGTGGGCGGGACCGATCTCGAGCGCGACGATCCGGGTCCTCACCGCGACGGTGCGGTCCGGCTCTGGGTGAACGAGGCACTGGAGATGACCGTCGGAAAGACGGCGGCGCAGGTCGGCCATGCCGTCATGCTCGCGGCCGGGGCCATGAGCGCGGACGACGTCGCGCGGTGGGGCGAGACCGGGTGGGCCACGTCCGTCCGCGACGCCGATCCGGAGACGTGGGCGCGACTGGTCGCCGAGGCCGAGCGGGGAACTGCCGTCGGGGTGCGGGACGCCGGCTACACCGAGGTGGCGCCGGGGTCCATGACGGTGATCGCGGACCTGACGGTGCGCTAGAGCGAGACGTACACCAGGACGATCGGACCCCGAACGCGCACACTACTTCCCGACGCCACCGGCTCCGTGGACGCCGGTCGGCCGTCGGGCGTCGCGGAGTCGAAGACGGGGACGTACCGCGCTGCCTCGCCGGGACCGTGGCGGCGGTGATCGGGAACGACGATGTCCGCGTCGCCGCCCGAATGCAGAACCAGCAGAGCCGATTCGAAGGTCGGCGCCGGTGATCCTTCGGTCCGCAGAGTGGGGATGCGGACGTCCGAGCCGTCGACCCACGCCTGGAGGGTTCGGGCCGAGTCGTCGTTCCACCGGTCGCCGACGATCTCGGTGCCCCCGACGTCGAACCACATGAGATCGGGTTCCCCGCTCGGGGTGTCGCGTCCCGCGAAGAACTCCTGCTGCCGGAGCACGGGCGCATTCCGCCGGAACTTCAGTGCGCGTGCGAGAGTCGATGTCAGGTCGTCGTCGCGTGTGGACCAGTCGATGGCGTGGGCCTGCGCCGCAGGGGTGTCCTGCGGCACGCAGTACGCGTTGTTGTTGCCGTGCTGGGTGTGTCCCAGTTCGTCGCCGGCGAGGAACATCGGCGTGCCCGTGGACAACGCCAGGGTGGACAGGATCGCCCGGACGTGGCGATCCCGTGCGGCCAGCACGTCGGGATCGTCGGTGGGGCCTTCGACGCCGTGATCGACCGACAGGTTGTTGTCCGTTCCGTCGCGGTTGTCCTCGCCGTTCGCCTCGTTGTGCTTGTGCTTGTACGACACCAGGTCTCGCGCGGTGAAGCCGTCGTGAGCGGTGACGAAGTTGACGGAGGCCCACGGCCGGCGCCCGGTCGGAGCGTAGAGATCCTCGGACCCGGCGATGCGCGACGCGAGTTCTCGCACGCCGCCGTGGCCGGTGAAGAAGCGCCGGACGGTGTCGCGGTAGCGGTCGTTCCATTCGCTCCAGACGCCCCCGAAGCCGCCGACCTGGTAGCCGGGTCCCGTGGCGTCCCAGGGCTCGGCGATCAGCTTCGTCCGGCACAGCACCGGGTCCGCGGCGATGGCGGTGAGCAACGGTGCGCGGGTGTCGAAGCGCCACCCGCCGGGTCGGCCGAGCGTGCTGGCCAGGTCGAAGCGGAAGCCGTCGACACCCAGTTCGGTGACCCAGTAGCGGAGGGAGTCGCACACCATCCGGACGACAGTGGGAGACGCCGCGTCGAGAGTGTTGCCGCATCCCGTCAGATCGATGTCGTGTCCGCGCTCGTCGAGGAGGTAGTACCCACGAGCGTCGAAACCCCTCCAGGACAACGACGGTCCGTCGACGCCACCCTCGCAGGTGTGGTTGTAGACCACGTCGAGGATCACCTCGATGCCTGCGTCGTGGAAGGTGTCGACCATGGTGCGGAACTCGTCGACCTCCGCACCGGGAACGCTGGCGTAGGACGGTTCGACCGCGAAGTACGACCCGGTCGAATATCCCCAGTGGTTCCGCATCCCACGGGCGCGGACACCGGGCTCGGTGAGGCAGGCGTGCACCGGGAGGAGTTCGACCGCGGTGATTCCGAGCGAGAGGAGGTGATCGACGACGGCCGGCTCGGCGAGGCCGAGATATGTTCCGCGCAGGGGTTCGGGGACCGACGGGTGCGCCCCGGTGTAGGACCCCACGTGAAGTTCGTAGATCACCGTACGGTCCCAGTCCGTTTCGAGCCGCGAGCGATCGGTGACATCCTGCGGTGCGGTGACCACCGCGAGCGGAACGTGTCCGAGTGAGTCCAGCGTCGACGGGGGGCCGAACGGGTCGTCCCGGTAGGGCAGGAGCCGTTGCGCGTCGCCGAGGGCGCCGATGATGCGGCGCGCGTACGGGTCGAGGAGGATCTTGTTCGGGTCGAACCGGTGCCCCGCCTCGGGATTCCACGGCCCCGACACCCGGTAGCCGTACACGGTTCCGGCTCCCGCATCGGAGACCACTCCGTGCCAGATTCCGTACGTACGCTCCGTCAGGCGGTACCGCGTCTCGACGGGGGACGGGTCTCCCGGCGTCACGATGCACAGGTCGACGGACTCGGCGTCGGGTGCGTGGACGGCGAAGGCGACACCCTCGTCGCACAGGTGCGATCCCAGAGGGAAGGGTCGGCCGGCCCCGGCTCGGTGGTTCTGTTCGTGCGACACGCGTGATGATCCTGCCGTGTCTGGGCCCGGCGTGTGGGAGAAGATGGTCTCGTGTCCGAACCTGACCCAGACCTGCTCGTCGAACTCACCGATGTTTCCGTCGTCCGTGGAGGTACGACGCTCGTCGGTCCGGTGTCGTGGAACGTCGAACTGGACGAGCGATGGGTCGTGCTGGGCCCGAACGGCGCCGGCAAGACCACGTTGCTGCGGGTCGCGGCCGCGGAGTTGTACCCGACCACGGGTGTCGCCAACGTTCTGGGCGAATCTCTCGGCCACGTCGACATCTCCGAGTTGAAGCCACGTATCGGCTTGTCCTCGTCGTCGCTGGCGGGACGCATTCCCGCCGACGAGGTGGTCGCGGACCTGGTCGTGTCCGCCGGCTACGCCGTGCTCGGCCGGTGGCGGGAGAAGTACGACGCCGTCGACGACGAGCGTGCGGTGAACATGCTCGAGACGGCGGGAATCGAACACCTCGCACGCCGCACGTTCGGCACTCTGTCCGAGGGTGAGCGCAAGCGGGTGCTCATCGCCCGTGCGTTGATGACCGATCCCGAACTGCTGCTCCTCGACGAACCCGCTGCAGGTCTCGACCTGGGCGGCCGCGAGGACCTCGTGGCCATCCTCACGGATCTGGCGATGGATCCGGATGCGCCGGCAACCGTGCTGATCACGCACCACGTCGAGGAGATCCCGCCCGGCTTCACACACGCGATGTTGTTGAAGGAGGGCGGCGTCGTGGCCCAGGGCCTGATCGACGACGTCATCACCGAGGAACATCTGTCGACGGCGTTCAGTCAGGGCATCGCGCTGGACCGGGTCGACGGACGATTCTTCGCCCGCCGCAAGCGGAGTCGGTCCTCGCACCGGCGCGCGAGATGAGCACTCCCGCAGCCCTGCGCGATGCGTCCACCGTCCTTCTCCTGCGCGATGGTTCGGCCGGTCTCGAGGTGTTCCTGCAACGCCGGGTCGGACGGATGGCGTTCGCTGCCGGGATGACGGTCTTCCCCGGAGGGGGAGTCGACCCGTCGGATCGCACGCCCGCCGACGGCAAGGATCGATGGGTGGGTCCCGCGCCGTCGTGGTGGGCCGAGAAGTTCGAGACCGACGACGGGACTGCCCGCGCGCTGGTCCTCGCGGCCGTGCGCGAGACGTTCGAGGAATGCGGCGTCCTGTTCGCCGGATCCGATGCGGAGTCGGTGGTCGCGGACACGGCCGAGTACGCGGAGGGTCGACGCGCGGTGGAGCGGCACGATGTGGCGTTCGGCGCTTTCCTTGCCGACGCGTCCCTGGTGGTGCGCGCCGATCTGCTGACGCCGTACGCGCGGTGGATCACCCCGGAGGGAGAGACCACACGGCGTTACGACACCAGGTTCTTCGCGGCGGCGGTGCCGTCGGGTCAGCGACCGGACGGTGAGACCTCCGAGGCGTCGGACGCGTCGTGGGTCCGCCCGTCCGTCGCGCTGGAGGAGTTACGGCGCGGCGAGCGGGTCATGTTGCCGCCCACCTGGGCCTGCCTGAGGCAGCTCGCTGCGCACGACACGGTCGAGAGCGCCATGTCCGACACGGTGGACCTCGCACCGGTGTGTCCGCGTGTCACGACCACGGACGGTGCCGTGCGGGTCGACTTCGCCGACGCCGGGGCGTACTACGCCGATCTCCCGTGACACCCACCCGGTAGCGTCCACGGGCATGGCTGAATTCGTGACCCTGGACGTCCGCGACGGCATCGGGACCATCCGCTTGTCCCGACCACCGATGAACGCGCTGAACCGACAGGTCCAGGGCGAACTGCTGGAGGTGTCGCGCGCCGCGTCGGAGAATTCCGACGTCCACGCTGTCGTCGTGTACGGCGGTGAGAAGGTGTTCGCGGCGGGCGCGGACATCAAGGAGATGGCGGCGATGTCCTTCGGGCAGATGACCGACGCCATCGGCAGCCTGCAGGCCGGGCTGGGCGCCGTGGCGGCCATTCCGAAGCCGACCGTCGCCGCGATCACGGGGTACGCGCTCGGCGGCGGCCTCGAGGTGGCACTGGCCGCGGATCGACGCATCGTGGGCGACAACGCGAAGCTGGGTGTTCCCGAGGTTCTGCTGGGGGTGATCCCCGGCGGCGGCGGCACGCAGCGGCTGGCTCGGCTCATCGGTCCGAGCAAGGCAAAGGACATGGTGTTCACGGGTCGGTTCGTCGGAGCCGAGGAAGCACTGAGCATCGGTCTCGTCGACGAGGTCGTCGCTCCCGACGCCGTCTACGAGGCGGCACTGGCATGGGCTCGGCAGTTCGTGGGTGGCGCGTCCCGCGCACTGGCCGCAGCCAAGGCGGCCGTCGACGAGGGGCTGGACACCGACCTGGCGACCGGCCTCAAGATCGAGGCGCACGTGTTCGCGTCGCTCTTCGCCACCGATGACCGGGCGATCGGCATGGCGTCGTTCCTCGAGAACGGTCCCGGTAAGGCCACCTTCACCGGCAACTGACGGACTCGCTCCTCACACCAAGTAGGCTCAACGTCCATGACCGCTCGTGAACCGCACCCCGACACCGCCGCGACGACCGACGCCGGGTCCGACCCGGCGCCGCGTCCGCACGCGAGCGCCGAGGAAGTGCAGGCTGCCCGGTCCGACACCAAGCTCGCCCAGGTGCTCTACCACGACTGGGAGGCGGAGACCTACGACGACAAGTGGTCGATCTCCTACGACGAACGCTGCATCGACTACGCCCGCGGACGGTTCGACGCCGTGGCCGGAGATCAGGCACTTCCGTACGGGCGCGCTCTGGAACTGGGCTGCGGCACCGGCTTCTTCCTGCTGAATCTGATGCAGAGCGGCGTCGCCGCCACGGGATCGGTCACCGACCTGTCCCCGGGCATGGTCAAGGTCGCACTGCGCAACGCCGAGCACCTGGGGCTCGACGTCGACGGCCGCGTCGCCGACGCGGAGACCATCCCGTACGAGGACGACACGTTCGACCTCGTCGTCGGTCACGCCGTGCTGCACCACATTCCGGATGTCGAGCAGTCGCTGCGCGAGGTTCTCCGCGTTCTCAAGCCGGGCGGGCGCTTCGTCTTCGCCGGCGAGCCGACGACGGTGGGCAACTTCTACGCCCGCTGGCTGGGACGACTGACGTGGGAAGCCACGACCCGTACGACCCGCCTGCCGTTCCTCGCCGACTGGCGGCGCCCGCAGCAGGAGCTGGACGAGTCCTCACGTGCCGCGGCTCTCGAAGCCGTGGTGGACCTGCACACGTTCGATCCGACGGAGCTCGAGAACATCGCGATCGCGGCCGGAGCCGACGATGTCCACGCCAAGACCGAGGAGTTCGCCGCGGCGCTCCTCGGATGGCCGGTGCGCACCTTCGAGGCAGCCGTACCGGCCGAGAAGTTGGGCTGGGGCTGGGCGAGGTTCGCGTTCAACGGATGGAAGTCCCTGAGCTGGTTGGACGAGAACGTGCTGCACCACGTCGTTCCGCGCGGCTACTTCTACAACGTGATGATCACCGGCACCAAGCCGGACTCCGCGTCGAGCTGACACTCTCCACACGTGGGATACGCGTTCGACGTCCACGATGTCGCGCACCTGTCGGCCCGTCCCGAGGAACTGACCGAGGTCGACGGCTATTCGCTGACCCCGGCGTCGTTGGTGTCCGACATCGGGCGGATCAGGGCGACGTTCGGCGACCGCACGGCAGCGCTGGTCGAGACCGTCACCCTGCGTCGACGGGCTCGGGTCAAGTTGCCCTTCGCATCGTCCTGGCTGTTCACCGACGATGCCCTGCAGCAGTCCACCACGGAGCTGGTGTCGCGGCACCGGGCCGAGCGGCTGCGTGGTCGACGGGTGCACGACGTCACGTGTTCGATCGGTACCGAGCTGCACATCCTGCGTGACACGGCCGAGATGGTCGTGGGCAGTGACCTGGACCCGGTGCGTCTCGTGATGGCGCAGCACAACGTTCCGGGCGTCGCCGTGCTGCGGGCCGACGCTCTCACCCCGACCACGCGCGACACGGTCGTCGTCGCGGATCCGGGTCGACGGGCCGGGGGTCGACGCCGTCACGACCCGGCAGCGTTGGAACCGCCGCTGCCGGCCTTGCTGGACGTCTACGCCGGTCGCGACCTCGTCGTGAAGTGCGCGCCGGGCCTCGATGTCGACTCCCTGGATCTCGACGCTCGCGGGGTGCGGGCCGAGGTGGAAGTGGTGTCGCTGGACGGCGGTGTCCGAGAGGCATGCCTCTGGTTCGGGGGAGTCGCCGACGCATCAGTTCGTCGTCGGGCGACCGTGCTGCGATCGGACGGCACGCAGTGGACGCTCACCGACACCGAGCCGGACGACATCGACGAGGACAGGGAACCCGGCCGCTACATCGTCGACCCCGACGGCGCGGTCGTGCGGGCAGGTCTGGTGCGGCACTACGCCGCCCGACACCGCTTGTGGCAGCTCGATCCCCGCATCGCGCATCTCACGGGCGATGCTCTTCCCGCCGACACCACCGGATTCGAGATCGTGGAGCGCCTGCCGTTCACGGAGAAGATCCTGCGGAAGCGGTTGGCGGAGTGGGACTGTGGATCACTGGAAATCCTGGTGCGCGGGATCGACGTCGACCCGGCCGTTCTCCGACCTCGGCTCGACTTGCGCGGCAGTCGGCCCATGAGCCTGGTGATCACGCGGATCGGACGAACCGCCGCAGCCTTCGTCTGCGGGCCACGAACGTCCGGTGCGCAGCCGGATCAGCGGAACGAGTAGAGCGCACCCAGGGCAGTCGGAACGACGACCTCGCCCTTCGCGCCGACGACGACTCCGGGGCTGTAGCCGGTCGAGCCCGGCATCGCATCGGTGTCCACGGTCTCGCCGGTGGTCAGGTCGAACGTCACGAGCGACAGCTCGCCGTTGCCGGTGACGGTGTACCCGGTGGAACCTCCGGCCAGGGCGGGAGATCCTTGCTGCACCAGATCATCGCGCTTCCACAGGCTTTCGGGCCGATCACCGGCATCGCGGATGGCCTGCAGGCGACTGCCGGCCCCGCCCGCCGGGACGATGATTCCGTCGGGGGAGACGGCGACGCTGCCGGCCGCGCGATCACCGACGAAGTACGACCAGATGGGGGTGCCGTCCTCGGTGGAGTACGCGCGCACCGTGCCTTCGACGTCGGTGAGATAGACGCGCGAACCATCGGGCGAGAGAACGGGACTCGACGTGACCGAACTCGGCAGCAACGGTGAGGACCACGCTTCCTCGAGCGACGGGGTGTCACCGCCGGTGTAGGTCAGGGCGACCAGTTGCGGGGCGATCGCGCCGGCGCGCCACAGCACGACGTACACGGTCGACGAGTTCGGATCGACCGCGGGCGATGCGGCGACGGCGCAGTCGGGTCCGCCCACGAGGCAGGTCAGCAGACCGTCGTTCGCCGGGCGCAGTTCGGCATTCGGCGAATCGAGGGGGAGCGGCGGTGGGACGAGATCCAGGATCGGCGCCACGGCGACGCCGGTCTGGTTGCTCAGGACGTTGGTCTGACCGAACTGGGTCATCACCAGCACGTTGCCGTCGGGAAGGAACTGCGGTGTCCGGGGCACGCCGTACACCGGTGTACGCCAGCGAAGTTGGCCGTTGGGGTTGATCGAGCTCATGCTGCCGTCGTCGCCGGCGTAGAGGTTGGACGCCGTGTCCGCGACGGCGGTCGAGGAGATACCGGATGGTCCGAGGGAATTGCAGAACCGCTTACGGCCCGTCGCTCCCTGGAACGAGCCGAGGGCGCACCCGACATCCCCGGTCGACGTGACCGTTACCTGGCCGTCGGGTCCGATGGACGGCCGAGTGGCCGTGGGCGCACCGAGCGGGCGCGTCCAGTCCAGGGCGAGCTCACGCGACCCGTTCGTGGTCACCGAGGCGCTGTTGTGGGCGTCCGACAGACCTCCCTGCCACCCGGCGTGCCCGAAGATGTCGATGGGATCGGTGTCGGACGCGCAGGCTCCCAGAAGGAGCGCGCTCACCGCGGCGACGGACACGGCGGCGGCCCGTACCCGGGCGGCGGGCGCCGGCCGACGAGCGCGAACCGAGGCCCGCGTGTTCTCGTCGTGCATGCACTCTCCTGACGGTCTGTCCCTGATCGGCACGCACGAGACTATCGGCTGAAAAGATCCGCCCGGCCCCCGGCCTGCGGATGGTCCTCACGACAGTAAGGTGCCGGTCATGACGAGCATGTGGAACGCGCCGCTGCGGACACGGTGGAAAGGTTCGCGTCGACGGGACGCCGACCAGGCGCGGTTCCTGACGCCCGCGTCGCTGAAGTGGGTGATCGAGCACAAGGCGTACACGCCCTGGTATCTGGTGCGGTACTACCGCCTGGCGAAGTTCAAGGCCGCCAACCCCCATGTGGTGTTGCGCGGCATGGTGTTCCTGGGCAAGAACGTCGAGATCCACGCGACGCCGCAACTGGCGCGGCTCGAGATCGGGCGCTGGGTGCACATCGGCGACGGCAACGCGATCCGTTGCCACGAGGGGTCGTTGCGCATCGGTGACAAGGTGGTCTTCGGCAAGGACAACGTCGTCAACACCTATCTCGACATCGAGATAGGTGCGTCGACGCTGGTGGCCGACTGGTGCTACATCTGCGACTTCGATCACCGCACCGACGACGTCACGGTGCCCATCAAGGATCAGGGCATCGTCAAGTCGCCCGTGCGCATCGGACCCGATACGTGGATCGCGGCGAAGGTGACGGTGCTGCGCGAGACGGTCGTCGGTCGCGGATGCGTCCTGGGTGCGCACGCGGTGGTCAAAGGCCACGTACCCGACTACGGCATCGCGGTCGGTGCGCCCGCTCGCGTCGTGCGCAATCGGAAGGCGGACTGGGAGGCGGGCGCCGAGGATCGGGCGAGATACGTTGCTGCACTGGAGGACATCGCGCGCAAGAAGGCCGCGGGGCCCGACCCGACGGTCTGAGATCTCAGTCGCGTTCGGGTAGCGGACGTTCCACGATGTCCGGCCGGCCGGACGCGAACCGCACACGACGTTTCGCGTCGGTGTAGACCGCCTCGGTCTCGGCGGCGACGCTCTTCCAGTCGAAGTCCGACGTCAGCCGAGCCCTGGCGGCCTCACTGCGTCGGCGGGTACCGACCGGATCGTCCAGGGTGCGTCGCACCGCGGCGGCCAGGGCGGCGGGATCGCCTGGCGGGAACGACATTCCGGTGACGCCGTCCACCACCGCCTCGCCGAGCCCTCCCGAGGTCGACGCGACGAGAGGGGTCCCCGCCGCGGCACCCTCGAGGGCGATGATTCCGAACGGCTCGTAGCGGCTGGGAAGCACCAGCGCGTCGGCGCGGTGCAGGTGGCCCAGGACGCCCTCGTGTTCCAGCGAGCCGACGAAGGTGACCGAGCGGCGGACGCGGTGGATGCGTGCGAGATCGATCAGCCAATCCACCTGGGTCCCGTCGCCGACGACGGTCAGCGTCGTACCCGGGTGCGTCCGGCGGATACGGGGAAGCGCGGCGATGAGGTCCTGCACGCCCTTCTCGTATTCCAACCGTCCGACGTAGAGGAGTGACGGCGCACCGACCCGCCGAGTCCGCGGCTCGAACGACCATGTGCGCGTGTCGATCCCGTTGCGGATGACGTGCGGCGGCGCGGGGAGTGGACCGAAGAGTCGAGTGACCTCGTCCGCCATCGAGGCGGAACAGGTGATGACGGCGTCGGAGTCGCGCGCGAGCCACCATTCGATCGAATGGACCTGACGGTTCACGCGACCGGATACCCAGCCGCTGTGTCGCCCCGCCTCGGTCGCGTGGATCGTCGACACCAGGGGCACGTCGTAGAACTCGGCCAGCGCGATCGCAGGGTGTGCCACCAGCCAGTCGTGCGCGTGCACGACGTCGGGAACCCAACCGTCGCCGATTCCCGGCTTGGACAGGGCGAGTCCGGCACGGACCATGGCGTGACCCATGGCCAACGTCCACTCGATCATGTCGACGCCGAACGTGAAGTGCGCGGGATCCTCCGCGACCGCGACGACCAGGACACCCTCGGCGACATGCCCGACGGTGGGGTGCGTGGCGGCATCCGTTCCGGTGGGTCGGCGGGAGAGGACCACGACCTCGTGGCCGGCGGCGGCGAGTTCGGTGGCCAGGTGGTGGACGTGCCTGCCCAGTCCGCCCACGACGACGGGTGGGTACTCCCACGACACCATCAGGACCTTCATGCCGATGCCTTCCCGCTGCCGGTATTCGAGGCTCGCAGTCGACGCGCATCGAGGTCAGGAAACAGATCGTCCGCCTGGTTCCACCCCGACGCAAGAGCAGCCGCGCGGTCGTGGTGCCCGCGGATCCTGGCCTCGGCGATCTCCCGGACCGCATGAGCGTGCTTGTGCGCCCGTTCCCGCGCGTAGTGCGCGGCCGAATCCTTGCTCACCATGAATGCCCAGTCGCTCGAGAGCGTCAGCATCGTCTCGCGCAGGATCTGATCGGCGACGCGGTCGCGCAGACCCGTGCCGCCGCCGGCATCCACGGCGGCGAGTGCCGTCGCGGTGACCTCGGCATTGAGGTCGACGAGGTCGTGCACGGGTTCGCCGGCCCAGACGCGCCAGTCCTTCCCGGACCCCCAGGAGGTGTCGGGGAGCTCCACCGGTGTTCCGACGAAGCCGTCCCGGCGTGCCCGATTCAATGTCCCGATGCGGATTCCCGCCTCGGGAAGTGCGCGCAGCACCCCGGCTAGCCACGCGGGACCCTCGTGCCACCAGTGCCCGAACAGTTCCGTGTCGAATGCGGCGACGACGAGCGCCGGTGCACCGGTGCGATCGCGCTCGGAGCGCAGTCGATCACGGACGACGTCGACGAAATCGTCGACGTGTCCGCGCACGGCCGCGGCGGCCAGGGCGGGGTCGTAGGGAGCCTTGTCCGGACCGTCGACGTGGCGTCCCGTGACGCGCGCCGGCTTGAGTCCGGTCGCGTGGTCGTAGGTGTGGAAGTCCCGGTAGGCGGCGTGACCCGGGTAGCCGGACTTCGGCGACCACACCCGGTAGCTGACCGACAGGTCCCGGCCGAAGGCGACGACGTCCGAGGTGCCGACCGGCCGTCCCGCGGACGTATCACCGTGCAGCGCCGGGCCGTCGACCATGAAGTGCCCGATTCCTGCGCGTGCGTAGTCGTTCTCCATACCGGAGGTGAAGGCGCATTCGGGCGCCCAGATGCCGTCGGTTGCCCGGCCCCACCGACGTGCCGCGTCCGCCCGTCCCTCGCGCAGGGCGAAGGTGCGCAGACGTGGGTCGAGGAGTGGCTGGAACGGATGCATCGACGGGCCGCCGAGCAGTTCGACCGCGCCGTCGTCGGCGAGTCCGCGCAGCAGTGGTGATCCACCGTGACGCCAGTGGGTCTCGAAGTCGCGGAGTGCGTCCGCGGCGCGCCGGTGCTCGCGGTGCCCCAGCGCGCGGCGGTCGGGGTCACGGGACGCCGCGGCCTCGTCGGCTCTGAGCTGCCAGTTGCCCAGCCAGTGGTGCATTCCGTCGAGGCTGTGCGAGTCGTCGAGCTGTGCGGCGAGTACGGGGGTCACCCCGAGCGTCAGCAACTCGGTCCGTCCCTCGTCCGCCAGGGTCCGGAGTTCGCGGACGACGGGCAGATAGGAGTCGGCCCAGGACTGGTACAGCCATTCCTCGCCGACCGGCCAGCGTCCCTGGTGCGCGAGCCACGGCAGGTGGGAATGCAGCACGAGGGCGAACATGCCCGGTTCGGTCGTGCCTGATCCGGTCACGCAGTCGTGCCTGACGGCTTCCGTGCGACGGCGACGAGATCGAGGCTGTCGTCGATGTCCTCGGCCCGCAGGTCGAAGTCGTCCGAGGTGATCCCGGCGACGTCCCGCACGAGCGCGTCCGGCCAGGGTTCCCCAGCGAGGGCGCGCTCGATCTGCGCGTCGATGAAGGACCCGCCGTGTGCCCGGTCGAGCTCGCGAAGCCGCGCGCCGTGATGCACACCGGTGACCGCGTCGATGTCGAACCCGGCGTCGTGCAACAACTCTCGGAGTTCCCGGTCGTTCAACTCGCGCGTGTGGAACGGGTTGAGCGGCGTGTCGCGGCCGGGGGAGAAGGTGATGCGGTTCGGGGTGGAGATCAGGAGTCGGCCACCCGGTACGAGCACTCGGAAGCACTCGCGGAGGAACTGCGCCTGGTCCCACAGGTGCTCGATCACCTGGAAGTTCACCACGGCGTCGACGCTGCCGGTCCGCAGTGGAAGGGACGCGAGGTTGCCCCGCGTCATGGCGACGGACGGGTAGCGCCGGTCCACGTGCTCGGCCGCGCTGCGGTCGTAATCGAGTCCGATCACCTGCGTCGCCGACTCCGCGATCATCGCGGCGCCGTAGCCCTCGCCGGAACCGGCCTCGAGCACGACCTCGCCGGAGCAGGACGGGGCGAAGTGCCGGTAGACGACCTCGTGGCGACGGAACCAGTAGTTCTCCTCGTCGATGCCGGGGACCGTGCGTTCACCGGTGAGGGGGAGTGCTGCCCGGGTAGCGTCGCTCATCCGGGCGAGAGTAGTTCCCGCCGGGGGCGGCCGGGAAATCGGTCCGCGGCCGGCGTGCGCGACACCCGATCGGCGAAGGACGTGCTGACGGGGGGTGCTTTTCCCGCGCGGAAGGAGTAAGTTACCCATCAGTAACCACGAATGGGGTAACGTCCACGACACGACGGACCCGAGGTCCGCTTCGGGTCCGCGCTACGAATTCACGACAAGCACGAACTGCACGACAAGCACGACAGCGCATGACCTGATTCACCGACACCGGTACACAGGAGGAAGACGAAGACCATGACGAACATCGTCGTTCTGATCAAGCAGGTTCCCGACACGTGGTCCGAGCGCAAGCTCTCCGACGGCGACTACACGCTCGACCGCGACGCGGCCGACGCCGTGCTCGACGAGATCAACGAGCGGGCCGTCGAGGAAGCACTCCTCATCAAGGAGCGTGACGGAGGCGAGGTCAAGGTCCTCTCCGCCGGTCCCGACCGCGCCACCGAAGCCATCCGCAAGGCCCTCTCCATGGGTGCGGACAGCGCAGTGCACGTCAACGACCCCGCCATGCACGGTTCCGACGCAATCCAGACCGCGTGGGCTCTCGCAGCCGCACTCGGACAGGTGGAGTTCGAGAACGGCGAAGCGGCCGACCTGGTCATCGCCGGCAACGAGGCGACGGACGGTCGTATCGGCGCCGTTCCAGCGATCATCGCCGAGTACCTGGGCATCCCGCAGCTCACGCAGCTGCGCAAGCTCGTCGTCGCCGACGGCAAGGTCAGCGGAGAGCGCGAGACCGACGAGGGTGTGTTCGGCCTCGAGGCGGAACTCCCGGCCATCGTGAGCGTCACCGAGAAGATCAACGAGCCGCGCTTCCCGTCCTTCAAGGGCATCATGGCCGCCAAGAAGAAGACGGTGCAGGTTCTGACCCTGGCCGACATCGGCGTGGACCCGGAGACGGTCGGCGTCGCCAACGCCGGCACCACGGTCACGACGGTCACCCCCAAGCCCCCGAAGACCGCCGGTGAGCGCGTCAACGACGAGGGAGACGGCGGCACCAAGGTCGCCGAGTACCTGGTCGCGCAGAAGATCATCTAGATCCCCGTCACCGGCATACATCCTTTCCGCACGAAGCATCTCAGGGAGAAGCACCATGGCAGAGGTACTCGTACTCGTCGAGCACGCCGACGGGGCATTGAAGAAGGTCACCAGCGAACTGATCACCGCGGCTCGCGTCCTCGGTGAGCCGTCCGCAGTCGTCACCGGTGCGCCCGGCACCACCGACGCGATCGCCGCCGCACTGACCGAGGCCGGCGCCGCGAAGATCTACGTCGCCGAGTCCGCGGACGTCGACGGCTTCCTGGTCACGCCGAAGGTCGACGTGCTGTCGTCGCTGGCGGAGTCCGTCTCGCCCGCCGCGATCCTCACGTCCGGCGGTATCGAGGGCAAAGAGGTCGCCGGTCGTCTGGCCGCGCGTCTCGGCGCCGGACTGCACCAGGACGTCGTCGCGATCAACGCCGACAAGTCCGCCACCTACTCGATCTTCGGTGGAGCGTTCACCGTCGAGGCGAAGACCAACGGCGACGTTCCGGTCATCTCGCTGCGCCCCGGCGCCATCGAGGCGGAGCCGCAGGCAGGCGCCGGCGAACGTGTCGACGTCGAGGTTCCCGCCCAGGAAGACGCCGTCGTCAAGGTGACGTCGCGTGAGCCGGTCGCCGGTGGCGACCGTCCCGAGCTCACCGAGGCATCGGTCGTCGTGTCCGGTGGACGTGGCGTCGGCAGCGCCGACAAGTTCTCCGTCGTCGAGGATCTGGCCGACTCGCTGGGTGCCGCTGTCGGTGCCTCGCGCGCAGCCGTCGACTCCGGGT
Source organism: Rhodococcus sp. MEB064 (assembly GCF_000834565.1). Taxonomy (NCBI): domain Bacteria; kingdom Bacillati; phylum Actinomycetota; class Actinomycetes; order Mycobacteriales; family Nocardiaceae; genus Rhodococcus; species Rhodococcus sp. MEB064. Next base: position 61,797 of record NZ_JXQS01000073.1, read on the forward strand.
ACTACCCCGGACAGTTCCAGGTGGGTCAGACGGGCAAGACCGTTTCCCCACAGCTGTACGTCGCACTCGGCATCTCCGGCGCCATCCAGCACCGCGCGGGCATGCAGACGTCGAAGACCATCGTCGCCGTCAACAAGGACGAGGAAGCGCCGATCTTCGAGATCGCCGACTTCGGCGTCGTCGGTGACCTCTTCGCAGTCACGCCTCAGCTCGCCGAGGCAGTGAAGAAGCGCAAGGGCTGATACCCGGACATCACCGAAAGGCCCCGCCACCCCGACAGTCGTCGGAGTAGCGGGGCCTTTTCCGTTCGTGCACCTTCCGGTCATGTGACGTTGTGGGCGACGTCGTATCGGCTCGCTACACATGTCGCATGACACCTTCGGTCATGACCTCGTACTCCACTCTCGAGCACGAACAGGTGCTCGTCGCCGACAAGCATCACTCTCTGATCCTCGGATCAACACCGCAGCACGTGCTCGCGGCACAACGACTGCGCGCGACCGTCTTCCGCGGTGAGGACGGCTTCCGGTCCGCCTCCTTCGAGAACGACCTCGACGCGGACCGCTTCGACGCCCACTGCGATCACCTCCTGGTCGTCGACAACCGCAGCGGCGACATCGTCGGTTGCTACCGCATGCTCACTCCCGACGGCGCCGAGCAAGCGGGCGGGTACTACACCGCCACCGAGTTCGACATCAGTGAGCTGCGAGCCCACGAACTGCGCACTGTCGAGATGGGCCGGGCCTGCGTGCTGGACGGCCATCGGTCCGGATCGGTACTCGCCCTCATGTGGTCGGGCATCCTGAAGTACATCGATCTGGGCGGGTACGACCGCGTCATGGGCTGCGTGTCCGTACCCATGAGCATCGGAGACGGCGAACCTGTCGGGGCGCACGTCAAGGGTGTGCACGATCTGGTCGAGAAGCGTCACCGTTCCGACGTCCGCGCCTATCCGCGCACACCCGTCCGAGTCGACGGGGTGGATCTCGCCGACATCGCCGCCCCGTCCAGGACATCGGTTCCGGCGCTGCTGCGCGGATACCTGCGCATGGGCGCGTCCATCTGCGGAGACCCCGCTCACGACGCGGACTTCGGTGTCGCCGACTTCGTCGCACTCCTGCACATGAAGGACGCCAACGTCCGCTACCTCGACCGCCTGCGGTCGGCCGCGGAGACGGCGGAGTCGCGTTCGTGACGACGCACGCCTGGATGCCGCACAGCCCGTGCGGCACGGGGTGTCATCCGGCTCGGTCGGCCACCGTCGGCACCGTCCGGGTCGTGCTGCGCTGCGTTCTCGTCGCGGTGATCCTCCTCTTGGTTCCCGTGCTGGCTGCCGGACGACTGCTGCCCACCGCCGGGCGCCGAGCGGTGGCCCGATCCGGGGCACGCGGCCTGCTGGGTGCCCTCGGGATAGGTTTGTCGGTGCACGGCGCGCCCGAGCCCGGATCCTCGACGTCGACAGGCACGCTCGTGGTCGCGAACCACATGTCCTGGACCGACGTGCTGGTGCTCGCCGCGTGCTTCCCGTGCCGATTCGTGGCGCGCGCCGACCTGGTCGACTGGCCGGTACTGGGGATCCTGGCGCGCATCGTCCGCGTCGTGCCCATCGCGCGGGAACGACTGCGCACACTTCCCGCAACGGTCGGTGACGTGACCGACGCGCTGCGCGGTGGAGCCACCGTCGTCGTCTTCCCCGAAGGCACGACCTGGTGCGGCACGGCCTACGGCTCGTTCCGTCCCGCTCTCTTCCAGGCGGCTGTCGACGCGGGCGCCGTGGTGCGTCCCGTCGGCATCTCCTATCGCGACGGCGACGGTTCGCCGACGACGGCGACGGCCTTCGTCGGAGACGAGGGCATCGGTGACTCGATGGCGCGGATTCTGAGGCTGAAAGGCCTCCGCGCCGAGGTTCGCATCTGCGAGGACATCGCCCCGATGAACGATCGACGACTGCTGGCCCGCTGTGCCGAGCTGGCGGTCCGTCGACAGGCGGACGTCCTGACCGTCCCACCGCTGCGCACCGTCGACTCGAATTCTCGGACCACGGGTCGGCTCGAAGCCGCTGTCGCGAGTCCGGTCGGGTGAGCTGACTCTCTGCCGAGGACGCGTTCCCGCGGGGCGCGGTGGACCACCAGCCGGACCGGTTATCCTGGACACCGTCATGCCCCAGCCCATACGCGTGCCGGCGGAGCCGGTGTACCTCGATCATGCTGCGACCACTCCCATGGTGGACGCGGCCGTCGAGGCGATGACCGACGTGTTCCGCACCGTCGGGAACGCGTCGTCCTTGCACGGGTCGGGTCGCCAGGCTCGTCGCCGCATCGAGGAATCGCGCGAGTCCATCGCCGCGGGTCTGGGTGCGCGACCGTCCGAAGTCATCTTCACCTCCGGGGGTACGGAGAGCGACAACCTCGCCGTCAAGGGCATCTTCTGGGCTCGTCGTGCGAACGATCCCCGGCGTGTGCGCGTCATCACCAGCGCGGTCGAGCACCATGCGGTCCTCGACGCGGTGGAGTGGCTCGAACGGCACGAGGGTGCCGTCGTCACGTGGCTGCCCGTCGACTCCGAGGGTCGCGTGGCTCCGTCCACGTTGCGGCGCGAACTCGAACTCCACGCCGACGAGGTCGCGGTGGTGTCGATCATGTGGGCCAACAACGAGGTCGGCACTGTCATGCCGATCGCCGAACTCGCTGCCGTGTCGGCGGAGTTCGGCATTCCGATGCACAGTGACGCCGTGCAGGTGGTCGGGGTGCGGGACGTCGACTTCGCGGCCAGCGGGCTGTCGGCGTTGTCCATCGCCGCCCACAAGTTCGGTGGACCCCACGGTGTGGGTGTGCTGCTGCTCGGCCGGTCCGTGCCGTGCGAGTCCTTGTTGCACGGTGGGGGACAGGAGCGCGACGTGCGCTCCGGAACGCCGGACACGGCCGGAGCGGTCGGCATGGCCGCCGCGCTCGACGTCGCCGTCTCGTCCCGCGCCGACACCGAGATCCGGCTGGCCGCGCTGCGGGACCGGATGATCGACGGCATCGTCGAGGCCGTCCCCAGCGCGACGGTCAACGGTGCCCGCGGCGCCGACCGTCTTCCGGGCAACGTGCACGTCACCTTCCCCGGGTGCGAGGGTGACTCGTTGCTGATGCTTCTCGACGCGTCGGGCATCGAGTGCTCGACGGGGTCGGCCTGCACGGCAGGCGTCGCGCGTGCGAGTCACGTCCTGCTCGCCATGGGAGTCGATCCGGACGACGCACGGGGATCCCTGCGATTCTCCCTCGGCCACACCAGCACCGACGCCGACGTCGATGCCCTGCTGGAGGCACTGCCGCGCGTCGTCGAACGCGCACACGCCGCCGGCATGGCGTCCACCTCGAGATAGAAGGAAAGAAGACATGCGAGTTCTTGCTGCCATGAGTGGCGGAGTCGATTCTGCCGTCGCGGCGGCGCGAGCCGTGGACGCGGGGCACGACGTGGTGGGCGTGCATCTCGCGCTGTCCACCGCCCCCGGCGCACTGCGCACCGGATCACGTGGTTGCTGCTCCAAGGAGGATGCCGGCGATGCGCGGCGTGCCGCCGACGTTCTCGGGATCCCGTTCTACGTCTGGGATTTCGCGGACCGCTTCAAGGAGGACGTGATCGACGACTTCGTCGCGTCCTACGCGGCGGGCGAGACCCCCAATCCCTGCCTGCGGTGCAACGAGAAGATCAAGTTCGCCGCCCTCGCCGACCGTGCGGAAGCGCTCGGTTTCGACGCGGTGGCTACCGGCCACTACGCCCGACTCGAGGACGGCGTGCTGCGTCGCGCGGTCGACGCCGACAAGGACCAGAGCTACGTCCTCGGGGTCCTGACCTCGCGCCAGCTGTCGCGGGCCATGTTCCCCATCGGAGACACCCCGAAGGCCGAGGTGCGCGACGAGGCCGCACGGCGCGGTCTGGCCGTCGCCGACAAGCCCGACAGTCACGACATCTGCTTCATCCCGTCCGGTGACACGCGGGCATTCCTGGGGGCCCGCATCGGTATCCGTCCGGGCGCGGTCGTCGATGCCGACTCCGGCGCCGTCCTGGCCGAGCACGACGGTGTTCACGGTTTCACCGTCGGTCAGCGCAAGGGCCTCGGTGTCGAGGGACCGGCCGCCGACGGCAAGCCGCGGTACGTCACGTCCATCGAGCCCGAGACCGGCACGGTGCGTGTGGGTTCGGCCGACCGCCTCGACGTCCATGCGATCGACGCGGCTCGTCCGGTCTGGACGTCCGGAACGGTGCCGGACGGATCGTTCGACTGCGTCGTGCAGGTACGGGCGCACGGCGGGATGGCCGACGCCGTGGCACGGGTCGAGGGTGACGTCCTCCACATCGACCTCCGCACCCCGCTGACGGGTGTCGCACGTGGACAGGCCGCGGTGCTGTACCGGCCGGATGCTGCCGGCGACGAGGTCATCGGCAGTGGCACCATCGCCGGTACCTCCGCACGGTCTCCGCAGACCGCGTGAGCCGTTCCGAGGACGGCCCGGGAGCCGATTTTGCTGCACGGGTCGCCGGACTGGCGACGGGCCTCGGCTCGTGGCCGGGAACGGACATCGCGAATTCGGTGACCACCGTCATCGGTGAGCTGCCCGATCTTCCCCACGTCGTGGAACTGCCTGCGCGCGGACTGGGCGCGGACATGATCGGCCGGACCGGTGTCCTGTTGGTCGACATCGAACTCGATGCCGCCACCAGCGGCTACCGGGTGAGCGCCCGTCCCAGCGGTACCGGTCGGCGTGCACGCGACTTCCTCGCCGAGGACCTCGACGTCCTCGAGGAACAGTGGGAACTCGCCGGTCTTCGCGGCAGCGGGCGCACCGTCAAAGTGCAGGCTGCCGGACCGTTCACGATGGCCGCCGACGTGGAGCTCTCGCACGGGCACAGGGTGCTGACGGACCGGGGAGCGCTCCGGGACATCACGGAGTCCCTGGCCGAGGGTGTGGCGGCACATGCCGCCGAGGTCGAGCGTCGGCTGGGCGTCTCCGTCGTCGTGCAGCTCGACGAGCCCCGCATCGCCGCCGTACTCGGCGGTCGGTTGCAGGGGGTCACCAGCATCGAGCAGATCGCCCCGGTATCGGCTCCCGACGTCGCCACCCTTCTCGGCGCGGTGGTCACCAGGGTGGGCCGCCCCGTGATCGTGCACACCTGCTCCGCCGACGTCCCCTTCGAGGTGTTCACCCGTAGCGGTGTGCACGGCGTCGCCTTCGACCTGTCGCTCCTCGAGTCGTCACGATACGACGCCGTCGGGGATTTCATCGAGAGCGGTGGCGTCCCTGTTCTCGGTGTCGTGCCGGGGACGGACCCGGTGACATTCCCCGGGTGGCGCGAGAGTGCCGCGCCGGCAGTGGAATTGATCGACCGGCTCGGCTTCCCGCGCCGCTACCTCGCGGAGCGGGTGTCTCTCGCCCCCGCGTGCGGTCTGGCCGGCGCGTCGATGCCGTGGGCCCGCCATGCTCTGACCGTTCTCCGGGACGTCCGAGCCGCCTTCTCGGAGGACCCGGACTCGCTGTAGACGTCGGCGTTGCGTGTCCTGCGGGCACGTTTCGGTGTCGGCACCCTCGGATAGTCTGCGGACGTGGACGACGTCGAGACACCTCAGGAGCTCACCCCCGCGACGGCGGAGCAGAAGCAGCAGTGGGACGAGCTCGCCGAGGAGGTACGCGGGCACCAGTTCCGGTACTACGTCCGCGATGCGCCGGTCATCTCCGACGGTCAGTTCGACGAACTGTTGAAGCGTCTGCAGGCCATGGAAGAGGAACGCCCCGACCTGCGGACGCCGGATTCGCCGACGCAACTGGTCGGCGGTGGCTTCGAGACCGACTTCACCGCGGTCGACCATCTCGAACGAATGTTGTCTCTGGACAACGTGTTCGACGCGGACGAGCTACGTGCCTGGGTCCGCCGCGTAGAGGTGGAGGCGGGCGAGAACCTGCACTACCTCTGCGAGGTCAAGATCGACGGCGTCGCTCTGAATCTGATCTACGAGAACGGACGCCTCGTCCGCGCCGCTACCCGCGGTGACGGTCGTACCGGTGAGGACGTCACGCTGAACGCCCGCACCATCGACGACATACCTGAGCGCCTCACCGCGACCGAGGAGTTCCCGGTCCCCACACTGCTGGAGGTGAGGGGCGAGGTGTTCTTCCGCCTCGAGGACTTCCAGGCGCTCAACGCGTCCTTGGTGGAACAGGGCAAACCGCCGTTCGCCAATCCCCGCAACTCCGCTGCCGGGTCGCTGCGGCAGAAGAATCCCGCCGTGACCTCGCGCCGGCGCCTGGGCATGATCTGCCACGGCTTCGGCCGGATGGAAGGCTTCGATCCAACGGCCCAGTCGGTGGCGTACGACGCGCTCGCCGCATGGGGTCTGCCGGTGTCCACCCACACCGTGCTGGTGCAGGGCGTCGACGCCGTCGTCGAGCGGATGGAGTACTGGGGTGAGCACCGGCACGCGGTGGAGCACGAAATAGACGGTCTCGTGGTCAAGGTCGACGAGATGTCGCTCCATCGCCGGTTGGGCGCGACGTCCCGCGCTCCCCGGTGGGCCATCGCGTTCAAGTACCCGCCCGAGGAAGCGACGACGACACTTCTCGACATCCGGGTCAACGTCGGCCGAACCGGTCGCGTGACTCCGTTCGCCTTCATGGAGCCCGTCCTCGTCGCCGGGTCGACCGTGTCGCTGGCAACTCTGCACAACGCGTCCGAGGTCGTCCGGAAGGGTGTTCTGATCGGGGACACCGTCGTCATTCGTAAAGCCGGAGAAGTGATTCCGGAAGTGCTCGGTCCCGTGGTGGACGCGCGGACCGGTGACGAGCGCGCGTTCGTCATGCCGACACACTGCCCCGAGTGCGGCACCGAGTTGGCTCCGGCCAAGGAGGGTGATGCGGACATCCGCTGCCCCAACTCGCGGTCGTGCCCCGCGCAGTTGCGGGAGCGTGTGTTCCACGTCGCCGGTCGCGGCGCGTTCGACATCGAGGTGCTGGGGTACGAGGCAGCCACGGCGCTGCTGTCGGCGTCGGTGATCGAGGACGAGGGCGACCTGTTCGATCTCACACAGGAGCAGCTCACCCGCACCGAACTCTTCCGCACCAAGGCGGGCGCGCTGTCCGCGAACGGCCGTCGGCTGTTGGACAACCTCGGACGCGCCAAGGACCAGCCGCTGTGGCGCGTCCTGGTGGGCCTGTCGATCCGCCATGTCGGTCCGACGGCCGCCCGCGCGCTGGCGGCGCGGTTCGGCAGCCTCGACGCGATCAGGGCCGCCTCGGAAGAGGAACTGGCTGCGGCGGACGGAGTGGGTCCCACCATCGCTCGCGCCGTCGTCGAGTGGTTCGACGTCGACTGGCACCGCGCGATCGTGGAGAAGTGGTCGGCCGCGGGCGTACGCATGGAGGACGAGCGCGACGAGAGCATCGAGCGGACGTTGGACGGTATGTCCATCGTCGTGACCGGGTCGTTGGCCACCTTCACGCGCGACGACGCGAAGGAGGCCATCCTTGCCCGAGGGGGCAAAGCTGCGTCGTCGGTGTCGAAGAAGACGGCGTTCGTCGTCGTCGGCGAGGCACCCGGTTCGAAGCACGACAAGGCACTCGAGCTGGGGGTCCCCGTTCTCGACGAGGACGGATTCAGGGTGCTGCTGGCCGACGGCCCGGATGCGGCGCGAGCCACGGTCGAGTCCGCCGACGGTGCGTCAGGCGAGGACGGTAGCGACGATTCCGGCTAGGTAGCCCAGTCGAGCGATCTCCGACGGACGGAAGTCGGGACCGCCGGGGCGTCCGAGCACCAGAACGGCCCCCGAGCTGCCCAGTGGTGCGGCGGCGAGGGTGGTGTCCATGTCCTTCCAGGACTTCGGCACCCAGTCGCCCTCGGCGTCGAGTACTGCCGGCTTGGTCAGCGGCATCCACGGCATGTCGGCGGGGCGCGACTCCGGCGCCCCGGAACTGCCGACGATGATCGCCGGACCCTGATCCGTCATGCCCACCACCGTGCTCCAGCCGACACGGAGAACACGCGGTGCACCGTCGACCAGGACCTGGAACCTGTCGTCGTGCGCCGTGGCGACTCGATCGATCAGTTCGAGTTCTCGGTGAGTGTCGAGGATGCCGGAGTACGGCCGGATGGAGTCGACACGCACGTCGGCGAGCTTTTCGGCCGCGGTGATGAGAGTGTCCGGAAGAGCGCCCTGCGCGACATCGACGACCAGGTCGTCGACGGCGAATCCGGCGCCACGTTCGATGACGTCGAGCGAGAGAATGTCGGCCCCGACCGATCCCAGCGCGACGGCCAACGCGCCGAGACTGCCCGGTCGATCGGGCAGTTGGACTCTCAACAGATAGGACACGCGGTCATCCTTGCACTGGTCGCCACCACTATCGACTCACACGGGCAGCGCCGACGAGGCCGTCGCTGCCGGTATCGCGCCACGAACTAGGCTTCGTGCCATGCGTTACGAAACTAAGGGGGCCTGACGGACGTGTCTGCCATATCCCGCGACGAGGTCGCTCACCTCGCCCGACTGTCCCGCCTCGCACTCGGTGACGACGAGCTCGATGCCTTCGCCGGCCAGCTCGACGCCATTCTCGACCACGTGAAGGCGGTCTCCGAGGTCGACGTCACGGACGTCGATGCGACGGCCAGCCCGTTGGCTGTGACCAACGTCACCAGGCCTGACGTCATCGTCCCTGGCCTGCAGCCGGAGAGCGCGCTCGCCGAGGCACCCGCCTCCGAACAGAGCCGTTTCGCCGTACCGCGCATCCTGGGAGAAGAAGGATGACCGACCTCGTCCGCAGCACGGCCGCAGACCTCGCTGCCAAGATCCGCACCCGTGAGGTGTCCGCCGTCGAGGTCACTCGTGCGCACCTCGATCGCATCGCCGAGGTCGACGGCACGCTGCACGCGTTCCTGCACGTCGCCGGCGACGAGGCGCTCGCCGCGGCCGAGGCCGTGGATGTCAGCCTCGACGCCGGAGACGCTCCCGCGTCTCCTCTCGCCGGTGTGCCGTTGGCGCTCAAGGATGTCTTCACCACGACCGACATGCCGACCACCGCGGGCTCGAAGATGCTCGAAGGCTGGGTCTCGCCGTACGACGCCACGGTGACCGCACGTCTGCGCGCAGCGGGAATTCCGTTGCTGGGCAAGACGAACATGGACGAGTTCGCCATGGGTTCGTCCACCGAGAACAGTGCGTACGGCCCCACGCTGAACCCGTGGGACACCACCCGCGTTCCCGGCGGATCGGGCGGCGGTTCCGCTGCCGCCCTCGCGTCGTTCCAGGCACCGTTGGCCATCGGCACTGACACCGGCGGCTCGATCCGTCAGCCTGCCGCCGTGACCGGCACCGTCGGGTGCAAGCCCACGTACGGCGGTGTCTCACGCTTCGGTCTGATCGCGTGCGCCTCGTCGCTGGACCAGGGCGGCCCGTGCGGCCGCACCGTTCTCGACACGGCGCTCCTGCATCAGGTCATCGCCGGCCACGACCCCCGTGATTCGACGTCGGTCGACGCTGCGGTGCCGGATGTCGTCGAGGCCGCTCTGCGCGGAGCGGGCGGCGATCTGACGGGTGTCCGCGTCGGCGTCGTCAAGGAATTGCACTCCGATGCCTATCAGCCCGGGGTCATCTCGTCGTTCGACGCGGCTGTCGAGGTGTTGACGTCCTTGGGAGCCGAGGTCGTCGAGGTCTCGTGCCCCAGCTTCGAGCACGCGCTCGCGGCCTACTACCTGATCCTCCCGTCTGAGGTGTCGTCCAACCTCGCGCGTTTCGACGCGATGCGGTACGGATTGCGTGTCGGCGACGACGGCACGCACAGCGCGGACCAGGTGATGGCGATGTCCCGTGCCGCCGGATTCGGTGCGGAAGTCAAGCGCCGCATCATGATCGGCACCTATGCGCTGTCGGCCGGTTACTACGACGCGTACTACGGCCAGGCGCTCAAGATCCGCACACTCATCGCTCGGGATTTCGACCGGGCCTACGAGAAGGTGGATGTGCTGGTCTCGCCGACCACCCCGTCGACGGCGTTCGCGCTGGGCGAGAAGGTCGACGATCCCATCGCGATGTACCTGTACGACCTGTGCACCCTCCCCATCAACCTCGCGGGGCATCCCGCGATGTCGGTGCCGTCGGGTCTTGCGGACGGTCTGCCCGTCGGATTGCAGATCATGGCTCCGGCCATGGCGGACGACAGGCTCTACCGCGTCGGTGCCGCCTACGAGGCGGCCCGCGGGGAGTTCCCGCACCCGTCCGCCGTCTGATCGACGATCGCCGCTCCCTGCTCGGGCCCGTACCGGTGTCCGTGCCCGGCAGGGGCGTCGGTCGCCAGGATCAGGTCCACAGTCGCGGATGCGAATGACAACACCGGAAACCACGGTGGCACAGGGCAATCGCTGCGTCCGACGCCGAGATCGCCGCGCGACTCGTCCTCGCCGAACAGACCGTCAAGACCCACGTCAGCAAGGTTCTGGGCAAACTCGGTCTGCGGGATCGAGCGCAGGCCGTCGTCGTGGCGTACGAGAGCGGCGTCGTCACGCCCGGGTGATCGCACTCGGAATATGTGAGTCCGACCGCACCGATCCGGCCCGGGCGTAGCAAGATGGTGCCCAGCACATAGCGGGCACCGCTCGCGATGAACCGGCACAGTGAGAGGTTTCGGACCATGCGTATCGGAGTACTGACCGGCGGCGGCGACTGCCCGGGACTCAACGCGGTCATCAGGGCCGTCGTACGCACGGCCGACGCCCGATACGGATCTTCCGTGGTCGGCTTCCTCGACGGGTGGCGAGGGCTGCTCGAGGACCGTCGCATCCAGCTCCGCAACGACGACCGCAACGATCGCCTCCTCACCAAGGGCGGCACGATCCTGGGAACCGCCCGCACCAATCCCGACAAGTTGCGCGCCGGACTGGACCAGATCAAGCAGACGTTGGACGACAACGGAATCGACGCGCTGATCCCCATCGGCGGCGAGGGCACTCTGACCGCGGCGCACTGGTTGTCGCAGGAAGGCGTGCCGGTCATCGGCGTTCCGAAGACCATCGACAACGACATCGACCGCACCGACGTCACGTTCGGGTTCGACACCGCCCTGACCATCGCGACGGACGCCATCGACCGACTCCACAGCACGGCGGAGTCGCACCAGCGCGTCATGCTCGTCGAGGTCATGGGACGCCACGCGGGGTGGATCGCGCTGCATTCGGGTCTGGCGTCGGGCGCGCACATGACGCTGATTCCGGAGCAGCCCTTCGACGTGCAGGAAGTCTGCGATCTGGTGAAGAAGCGTTTCCAGCGCGGCGACTCGCACTTCATCTGCGTCGTCGCCGAGGGTGCCACGCCGAAGGAAGGGTCGATGGAGATCCGTGACGGCGGCATCGACGAGTTCGGTCACATCCGATTCACCGGCGTCGCACAGCAACTGGGTGTCGAGATCGAACGGCGCATCAACAAGGAAGTGCGCACGACGGTCCTCGGCCATGTGCAGCGCGGCGGCAAGCCGACGCCGTACGACAGGGTCCTGGCGACACGCTTCGGCGTCAACGCTGCCGACGCCGTCCACGCGGGGGAGAAAGGCAAGATGGTCTCGCTCCAGGGCGCGGAGATCGGTCTGGTCGAGCTCGAGGACGCCGTGGCTCGGCTCAAGCGTGTACCCGAGAGCCGGTACCGCGACGCCGCCGCATTCTTCGGCTGACTTCGGCCGTAAACTGGGCGCATGACTGCAGCCACCTCTTCCGCGACGAGCCTGATGGACTACGACGAGGTGATCGCCCGGTTCGACCCCGTTCTGGGCATGGAGGTCCATGTCGAGCTGGGCACCGCGACGAAGATGTTCTGCGGGTGCCCCACCGAGTTCGGTGCCGAGCCCAACACGCAGGTGTGCCCGGTGTGCCTCGGACTCCCGGGTGCGCTGCCCGTGGTCAACGCCGCGGCCGTCGAGTCGGCGATACGCATCGGACTGGCGTTGAACTGCTCGATCACCCCGTGGGGGAGGTTCGCGCGCAAGAACTACTTCTACCCGGATCAGCCCAAGAACTATCAGATCTCGCAGTACGACGAGCCCATCGCCACCGAGGGGTACCTCGACGTCGTGCTCGACGACGGATCGACCTGGCGCGTCGACATCGAACGTGCGCACATGGAGGAAGACACCGGTAAGTCGCTGCACGTCGGCGGTGCCACCGGTCGGATCGACGGGGCCAGCCACTCGCTGCTCGACTACAACCGAGCCGGAGTGCCCCTCGTCGAGATCGTCACCAAGACGATCGAGGGCGCGGGAGAGCGTGCCCCCGAGGTCGCTCGCGCCTATGTCACCGCCCTGCGCGAGTTGATCCGCGAACTCGGTGTGTCCGACGTCCGGATGGACCAGGGATCGCTGCGGTGCGACGCGAACGTGTCGTTGATGGAGAAGGGTGCGCCGGAATTCGGGACGCGCACCGAGACCAAGAACGTCAACTCCCTCAAGAGCGTCGAGGTCGCGGTGCGCTACGAGATGCGCCGTCAGGCAGCGGTTCTCGCCGACGGCGGGGAGATCACCCAGGAGACGCGCCACTTCCAGGAGGCGGACGGCAGCACGTCTCCGGGCCGCAAGAAGGAGACCGCCGAGGACTACCGGTACTTCCCGGAGCCGGACCTCGAGCCCGTCGCACCCGATGCCGCGTGGGTCGAGGAACTGCGCGCTACCATCCCCGAGGCACCCTGGATCACGCGCGCCCGGATCCAGAAGGATTGGGGCTGGTCGGATCTGGTGATGCGCGACGTCGTCAACGCCGATGCGCTCGGTCTCATCACGGCCACCGTCGACGCCGGCGCGACCCCGGACGCCGCCCGCAGCTGGTGGGTCGCCTACCTCTCCCAGCAGGCCAACGCACGCGAGGTCACCCTCGCGGACCTGCCCATCACCCCGGTCCAGGTCGCGCGAGTGGCGGCGCTCGTCGCCGATCGCACGCTGACCAACGCCAACGCTCGCAAGGTCGTCGACGGTGTACTCGCCGGTGAAGGTGACCCCGACGCGGTCGTCGAAGCACGCGGACTCGCTGTCGTGCAGGACGATTCGGCTCTGGAAGCAGCCGTGACCGAGGCACTCGCCGCCAACCCGTCGGTGGCGGAGAAGATCCGCGGCGGCAAGGTCCAGGCCGCCGGAGCCATCGTCGGTGCGGTCATGAAAGCCACCAAGGGTCAGGCAGACCCGGCCCGAGTCAAGGAACTGGTCATCGCCGCCTGCAGCTAGCCCGCCGGCCGGTCAGTCGCTACCGCCGCCGCCGGAGGGCACCGGAACGATGACCACTCGGTCGTCGGTCGGAACGGGCTGACCGCCGTCCTTGTTCACGGTGCTGACCCACACCTGCCCTTCGGCGCCGAGCGACGCGCCGCGCAGGCGGCCGTACCGGTCCTGGGCGATCAGGGTCGGCGGGGTGGTGACGGCGCCCGTCTCGGGATCCACCGGAACGAGGCTCACGGCGCGTGCACCGGACATGGACACCGAGACCGATCCGGGCCCGGCGGCGCATCCGCCGACGCCGGGCTTGTCGGGCCACGTCCATACCGGGCTCACCACGGCACCCTCCGGGGTGATACGCGACAGACGGTCCTCCGAGGCGGTGGCGTCGGTGACCCAAGTGCTGCCGGTGCCGTCCACGCACACATCTCCCGCGCGCCCGATGCCGCTCATGACGATGCGCGGTGCGACCGGCGACGGCGGGTCGACGCGAGGGTTGTCGATGGCCAGAACCTTGCCGGCCAGTGACGAGGGGTCGGACGACGACGCCGGGCTGCCCGCGTCTCCGGTGATGACGCGCAGTTCCGTCGGCGAGGTGAAGTCGAGCGCCCCCGAGTTCTCGGTGCTGCCGCGAGGGATGCCCGTCAGGACAGGCTTCGGCACGTCGCCCGCGGCGATTCGCACGACGCGATTGTCCGACGCGGTGGTGATGTAGGCGTAGAGAAGTCGGTCCTCGTCGTACGTCGGGGACAGCGCGACGTCGAGAAGGCCGCCACCGCCGGATCCGTCGACGGGGACGGAGGCGACGGGTCGCGGGGTCTGTCCCGGTGCCACCTGGAAGATCGTGCCGGTGCGGCGTTCACCGACGAGGGCAGCGGCGCCTCCGGGGAGCACGACCAGGCCGGACAACGTGTCGAGGCACGTCGCGACGACGTTCGGATCCGGGTCGATGCACGGCCCGGTGGCCGGCGACGGCGGGGGAGGAGTGCTGGATCCCGGAGCGCCCGGCTCGACCGGTTCGATGTCGGCAGCCCCGAACGTCGGCTCCGGTGAGAACGGGGTGGACGCCGAGTCGTCGAATCGTGCGCAGCCCGCGGACACGGTGATCACCGCGAGGACCGCGGCCCCGATCGCCGTCGTGCGCCCTGATGCTCCGAACATGTCACGCACCGTCATGAGATCCCACGGTACGGGTCGCGCCTGCGCCGAGAAGCGGGCTGCCGCAACTAGGCTGACGCCCGTGAGTGACAAGCCCGAAGACACAGGCCGATCGACGTCCGGATACGAGCCGGCCGCGAGTCCCTACGACCAGCCGACGGAGCGATTGGGACAGGGCGCCGGCGGGCAGTCCGTCCCGCGCACCGACGACGATCTCGACGCCGGGTCGTCGCGCACCGCGCACCCCACCGAAAAGCTGCCGTCCTACGAGACGGCGCCCGCCTACACCGCACCGGGCTCCACCCGTGAGCCCGCGTACGACGACAGCGCCACCCGCGCGATCCCGGTCGCGGGAGCATCGGCCGCCCCGGTGGATGTCGAGCCCGAGGCCCGCATCGTCCCCGAGAAGCGCGGCACCCTCGACCTGGGCCTGTTGATCCTGCGCGTGAGCGTCGGTGCGATCGTCCTGGTGCACGGCTTGCAGAAGCTGACCGGGTGGTTCGACGGACCGGGTCTCTCGGGCTTCCAGGAGATCGTCGCCGGTGCCGGATACGACCAGGCACGGTTGCTGTCGATCCTGGGCGCGGTCGGTGAGGTCGCCGGCGGAGCGCTGCTGATCCTCGGCCTCGCGACACCTCTGGCCGGCGCTGCCGTGGTCGCGGTCATGATCAACGCGTGGCTGGTCCGTCAGGTCGCGGAACCCGGCCTGCAGTTCTTCGCACCCTCCGGCGTCGAGTACGAGACTCTGCTGGTGCTCGCCGCGGCGGCCATCATCCTCACGGGACCGGGACGCATCGCCGTCGACGGTGGTCGTGGTTGGGCCCGTCGCCCGTTCATCGGATCGTTCCTGGCTCTGGCCATCGGAGTCGGCGGCGCCGCTGCGCTGTGGATCTTCCTGAACGGCGCCGACCCCTTCGCCTGAGCCGTGACCAGTCGTCCACAACTCGGCCGGATCGACGGGATCCCGTCTGTTCACCCGAGTTGTGGACGCTCAGGCACCGGTCTCGGAGTCGGTGTCCTCGGCAGGAGTCTCGACGGGTGAGGGATCGGGGACCGCGCCGCCGCTGGCGACGGACAGCTGCGGAAGCTTGTCCACCGTCACACCGGGCATCCGCACGGCGGAGCCGTCCGCCAACGTCGCCTTGCCCCATCCGAGGCGGGGGAACAGCAGTCCCGTGACCGACGACCATTCGACGGTCGTCGACCCGAAGGCGCGCCGCGAGACGAAGTGCTCGGGCGTGACCGTGGTGCGGACCCG
Organism: Rhodococcus sp. MEB064; assembly: GCF_000834565.1. Classification (NCBI taxonomy): domain Bacteria; kingdom Bacillati; phylum Actinomycetota; class Actinomycetes; order Mycobacteriales; family Nocardiaceae; genus Rhodococcus; species Rhodococcus sp. MEB064. Next base: position 77,427 of record NZ_JXQS01000073.1, read on the forward strand.
CAGGATCCAGTACGCGAGGAGCAGGGGGAGCGCGAGCATCCACCCGAAAAGCGCGGGCGCTCCGACCACGGGGAACGTCACCCCGAAGAGGAACAGGGCGACTCCGGACAGTGCCAGCGCGGGGACGCGGAACACCGTGGGAGCGACGGGGGACGCGTCGGGAGCGGGGTCGTCGGTATGGGAGACTGTCACCGGTGGTTCGGACTGCTGCGAAGACGTCACCCCTACATCTTCGCACTGCACATACGCCATCCCACATAATGGGATCACGGGTTCGGTAAGTTTGACTGGCACAGCATCACGCGCCTAACGTCACGTGTGTGAAGCATGAAGAGTTCCTCGTAATCGGCAGGCGCGTCGTCGCCTGAGCCGAAACACTTCACGCTCAGCCATGACGCGCCACCCTCGTACAGCATCTGCTGGCGAGGGTTTTTTCTTGCCCGGATGAAGATCTAAGGAAGCACCAGTGAGCGCACCCACCGCCCGGCCCGGCCCGGCAGCACGCAAGGTCACGCCTGCCGCCGATCGCCCCACGCCGTCCGCGACGCCGACGCGTCGTCCCCTGCCCCCCGAGCGCGTGACGGGCGCCAAGTCCGTCGTCCGTGCGCTCGAAGAACTCGATGTAGATGTCGTCTTCGGCATTCCGGGTGGTGCCGTTCTTCCCGTCTACGATCCGCTCCTCGATTCCACGAAGGTGCGGCACGTCCTGGTGCGCCACGAGCAGGGTGCAGGACACGCTGCGACCGGATACGCCCAGGCCACAGGTCGGGTCGGCGTCTGCATCGCCACGTCCGGTCCGGGTGCCACCAACCTGGTCACCCCGCTTGCCGACGCGCAGATGGACTCGGTCCCGATCGTCGCGATCACGGGTCAGGTCGGCCGCGCGCTGATCGGCACCGACGCATTCCAGGAAGCCGACATCTCCGGCATCACGATGCCGGTCACGAAGCACAACTTCCTGATCACCGATCCGATCGACATCCCTCGCATGATCGCCGAGGCCTTCTACCTCGCGTCGTCCGGTCGACCGGGTGCTGTCCTTGTCGACATCCCCAAGGACGTGCTGCAGGCGCAGACCACGTTCTCGTGGCCGCCGGAGATGAAGCTGCCCGGTTACCGCCCAGTGACCAAGCCGCACGGAAAGCAGGTGCGCGAGGCAGCTCGACTCATCGCGGCTGCGAAGAAGCCGGTGCTGTACTGCGGCGGCGGCATCATCAAGTCGAACTCGTCGCCGGAGCTGCTCGAGCTCGCGGAACTCACGGGCATCCCCGTCGTGACGACGCTGATGGCACGCGGCGTCTTCCCGGACAGCCACGACCTGAACCTCGGTATGCCCGGCATGCACGGCACCGTGGCCGCGGTAGCCGCACTGCAGAAGAGTGATCTGCTGATCACGCTCGGTGCTCGCTTCGACGACCGCGTGACCGGACAGCTCGATTCCTTCGCCCCCGAGGCGAAGGTCGTCCACGCCGACATCGATCCCGCCGAGATCGGCAAGAACCGGTTCGCCGACGTGCCGATCGTGGGCGACTGCCGCGAGGTCATCGTCGAGCTCATCGAGGCCATCCGTGCGGACCAGGCCACCGGCACCACGCTGGACCTCGCCGACTGGTGGACCTACCTCGACAACGTGCGTCGTACGTACCCGTTGAGTTACGACCGGCCTTCCGACGGTGCGATGTCGCCGGAGTTCGTGATCCAGTCCATCGGCAAGTTCGCCGGACCGGATGCGATCTACTGCGCCGGCGTCGGCCAGCACCAGATGTGGGCTGCACAGTTCATCAGCTACGAGAAGCCGCGCACGTGGCTCAACTCGGGTGGACTGGGCACGATGGGTTACGCCGTGCCCGCCGCCATGGGCGCCAAGATGGGTCTGCCCGACACCGAGGTGTGGGCCATCGACGGCGACGGCTGCTTCCAGATGACCAACCAGGAACTCGCGACCTGCGCGGTCGAGGGCATCCCGATCAAGGTTGCCGTCATCAACAACGGCAACCTGGGCATGGTCCGCCAGTGGCAGACGCTGTTCTACGAGGAGCGGTACTCCAACACCGAGCTGGGCACGCACGGAACGGTGCGCATCCCGGACTTCCTCAAGCTGGCGGAGGCGCTGGGCTGTGTCGGACTGCGCTGCGAGCGTGAGGAAGACGTGGACGCCGTCATCGCCCAGGCTCGTGCCATCAACGACCGTCCGGTGGTCATCGACTTCATCGTCGGCAAGGATGCCCAGGTGTGGCCCATGGTCGCCGCGGGCACCGGCAACTCCGAGATCATGGCCGCGCGCGGCATCCGCCCGCTGTTCGACAACGACGAGGAAGCCGCGCAGGAGCCCGGTTCGGTCGGCGACGTCACCGAAGCGGCTCAGGGCGCGAACGCGAAAGGTATCGACCTGTGAGCACCAGTCACACCCTGAGTGTCCTCGTGGAGGACAAGCCGGGCGTTCTCGCGCGCGTCGCGTCGTTGTTCTCGCGCCGCGGATTCAACATCGCCTCGTTGGCGGTGGGCGGCACCGAGATTCCCGAGATCTCCCGCATGACCATCGTGGTCACCGTCGACGAATTCCCCCTCGAGCAGGTGACCAAGCAGCTCAACAAGCTGGTCAACGTCATCAAGATCGTCGAGCAGGAGGCCGACTCGTCGGTCGCTCGCGAGCTGGTGCTGATCAAGGTGCGTGCCGACGCCAGTGTGCGCAGCGAGGTCATCGAGACGGTGAACCTGTTCCGCGCCAAGGTCATCGACGTCTCGCCGGAGGCGGTCACGGTCGAGGCGACGGGCACCCGGTCCAAGCTCGAGGCATTGCTGCGGATGCTCGACCCGTACGGAGTGCGAGAGATCGTGCAGTCCGGAGTCGTCGCCGTCGGACGCGGACCCAAGTCCATCACCGCGTCCCGCTAGACACCCAACCCAGTAGTTTCGAGTACCCGGTCACATTCGACCGGGACAGATGTAGGAGGAAACCACAGTGGCAGTCGAGATGTTCTACGACGACGATGCCGATCTCTCGATCATCCAGGGCCGCAAGGTCGCTGTGATCGGGTACGGAAGCCAGGGCCACGCGCACTCGCTGAGCCTGCGCGACTCGGGTGTCGATGTCCGCATCGGCCTCAAGGAAGGCTCCAAGTCGCGTGACAAGGCTGCCGAGCAGGGTCTCGGTGTGGGTACGCCGGCGGAGGTCTCCGAGTGGGCCGACGTCATCATGCTGCTCGCTCCGGACACCGCCCAGGCGCAGATCTTCAAGGACGACATCGAGCCGAACCTCAAGGACGGCGACGCGCTGTTCTTCGGTCACGGCCTCAACATCCACTTCAAGCTGATCGAGGCCCCGGCCAACATCACCGTCGGCATGGTCGCCCCCAAGGGGCCCGGCCACCTCGTGCGCCGTCAGTTCGTCGACGGCAAGGGCGTTCCCGCGCTCATCGCCATCGATCAGGACCCCAAGGGTGAAGGGCAGGCGCTCGCGCTGTCCTACGCCCGCGGCATCGGCGGCACCCGCGCCGGCGTCATCAAGACCACCTTCAAGGAAGAGACCGAGACCGACCTCTTCGGCGAGCAGGCCGTGCTGTGCGGCGGCACCGAGGAACTGGTCAAGACCGGTTTCGAGGTCATGGTCGAGGCCGGCTACGCGCCCGAGATGGCGTACTTCGAGGTTCTGCACGAGCTCAAGCTGATCGTCGACCTGATGTACGAGGGCGGCATCGCTCGCATGAACTACTCGGTGTCCGACACCGCGGAATTCGGTGGCTACCTCTCCGGACCGCGCGTCATCGACGCCGGCACCAAGGAGCGGATGAAGGCCATCCTCGCCGACATCCAGTCCGGTGAGTTCACCCGCCGCCTCGTCGCCAACGTCGAGAACGGCAACACCGAGCTCGAAGGCCTCCGCAAGGAGAACGCCGAGCACCCCATCGAGGTCACCGGCAAGAAGCTGCGCGACCTGATGAGCTGGGTCGACCGTCCCATCACCGAGACGGCCTGACTCTCGCATTTCTGACACGGGGCACCCGCGGTCGAGTTCGTCGACCTCGGGTGCCCTGCGTCGGGTCGCGGCTCGGCCACTAGGCTGACGCCCGCACGAATCCGGAACCACACCTCTTCTCCGTCACCTGATCAGGGAGTTCTTCACGTGAGCCAGCCAGGCCGCCCCATCGTCCTCATCGCCGACAAACTTGCGCAGTCCACCGTCGAGGCACTCGGCGACGGAGTCGAGGTCCGGTGGGTGGACGGTCCGGATCGTCCGGCTCTCCTCGCCGCGGTCCCCGATGCCGACGCCATCCTGGTCCGCTCCGCGACCACGGTCGACGCCGAGGTGCTCGCTGCCGGAACCAAGCTCAAGATCGTCGCCCGCGCCGGCGTCGGCCTGGACAACGTCGACGTCCCCGCAGCGACCGAGCGCGGCGTGCTCGTCGTCAACGCCCCCACGTCCAACATCCACACCGCCGCAGAGCACGCGGTGACGCTGCTGCTCTCGGCTGCTCGCCAGATCCCCGCCGCCGACGCCACGCTGCGTCAGCACGAGTGGAAGCGCAGCAAGTTCAACGGTGTCGAGATCTTCGGCAAGACCGTCGGTGTGGTCGGACTCGGCCGTATCGGTCAGCTCTTCGCACAGCGTCTCGCCGCGTTCGAGACCCACATCATCGCGTACGACCCTTACGTCTCCCCGGCTCGCGCGGCTCAGCTCGGCATCGAGCTGGTCACCCTGGACGAGCTGCTCGAGCGCGCCGACATGTTCTCGGTGCACCTTCCGAAGACCCCCGAGACGAAGGGTCTGATCGGCAAGGAAGCACTGGCCAAGACCAAGAAGGGCGTCATCGTCGTCAACGCCGCTCGCGGCGGCCTGGTCGACGAGCAGGCGCTCGCCGACGCCATCGTCAGTGGTCACGTGTTCGCCGCCGGCCTCGACGTGTACGCCACGGAGCCGTGCACGGACAGCCCGCTGTTCGAGCTTCCCCAGGTCGTCGTCACGCCCCACCTCGGTGCATCCACCACGGAGGCCCAGGACCGCGCCGGAACCGATGTCGCGAAGTCCGTACTGCTCGCTCTCGCAGGCGAATTCGTCCCGGATGCCGTCAACGTGTCCGGTGGATCCGTCGGCGAGGAAGTCGCTCCCTGGCTCGACATCGTGCGCAAGCAGGGCGTCCTCGTCGGCGCGTTGTCCGACGAGTTGCCGACGTCGCTGTCGGTGGACGTGCGGGGCGAACTGGCGTCCGAGGACGTCGACATCCTGAAGCTGTCGGCTCTGCGCGGATTGTTCTCCGCCGTCATCGAGGACGCCGTCACCTTCGTCAACGCTCCGTCGTTGGCGCAGGAACGTGGCGTCACGGCCGAGGTCAGCACGGCCAGCGAGAGCCCGAACCACCGCAGCGTCGTCGACGTGCGTGCCGTCTACGGCGACGGGAGCGTCATCAATGTCGCGGGCACCCTCACGGGCCCGCAGCACGTGGAGAAGATCGTCAACATCAACGGCCGCAACTTCGATCTGCGCGCCGAGGGCAAGAATCTCATCGTCACGTACGGCGATCGTCCGGGCTCGCTCGGACGTATCGGCACCGCACTCGGTGACGCGGGCATCGACATCGCTGCCGCTGCGCTGAGCCAGGATGCCGAGGGCGGCAGCGCGACCATCCTGCTGCGCGTCGATCGCGACGTCTCGCAGGACGTCCGGGACTCGATCGCCGCGTCTGTCGGCGCGACGACCATCGAGCTCGTCGACCTGTCCTGATGTCGACGCCGAACGAGGGGACTTCGATGAAGCTGGGAGTGGTGGCCGGAGACGGTATCGGACCCGAGGTGGTGGCCGAGGCTCTCAAGGTTCTCGACATCGTCGTACCGGGTGCCGAGATCACCGAGTACGACCTGGGCGCTCGCCGGTATCACGCGACGGGGGAGATCCTTCCCCCGTCGGTGCTCGAGGAGTTGCGCGGACACGACGCGATCCTGCTGGGCGCCATCGGCGACCCGTCGGTACCCAGTGGCGTTCTCGAGCGGGGACTGCTGCTGACGGCGCGCTTCGCACTGGATCACCACATCAACCTGCGGCCGTCCAAGCTGTACCCGGGTGTCGTCGGTCCGCTCGCGGGCAACAAGCCGGTCGACATCGTGGTGGTGCGTGAAGGCACCGAGGGTCCGTACACCGGCAACGGTGGCGCCATCCGCGTCGGTACGCCGCACGAGGTGGCCACCGAGGTCAGCCTCAACACGCGCTTCGGTGTGGAGCGTGTGGTCCGCGACGGGTTCGCGCGCGCGATGGGTCGTCGGAAGCACCTGACCCTGTTGCACAAGACCAACGTGCTCGGGTTCGCAGGCTCGCTCTGGCAGCGGACCGTCGACGAGGTGGCCGGCGAATTTCCCGAGGTCGAGGTCGCCTACCAGCACATCGACGCGGCGACGATCCACCTGGTGACCGATCCTGGACGCTTCGACGTCATCGTGACCGACAACCTGTTCGGCGACATCATCACCGACCTCGCCGCTGCGGTCGCCGGTGGCATCGGGCTGGCGGCGAGCGCCAACATCGACGCCACCCGCACCAACCCGAGCATGTTCGAACCGGTCCACGGCAGTGCCCCGGACATCGCGGGCAAGGGCATCGCCGATCCGACGGCGGCAATCCTGTCCGTGTCGTTGTTGCTCGCGCATCTGGGTCAGGACGATGCCGCGGCACGCGTCGAAGCCGCTGTGGCACAGGATCTCTCGACTCGCACCGCGGGCGATCCCGGACGCACGTCGGTCATCGGCGACCGCATCGCCTCACTGGTGTAGCCGGCTGCGGTGCTCACGAGGAATGGTGGGCACCGCGGCGGCCGCCACGATCGCCGACACCGCAAAAGCCACCGGGTACGACGTGTGGGTGATCAACGCCCCGAACAACGGTGGCACTGCCGATGCTGCGATGAACTGGCTGGTGTTCTGCGCGCCCAGCGCTCGACCGCTCCAGAACGGTCCGGCGCGTTCGGCGACGGCGGTGAACGCCAGGCCGTTGGGGGAGACGGTGGCGACCGATGCCACCACCAGCACGACGACCGAGACCGACCAGCCCGCGGCGTCGGCGATTGCCAGCACGATCATGACGGTGACCACTGCCGCGGCTACCCAGCGCATGGGTCCGAGTCGACTTCCGACCCGATCCGAGACGGCGCCCACCCCGATCCGGCCGAACGCCCCGAGTACCTGGGCGACGGTGATCAGGATGCCGGCGGCAGCGGGGGACCACTCGCGCTGATCCACCAGCCACACCAACGAGAACGTCCACACCACGTACTGGGGCACCACCAGCGCCACCGACGCCGCGTGGATACGCCACAGGTCGCGGCGTCCCCGATAGGGGTTTGCCAGCAACTCCGCACTGGAGGACGCGGTACGCGATGGTCTCGGGGGGTCGAAGACTCCGATCACACAGGCGATGGCGCCGACGGTGGAGGCGACGGCGGGTAGCAGCATGGCGCTGCTGACTCCGTGGTCACGCGCTATTCCGGGAATCAGCAACGCGGACAAGGCAACTCCGAGGGGCAGGGACATCTGTCGGATACCCATGGCGAGGCCACGGCGGTGCGGCGGGAACCATCCCACGACGACCCGGCCGGTGGCGGAGTTGACGCTGGCCGCCGCCATGCCGCCGAGCAGGAGGAAGACGGCGAGCGCGACGGTGGACTCGGTGGCGGCCGCGCAGAACGCGGCTACTGCTGTCAGGGCGGACCCGGTGATCAACGATCGACGCTCGCCGATCCTGTCGACGACCGCGCCCCACGCGAACAGGGTCAGCACGATGCCGGCCGTCGGCATGGCGACGACGATGCCGGCCTCGGTGAGGCTCATGCCCCGTTGATCGCGGAGCGCGGGAATGAGGAAGGCCGCACCGTTCAGGAGCAGCGCGGTCGAGGCGGTCGTGAGCATGCCGATGATCAGCATGGTCCAGCGTCCTGTCGCGGACGCGCTGTAGCGCTGCACGATCGACCGGCTCCCGGTCATAGCTTCTCCGATCTCATAATGTGAGATTGTCGTCCTGCATGGTGAACATCTCGTGCCGATGCTACAGGCGAGTGCGGGGTCGATAGACTTCGCACATGCGTCTAGGTCGAGTAGCAAGTCCCGACGGTGTCGCCTTCGTCGCCATAGAAGGCGACGGCGACGACCGGACCGCGAGGGAGATCGCCGAACATCCCTTCGGCACACCCACCTTCACCGGACGGAGCTGGCCCCTCGCAGATGTCCGCCTGCTGGCTCCCATCCTGGCGAGCAAGGTGATCTGCATCGGCAAGAACTACGCGGCACATGCCGCCGAGATGGGATCGGAAGCACCGCAGGATCCGGTCATCTTCATCAAGCCCAACACCTCGATCGTCGGGCCCGGCGCCAACATCGTGCGCCCGGCCTCGTCGAACGAGGTGCATTACGAGGGCGAGCTCGCCGTCGTCATCGGCCGACCCTGCAAGGACGTCCCCGCTGCGCGCGCCGCGGACGTCATCCTGGGGTACACCGTCGCGAACGACGTCACCGCTCGCGATCACCAGCGTCACGACGGTCAGTGGACACGCGCGAAGGGTCACGACACCTTCTGCCCTCTCGGTCCCTGGATCGAGACCTCGCTCGACGCATCCGATCTCGCGATCAGCACGACGGTCGACGGGGAGGTCAAGCAGAGCGGTCGTACATCCGACCTCCTGCACACGGTTCCCGAGATCATCGAGTGGATCTCCGCGGTCATGACGCTGCTCCCGGGCGACGTCATCCTCACGGGTACGCCGGAAGGTGTGGGTCCGATCGTCGCCGGCCAGACCGTCTCCGTCGAGATCGAGGGCATCGGCACGCTGAGCAACCCGGTGGTGGACAAGTGACGATCACGTCGGATGTCCGCGTCCGGTTCTGCCCGTCTCCCACCGGAACTCCGCACGTAGGTCTCGTGCGTACCGCACTCTTCAACTGGGCGTTCGCCCGTCACCACGGCGGTGCATTCGTCTTCCGCATCGAGGACACCGACGCGGCCCGTGACTCCGAGGACTCCTACCGTGCACTTCTCGACGCGCTGCGGTGGTTGGGTCTGGAGTGGGACGAGGGCCCCGAGGTGGGCGGGCCCTACGAGCCCTACCGTCAGTCCTTGCGACGCGATCAGCATCTCGCCGTCGTGCAGTCGCTTCTCGATGCCGGCGAGGCGTACGAGAGTTTCTCCACCCCCGAGGAGGTCGAGGCTCGACACCTCGCGGCGGGGCGAGATCCGAAGCTGGGCTTCGACAACCACGATCGCACGTTGACCGACGAGCAGCGGGCCGCCTTCCGCGAGGAGGGGCGCAAGCCCGTCGTCCGCCTGCGGATGCCGGATCACGACCTTTCGTGGAACGACCTCGTCCGCGGTGAGACCACATTCCGGGCGGGCACGGTTCCCGATTTCGCGCTGACACGCGGAAACGGTGTCCCGTTGTACACCTTGGTCAATCCCGTCGACGACGCGTTGATGAAGATCACCCACGTGCTTCGCGGCGAGGACCTGCTGTCCTCGACTCCCCGCCAGATCGCTCTGTACGAGGCACTCGTGCGCATCGGGGTGGCCGATCGGATTCCCGAGTTCGGACATCTGCCGTTCGTGATGGGGCAGGGCAACAAGAAGCTGTCGAAGCGCGATCCCGAAGCGGACCTCTTCCTGCACCGTGAGCGCGGATTCGTTCCCGAGGGCCTGCTCAACTACCTCGCACTGCTCGGATGGGGTTTCTCCGACGACCGCGACGTCTTCTCGCTGGAGGAGATGGTGCAGGCGTTCGACATCTCCTCCGTCAACTCCAATCCGGCGCGCTTCGACCAGAAGAAGGCCGACGCGATCAACGCCGAGCACATCCGGATGCTCGAGCCGTCCGACTTCGCTGCACGGTTGCGCGGCTACCTCGAGACCCACGGTCATCCGATCGAGGTGACCGACGAGGTGTTCGCCGAGGCGGCAGAACTGGTGCAGACCCGCATCGTCGTCCTGTCGGATGCGTGGGGGTTGCTCAAGTTCCTGCTTGCCCCGGCGGACCAGTTCTCGATCGACCCGGCGTCCGCGTCGAAGAATCTCGGTGCCGATGCAGGGCCGGTCCTCGACGCTACCGTGGCGGCTGCGGAGTCGCTTCCGGAGTGGACCGCCGAGGCGCTCGAGAGTGCACTCAAGACTGCGCTGATCGACGGCATGGAACTCAAGCCACGCAAAGCGTTTGCGCCGGTTCGCGTCGCGGTAACCGGGTCACACATCAGCCCGCCTCTGTACGAGTCGATGGTGTTGCTGGGGCGCGAGACATCGCTGGCCCGGCTGCGGTCGGCACGTACGTCGATCGTCTGACCGCGCCCGGCGGGGCTCGGCTGGTTCGACCGGCTCGAAAGGGATCGGCAATGAGCATCACCGACAGGATCGACCGGTTCCAGCAGCGTCATCCCGCTGTCGGCTTCCCGTTGGCCGTCTTCTACAAGTTCTTCGACGATCAGGGCGGCTACCTCGCGGCCCTGATCGCCTACTTCGGGTTCATCTCGCTGTTCCCCTTGCTCCTGCTCTTCTCCACGGTGCTCGGCATCGTGCTCGTCGGCAATCCCGAGTTGCAGCAGCGGATCATCGACTCGGCGATGAGTCAGATCCCGTTGATCGGTGAGCAACTCGGTCAGCCGGACAAACTCAGCGGTGGCTCCAGCGCCATCGTCATCGGCATCCTGGGGTCGCTGTACGGCGGCCTCGGTGTTGCCGTCGCAGCTCAGAACGCCATGAACGTGGCGTGGTCGGTGCCCAAGAACGAGCGCCCCGACCCGATCAGGGCCCGGGTGCGGGGCCTCGGACTCCTGGTCACCGTGGGAACCGCCGTCATCGGTGTGACAGTGCTCAACGGATTCAACGCCGCGGGCTTCTTCGGAACCATTGCCCAGGTGTTCGTGACCATTGCGGCGATCGTGCTCAACACCGCCACGTTCGTCGTCGCCTTCCGGCTGGGAACACCGCGGGCGGTGACGGTGAAGCAGGTCCTCCCCGGCGCCCTGATCGCTGCGTTGTTGTGGCAGGCACTCCAGACCTTCGGCGGGTACTACGTCCAGAGTGTGGTCGGGGGAGCGGACACGACCAACGGAGTCTTCGCCATCGTGCTCGGCCTCCTGGCGTTCCTGTACGTCGCGTCCATCGTCCTGGTGCTGTGCATCGAGGTGAACGTGGTGCGGGCGGACCGGTTGCACCCTCGGTCGCTACTGACGCCGTTCACCGACAACGTCGAGCTGACCGACGGCGACCGCGACGCATACACGGCGGCCGCCGAGGCGCAGAAGAGCAAGGGTTTCGAGGAGATCGACGTGACCTTCGGTGAGCCCGGAGGCGAGCCGGTGGCGGATCCAGCCCGCTGACCAGCCGATTTGGTGATTCGGGCATGGTGTTTGGTAGTGTTCTCCACGGCCCGAAACGGTCCGGAGAAGCATGCCGGAACAGGCCATTGGGGTATGGTGTAATTGGCAACACAGCGGTTTCTGGTACCGCCATTCTAGGTTCGAGTCCTGGTACCCCAGCAGAGAAACACCCGATTTTGTCGGATGCTCTCGGCCGGTTACGCTCTCCCGGTTGCTCCACAGAAATGAATAACACGGCAAGTTCCTGGCCCCGTCGTCTAGCGGCCTAGGACGCCGCCCTCTCAAGGCGGTAGCGCGGGTTCGAATCCCGTCGGGGCTACAGAGTATTCGAGGACCACTGCGATGCGCAGTGGTCCTCGAGTCGTTTCCGGGGTTCCACGTGTGCGGAGTGCACACCCCGTCTGGTGGGCGCACACCCTCCGCCGCACGCCGCAGGGGGTGTGCGGTACGTGGCAGGGGTGTTCGCTCCGGCCTCTACAGGCGCTTGTGCACGGCGTCCGCGGCCTTGAGGAGATCTTCCGCCCATCGGACCCCCGGCCGTCGCCCCATCCGGTCGATCGGCCCCGACACCGAGATCGCTGCCACCACTCGGTCGTCGCGCCCACGGATGGGAGCGGCGACACTCGCGACACCCGCTTCCCGCTCCGCGGCACTCTGAGCCCATCCCCGTCGGCGGACGTCCGCGAGGACTCGCTCTCCGAACGCGGCGTCGGGAAGGACGGCACGCTGCAGGGCGGGGTCGGCCCATGCGAGAAGGACTTTGGCGCCGGAGCCCGCGGTGAGCGGAAGTCGGGCACCCACCAGCACTGTGTCGCGCAGACCCGTCGGCGGTTCCATGGCCGCCACACACACCCGGACGGTGCCGTCGATCCGGTACACCTGCACGCTCTCGCCCGTGATCTCGCGCAATCTGGGCAGCACCGTCGACGCGGCCTCGACGACGGGATCGCCCGCGGTGTCGGCAAGTTCCGCCAAGGCGGGTCCGGGTCGCCACAGGCCGTCGCTGTCACGGGCGAGCATCCGGTGGATCTCGAGTCCCACCGCCAGCCGGTGAGCGGTCGCGCGGGGCAGACCGGTGTGCGCGCAGAGGTCGGCGAGGCTGCAGGGCTGCGTCGAGACCGCGTGCAGCACGCTCACTGCTTTGTCCAGAACGCCGATGCCGCTATGCTGTCCCATGTAGCGATACTAGCGTCTCGCATCGTGAGATGGTGCGTGTGGATCGCTGCTCGACGTATCACGGATGCTCGATGTATCGGGAGAGGTAGCAGTCATGGCACCGAAGACGCTCGCAGAGAAGGTCTGGGATCAGCACGTCGTCGTCCGCGGAGGCGGCGAAGGAGATGCGACCAAGCCGGATCTCGTCTACATCGACCTCCACCTCGTGCACGAGGTCACCAGCCCCCAGGCGTTCGACGGACTCCGTCTGGCCGGCCGACCGGTCCGCCGGCCCGATCTGACCATCGCCACGGAGGACCACAACGTCCCGACCGTCGACATCGACCAGCCGATCGCCGATCTCGTGTCTCGCACCCAGGTGGACACGTTGCGACGCAACTGCGAGGAATTCGGTATCCGCCTGCACTCGATGGGGGACATCGATCAGGGCATCGTGCACATCATCGGACCGCAGCTCGGACTGACCCAGCCGGGAACGACCGTCGTCTGCGGAGACAGCCACACCTCGACCCACGGCGCATTCGGCGCTCTGGCAATGGGAATCGGCACCAGCGAGGTCGAACACGTCCTGGCCACGCAGACCCTGTCGCTGCGCCCGTTCAAGACCATGTCGGTCACCGTCGACGGTGAACTGGGCGACGACGTCGGCAGCAAGGACCTCATCCTGGCCGTCATCGCGCAGATCGGTACCGGCGGTGGCCAGGGCTACGTCATCGAATATCGCGGCGAGGCCGTCGAGAAGCTGTCGATGGAAGCGCGGATGACCATCTGCAACATGTCGATCGAAGCGGGCGCCCGTGCCGGGATGATCGCCCCCGACCAGACCACCTTCGACTACATCCAGGGTCGACCGCATGCGCCGACGGGTGAACTGTGGGACCGCGCCGTCGCGGAATGGTCGACGTTGGTGACCGACGAGGGCGCGGTGTTCGACAAGGAAGTTCGTATCGACGGGTCGGCGCTGACACCGTTCGTCACCTGGGGCACCAATCCGGGGCAGGGCGCTCCGCTCAGCGCCTCGGTGCCGGATCCGGCGGACATCGTCGACGAGGGTGAGAGCCAGTCGGCCGAGAAGGCGCTCACCTACATGGGTCTCACCGCCGGAACGCCGTTGCGGGAGATCTCCGTGGACACCGTCTTCCTCGGTTCCTGCACCAACGGCCGGATCGAGGATCTCCGCGTCGCAGCGAAGATCCTGGAGGGTCGCACGGTGGCCGACGGGGTGCGCATGCTCGTCGTTCCGGGATCCATGCGAGTCCGTGCACAGGCCGAGGACGAGGGGCTCGGCGACATCTTCGTCGCGGCAGGCGCGGAATGGCGTCAGGCGGGGTGCTCGATGTGCCTCGGGATGAACCCGGATCAACTGGCCCCCGGTGAGCGGTCGGCGTCGACGTCGAACCGCAATTTCGAAGGGCGACAGGGCAAAGGTGGTCGGACCCACCTCGTCTCTCCCGCGGTCGCCGCGGCGACCGCGGTACGCGGACGTCTGTCCGCTCCCGCGGATCTGACCTGACCCGACCATTCTCGCGTACTGCTGCCGAAAAGGATCGCATCATGGAATCGTTCACCACTCACACCGGAATCGGCGTCCCGTTGCGTCGCAGCAACGTCGATACCGATCAGATCATCCCGGCCGTCTATCTCAAGCGAGTCACCCGAACGGGTTTCGAGGACGGTCTGTTCGCCGGGTGGCGCACCGACCCCGGCTTCATCCTCAACGTTGCTCCGTTCGACCGGGGTTCGGTTCTCGTAGCGGGTCCGGATTTCGGTACCGGGTCCTCGCGCGAGCACGCCGTGTGGGCGCTCTCGGACTTCGGTTTCCGGGTCGTCATCGCCTCCAGATTCGCCGATATCTTCCGCGGAAACGCCGGAAAGGCGGGCCTTCTCGCCGCCGTTGTCGAGCAATCCGATGTGGAACTGCTGTGGAAATTGCTCGACGAGCAGCCCGGTCTCGAACTGACGGTCGACCTGGAAACGAAGACGATCAGCGCCGGAACCCTGGTGGTGCGCTTCGATATTGACGACTACACCCGGTGGCGTCTGCTCGAGGGTCTGGACGACATCGCACTGACGTTGCGCCAGGTAGAGGCCATTTCCGAGTTCGAGAAGTCCCGCCCGGAATGGAAGCCGGTGACGCTTCCGGCCCCCGGTCGTTAGCAATTCTCCGGGTCTCTCCGCGGCCGTTGCGCGACACTCATTGTGTCCGCGACGTTTACGGCTAACACACCGATTTGGCGTGGCTCGTGGACTACTCGGCATTTCCGGTTTACCGTGGTACTCAGTCGGTCCGACGACGGGCCAATCAGTTACCGGAGGAAATACCGATGAACAAGGCCGAACTCATCGATGCGTTGACCGAGAAAACCGGTGCGGATCGTCGCGCCGCCACGGACGCAGTCGAGAACATCGTGGACATCATCGTGCGTGCCGTGCACCGCGGGGAGTCGGTGACCATCACGGGATTCGGCGTCTTCGAACAGCGTCGTCGCGCTGCTCGCGTCGCTCGCAACCCGCGCACGGGTGAGACCGTCAAGGTCAAGCCGACCTCGGTTCCCGCCTTCCGTCCCGGTGCTCAGTTCAAGGCCGTCATCGCCGGTGGACAGAAGCTGTCCGCCACCGGACCCGCCGTGAAGCGTGGCGCATCCGCCGCTCCCGCGAAGAAGACCGCAGCCGCCAAGAAGACTCCGGCCAAGGCACCCGCGAAGGCGCCGGCGAAGTCCACTGCCGCAGCGAAGAAGACCACCGCGGCCAAGACTCCCGCCAAGGCCCCTGCCAAGACTGCAGCGAAGAAGACGACGGCAGCCAAGGCGCCCGCCAAGACCGCCGCCAAGAAGACGACGGCAGCCAAGGCGCCCGCCAAGACCGCTGCGAAGAAGACCACCACCGCGGCCGCGAAGAAGACCACGGCCACGAAGGCTCCGGCGAAGACCGCGGCCAAGAAGACCACTCCCGCGAAGAAGGCTGCACCGGCGAAGAAGGCTCCGGCCAAGAAGGCTCCGGCGAAACGTACTGCGCGCAAGTAACCTTCGCTCGACCCCGATACGCCGACGAGCCCCGGTCCTCACGGACCGGGGCTCGTCGCGGTCGTGACAGCTAGGAGTCGGTGCGGCGGGGGAGCGGTGAGTCGGTGTAGTCGGCGGCCACCAGAACGCCTCCGACGAAACTCAGGACCCAGACGCTCGCCTTGCGCGAGCGGGTCCGACTGAGCTCGATTCCGTCGCTGTCGGCCCACCACTGCATGAGGTCGGGAATGACCTTGCCCTGACTGCAGATCACCGGGACACCGGTCACGTCGCCCGCGATCTCCCTCGCGCGGCGGCGACCTCTGTCCGGGTCGCGCGCGTAGCCTTCCTCGGTCAGTGTCGGTTCGAGGGTCAGGTCCACACCGACGGACTCGGCCCACGGGGCGATGGTCTGGATACACCGGGTCCGCTCGGCGGTGAATCCGTCCGTGCCACCGAACGCCTGGATCAGCGGCACCAGCGCAGCTGCCTGCCGCACCCCGACGCTGTCGAGCGGCCGCTCGGCGTCGTCACCCTTGTAGCGCGCCTTGCTGCCGGCCCGTGCATGACGCACCAGCACAGCGGTACTGGTGGGTACGGGGTTCTGGGCGAACCGGCCCACGACGTCGCGATCGGCGTCGTAGGTGGCCAGTTCCCGAGCCTCGGCCGGGGTGAGCCACTGCAGTTCGTCGACCTCGTCGTTGACGGCGAACTCGCCGTCGGTCACGCGCGCGGCCCAGTAGTCCACGTGCTTCGTCTTCTTCGATCGCGGAATCGTGTAGGTGGTACTTCCGAGGCTGTGGCCGAGAACGCAGCGGAAACCCGTCTCCTCGTGTACTTCTCGCACCGCGGCGACCGCCGGAACCTCGTCGGCCTCGACCTTGCCCTTCGGCAACGACCAGTCGTCGTAGCGCGGCCGGTGCACGAGCGCGACGACAGGTTCGTCGCCGGAGGCCGACGCCCTCCACAGCACCGCACCGGCCGCCGCGATCGGTTCGATGTCGCGGCCTCCACGCGACGTGCTCATCGCCCCACCCTCACGAACCGGTGTAGCGGCGCTGCCGCATCAGGGACACCTGGTGGTCGCGGACTTTCTCACCGCCGGCCGGTGACGCTGTCCACGCCCCGTCGGACTGCAACACCCAGCACCGCGTCGTCACGTCCATGGCGGAATCGAGCACCGAGTTCAGCTGATCGGACAGGCGCGGATCCTTCACCTGGGCCATCACTTCCACGCGGCGATCGAGGTTGCGGTGCATCATGTCCGCGCTGCCGATCCAGAATTCGTCGAGAGCCTTGAAATGCAGCACTCGCGAATGCTCGAGGAACCGTCCGAGGATGGAGCGGACCTCGATGTTCTCGCTCAGACCCGGCACACCGGGCTTCAGGGCGCAGATGCCGCGCACGATGACCTCGACGCGGACGCCCTGGGTGGAGGCCCAGTACAGCGCGTCGATGACCTGTTCGTCGACGAGAGCGTTGGCCTTCAGGCGGATGCGTGCATCCTTGCCCTCCTGGTGGGCACGAACCTCGGCCTCGATGCGCTCCACGATGCCGGCCCGGACGCCGAACGGAGCCACCAGGAGGTTGCGGTAGTGCTCCTTGCGCGAGTATCCGGTGAGGGAGTTGAACAGGTCCGTCAGATCGGCGCCGATCTCGTCGGACGCGGTGATCAGACCTACGTCCTCGTACAGGCGCGCAGTCTTGGGGTTGTAGTTGCCGGTGCCGATATGGCAGTAGCGGCGGATGGTCGACCCTTCACGGCGCACGACCAGGCAGGTCTTGCAGTGCGTCTTGAGGCCGACCAGGCCGTAGACGACGTGCACCCCGGCCTGCTCGAGCTTGCGCGCCCAGGCGATGTTGGCCTGCTCGTCGAAGCGCGCCTTGATCTCCACGAGCGTCACCACCTGCTTGCCCGCCTCGGCGGCGGCGATCAGGGCGTTCACGATGGGGGAGTCACCGGACGTCCGGTAGAGGGTCTGCTTGATCGCCAACACATGGGGATCGGCGGCGGCCTGCTCGATGAATCGCTGGACGCTGGTGGAGAACGAGTCATAGGGATGGTGCAGCAGTACGTCGCCGTCACGCACCGTGGAGAAGATGCTGCGCGGAGTCTCACGTTCGCCGAAAGCGGGGTGCGTGGCCGGGACGAACGGTGCGTCCTTCAGTACGGGCTTGTCGACGCCGTAGATCTGCCACAGGCACGACAGGTCCAGCAGTCCCGGCACCTGGATCACGTCACCCGGATCGACGTCGAGTTCGCGGAGCAGGAGATCGAGCATGTGCTCGGTCATGTCGTCGGCGACCTCGAGGCGCACGGGGGAGCCGAAACGGCGTCGGGCGAGCTCGCGCTCGAGCGCCTGCAGCAGGTCCTCGTCGCGGTCCTCCTCCACCTCGAAATCGGCGTTCCTGGTGATGCGGAACGCGTGATGCTCCACGATCTGCAGTCCCGGGAACAGAACGTCGAGGTGAGCCGCGATGAGCTCCTCCATGGGGAGGAATGCCGGAATGGCCGGTGCGTCACCGCGTCGCAGCTGGACGAACCGATCGACGTTGTCCGGCACCTTGACACGAGCGAAGTGCTCGCCGCCGGTGGTCGAATCCTTGACCGTGACAGCAAGGTTCAGGCTCAGGCCGCTGATGTACGGGAACGGGTGGGCGGGGTCGACGGCGAGCGGTGTCAACACCGGGAACACCTGCTCGGTGAAGTGCTGGGTGAGCCGCGCCCGCTCGTCGGTGGTCACTTCCGACCACCGGATGACCGAGATGCCCTCGTTCGCCAGCTCCGGCAGGATGCGGTCGATGAAGGTGCGGGCGTGGCGATCCGCGATCTCCTGGGTGCGCCGGGCGATCAATGAGAGTTGCTCGCGCGGAGACAGTCCGTCCGCCGAGCGCACGGACAGTCCGGTCTCGTCGCGACGCTTGAGCCCGGCGACACGCACCATGTAGAACTCGTCGAGGTTGCTGGCGAAGATCGCGAGGAACTTCGCGCGCTCGAGAAGCGGAAGCGAGGAATCCTCGGCAAGGGCCAGAACTCGAGAATTGAAGTCCAGCCAACTCAATTCGCGATTGAGGTAACGGTCCTCCGGCAGGAGATCGACGGGGACCGGAGTGTCCGACGTCGCCGCCGGTGGGGCGGTGGGTGCGGACGGGCGACGGCCGTCGTGCGGCACGCTCGACTCGTCGGCGGCGGGCTCGGTGGTCTTCTCCGGCGCGGTGGCCGGGGGGAGTTTCTCGATCGCCTCGTTGTTCACGCGTCGATCATCCCCCACTCGCGGCTCCGGTGAGTAGTCGACCGGACGCGAGTTCCGCCGTCACACTCCCCGCCACCCCAGCTCGGCGAGAACTCGCGTGGTGTGTGGCCCCACGCCGAGTGCGAGCGCCGCGCGGACATCGTCGGCGGTGTCGACGTCGAGTCGCAGTCCGGGCCACTCGCCGGCCAGCGGCAGGGCGCCCGAATCGACGTGGCGGGTAGCGGAATCGGGCCCGAACCGGGGTTCGAGGCGTCGGGGGTGGCCACGCACGATCAGCGCGGACGTTCCTGTTCCCGTGTGGTCGACGACCACCGACCGGGTGTCGGGAGGTGCGGCAGCGTACGCCTGCACCAGTTCGGCCGTGGTGAGGGCGGGAAGATCTGCCTGCAGCGCGATGACGTCACCGCCGTGGGCGTGACGCACGTCGTCGTCCGCGGCCGACAGTGCTCTGTTGAGCCGTTCGACCGTCGTGCGTCCCGCCGACTCCGGTTCGGACACGGTGCGGCCGCCGAGCGATTCCGCGATGCGGGCGACGCGGGCGTCGGGAGTCACCACCGACCAGCCCGTGACCGCCTCCGCGGCCGATGCTGCCTCGAGGGTGTCCCGCAGCATCGCCAGAACCAGCTCGGCGCGCTCCTGTCCGGGAAACGTGGTGGCCAGGCGGCTCTTGGCATCCACCAGATTCTTGACCGCGAGCACCAGATGGACACCGGGCCGGGGCTCGATGTCGGTCGGGATGGGACTGGGCGTGCTCATGAGCGTCGATCCTGCCAGTCGGCATTACTGCAGACTTCGTTCGGCGGGCCTCGGACATGGTTACTGTGAGCCGCCAGGGCCCGCGGCGGGACACGTTCCGGGCGGCCCACAGTGACGACGAACGACGGAAGGCTCGGCCATGGTGAAGGCAGCGGTGCTCGGTTCCGGTTCCTGGGGAACCGCATTCGCCAAGGTTCTGGCCGATGCGGGCACCGAGGTGACGATGTGGGCCAGGCGCGAGGAACTCGCGAGGTCCATCGACAGCAAGCACCGCAACGAGGACTATCTGCCCGGCGTGGACCTGCCGCCGGCCATCCGTGCGACGCACGACGCCGCGGAAGCGTTGGACGGCGCGTGCACGGTGATCCTCGCCGTGCCGTCCCAGGCCCTGCGCGCCAACCTCGCCGAGTGGGCGCCGCTGATGGGATCGGACGTCACGTTGCTCTCGCTCGCCAAGGGCATCGAGACCGGGACGTTGATGCGCATGTCGCAGGTGATCTGTCAGGTGACCGGCGCGGATCCCAGCCGCGTCGGCACGTTGTCGGGCCCCAACCTGGCCAAGGAGATCGCCGCCGAGCAGCCGACCGCCACCGTCATCGCGTGCCCCGATTCGAATCGGGCGATCGCGCTCCAGTCGGCCTGTGCCACGAGTTACTTCCGGCCGTACACCAACTCCGATGTCATCGGCTGCGAGATCGGCGGTGCGTGCAAGAACGTGATTGCCCTCGCCTGCGGCATGGCGGCGGGCGTCGGGTTCGGGGAGAACTCGGTAGCGAGCATCATCACCCGCGGGCTCGCCGAGGTCACTCGCCTCGGCGTCGCTCTCGGCGCGAATCCCTCCACGCTCGCCGGGCTCGCGGGAGTGGGGGACCTGGTGGCCACGTGCTCGTCACCGCTCTCGCGGAACCGCACCTTCGGCGAACGTCTCGGATCCGGTGGTTCGCTGGAGAGCGCGCAGGAAGCGGCGCACGGTCAGGTCGCCGAAGGTGTGAAGTCCTGCACATCGATTCGGGCGCTCGCCGAGGCGTACGACGTGGAAATGCCGCTGACCGACGCGGTCCACCGCGTCTGCCACGAGGGGTTGTCCGTGCCCGACGCGGTGCACTCGCTGCTGGGGCGTCGACACAAGCCCGAGTGAGTGTCGGCGATCCGCGTCGTGCCGACCGATCGGGTCGCCGGTACGGTTCTCCCGTGAACGATCGCATCAAGGTGGCCGTGGTGTACGGCGGACGCAGCAACGAACACTCCGTGTCCTGCGTGTCCGCCGGAAGCGTCATGCACCGACTGGACTCCGACCGCTTCGACGTGATTCCCGTCGGTATCACCCGGGACGGCACCTGGGTGGAGGGCACGTCGGACCTCGAGTCCCTGCGCATCCGAGACCGGACACTCCCCAGCGTGGCCGACGCCGCACCGCTCGCACTGGGTGTCGACCCTCGCAGTCCCGGTCGGATCACGCGGGTGGAGTCCGGTGAGGTCGTCGCGGACGTCGATGTCGTCTTCCCCGTCCTGCACGGTGCGTACGGCGAGGACGGAACCGTCCAGGGTCTGTTCGAGGTGGCGGGAGTGCCCTACGTGGGACCCGGCGTCCTGGCGAGCGCGGCCGCGATGGACAAGGAATTCACGAAGAAGCTTCTCGCGGCCGAGGGCCTGCCGGTAGGCACCCAGATCGTTCTGCGCCGGGACCGGTCGACCCTCACCGACGACGAGCGGTCCCTCATCGGACTCCCGGCCTTCGTCAAACCCGCACGCGGCGGGTCGTCGATCGGTATCACCCGCATCACCGACTGGGAGCAACTGGATCACGCCGTAGCCGTTGCGCGGGAGCATGATCCGAAGGTGGTCATCGAGTCCGGCATCGTCGGGCGCGAGGTGGAATGCGGTGTTCTCGAGATGCCGGACGGCACCGTGCGCGCCAGCGCGATCGCCGAGATCCGGATGCCCGAGGACGCCGGTACCGAGGCGGCGTTCTACGACTTCGACAGCAAGTACCTCGACGACGTCTGCGAGTTCGACATTCCCGCGAGGCTGGAGTCCGGTGTGGCCGATCGCATCCGCGACATCGCCGTCCGCGCCTTCGCCGCTCTGGACCTGCAGGGTCTGGCTCGCGTCGACTTCTTCGTGACCGAGGACGGCCCGGTGATCAACGAGATCAACACGATGCCCGGGTTCACCGCCATCTCGATGTACCCGCGCATGTGGGGAGCCACCGGCGTCGAGTACTCCGACCTGGTCGGCACGCTCGTCGACACCGCTCTCGCCCGCGGAACCGGACTGCGCTAGTAAAAGGCTAGTTGATCGGCGCGGGATCGAGGGGCGTCTGGGGGAGCGCGGCGGTGACCGCGGCCGACAACGCCTGGATCGGTGTCGGTCCCGTTCCGTCCGGGATCGTGGCTGCCGCGTAGACAGCCCGGTCGACGACGTACCAGGTGCTCGCCGTGAGTCCCTGGTCGGCGCCCGAGATCTGGAACCACTGGACGCCGTCCACGACGTCGAGTCGTGCGGCCTGGTCGAATTCGAGCGGCCTGTCGAGTCCGCACCGGAGCACGATCGGCTCCGTCGTCTCGTCCGACTGCCACGCGGCTGCCCCCGGCGGTGCTGGCTGGACCATCTCGGCCCGCGAGAACGTGTCGAACGAGTCCGGCAACGCGCCCAGCAGATCCGCGCACTGCGTGCTCTCGGACAGTGGAGCGGGAACGGCGCCGACCGCAACCGGCTCACGGACGGGAGTGCTGTTCGCCATCACCGCTGCCACCAGGACGCCGACGACCAGTGCGACCGGGAGTGCGATCGCGGTCGCGACGAGCGCCGGATGCAGGCCCGTCGCCGACTCGTCGGTCACCGACGGTTGGTCCTGCGTCATGCGTCGTTCCTCATCTCGTGGCATCTGTCCGCGAACGGTGGTCTCGGGAAAACGTTACCCGCGCGGTAGCCGTAGGCTTTCCGGCAGCACGCTGCGCTCCGTCGGCGCCGGTGTCCGTTTCCCAGCGAGAGGTGCGAGTTGTCCGACCACGAACCGTCCGTCGCGGCCATCGGAGAGTTCGCCCTGATAGCCCGCGCCACCGCGGGACGCACGTGGCCTGCATCCGTGTCGATCGGTCCGGGTGACGACGCTGCCGTCGTCGACGCTCCGGACGGCAGAGTCGTGGTCACCACCGACATGCTCGTGGAGGGTCGACACTTCCGTTTCGACTGGTCCGATCACCACGACGTGGGACGGAAGGCGATCGCGCAGAACGCAGCCGACATCGCCGCCATGGGGGCTCGGTGCACCGGGTTCCTGGTGTCGATGTCCTGCCCGTCGGACACGGCCGTGGCAGATCTGGATCGACTCACCGACGGGCTGTGGCAGGAGGCCGGCCGTGTCGGCGCGTCCATCGTGGGCGGCGACGTGACCGGGGGAGAACGTCTGGTGCTGTCGATCACCGCACTCGGCGATCTCGAAGGCCGCTCGGCGGTCGTTCGGTCCGGCGCACGCGTCGGGGACGTGCTCGCACTGTCGGGAGTCGTCGGGCAGTCGGCCGCGGGCCTGGCGTCGTATCGTGCGGGCAACGGCGACTTCCCGGATCTCCGTGCAGCGCATCGGGTTCCGACCGCCGATCCCGCAGACGGCCCGCTCGCCGCACGGGCAGGGGCGTCCGCGATGTGCGACGTGTCCGACGGCGTCGTCGGTGATGCCGCGCACCTTGCCTCCGCCTCCGCCGTCCGCCTCGACATCCGGTCCGAGGCGATGCCCGTCACCGACGAGATGCGCCGCGCAGCAACGGTGCTCGGCAAGGACGCCGTCGAGTGGGCACTGTCCGGAGGCGAGGACCACGTCCTCCTGGCGACGTTCGCTCCGGGCGATGTTCCGGCGAGTTGGCACGTCATCGGGTCGGTCCACGCAGGATCGGGCGTGACGGTCGACGGCGAGACGTGGAAAGGGTCGTCCGCGTGGACCAGTTTCTGAGCGTCGTTTCGACACGCCTGGACGACGAGGACGTCGTCGCCATGATCGACGAGGTGCAGCAGGAGTACGTGCGTCGGTACGGCGGTCCCGACGAGACGCCTCTCGACGTGGCGGAATTCCTCCCGCCCGCCGGAGTGATCCTGAAAGCCGTCCGGGACGGGGCCGTCGTCGGAATGGGTGGATGGCGAGTGCACGAGGGCGGGGGTCCCGAGGCGGTAGGCCTGCGCCCCGGCGATGCCGAGATCAAACGCATGTACGTCCGCGCCGACGCGCGAGGGCTCGGCGTCGCGAGGGCGGTCCTCGCTGCCATCGAGCAGACGGCGGCCACCGCGGGACGACGACGGCTCGTCCTGGAAACCGGACTGCGCCAACCGGAAGCCATCGGCCTGTACACCTCCAGTGGATACACGCCGTTGGTACCGAAGTTCGGGTTGTACCGCGACGAGGACCAGTCGGTGTGCATGGCCAAGGAACTCCACCGCTGACGACACCGTCGCCGCGGGTGATGTCATGCTGGCAGTCATGACCGTCTACGCACTCGGTGATCGCGAACCCGACATCCACGAGACCGCCTACGTCCATCCCGACGCCGTCGTGATCGGAGCGGTGACTCTCGCGGCCGGCGTGTCGGTATGGCCCGGTGCCGTGCTGCGCGGGGACTACGGAACCATCTCCGTGGGGGAGAACACGAACATCCAGGACGGCACGGTGGTGCACTGCACGCCGATTCACCCGACCGTCATCGGCGCGGGCTGCGTCGTCGGGCACAACGCACACGTCGAGGGCGCGATCATCGAGGACTCGTGCCTCATCGCGTCCGGCTCGGTCGTGTTGAACGGGGCGACCGTCGGTCGAGGTGCCGTCGTCGGGGCGGGCGCCGTGGTGCCGTTCGACGCCGTGGTGCCCGAACGCGCCATGGCGCTGGGTGTTCCGGCCCGCGTACGGGAGGGACATGTGGTGGCGGAGGGCCATGTCGAGAGGAACGTCGCGATGTACCGCGCCAACGCCGACTACTACCGCGACGCGCTCCGCGAGATTCGATGACGGCGCCCGTCGCAGATCCGGGTTGGGCCGCCGCGCTCGCTCCCGTCGCCGACGACATCGCCCGGATGGGCGACTTCCTGCGCGCCGAGAACGCCGCCGGGCGTGGGTATCTCCCGCACGGCGCCGACGTCCTGCGAGCCTTCACCCGGCCGTTCGAGGACGTTCGCGTCCTCGTTCTCGGCCAGGACCCCTACCCGACGCCGGGACACGCGGTCGGACTGAGCTTCTCGGTCGCTCCCGACGTGCGGCCGGTGCCGCGCAGCCTGGTGAACATCTTCACCGAGTACACCGCCGACCTCGGCTTCCCGACGCCGTCCACCGGTGACCTGTCACCGTGGGCCGATCGGGGAGTGCTCCTTCTGAACAGGGTGCTGACCGTGGAGCCGGGCCAGGCGGGATCGCACCGTCGCAAAGGGTGGGAAGCGGTGACCGCGCACGCGATCACAGCACTGGCGAACCGCCCCGGAAAACCGTTGGTGGCCGTTCTCTGGGGCCGCGACGCGGCCACGGCGAAACCGTTGCTGGGATCGATTCCCACGGTGGAGTCGGTCCATCCGTCTCCGCTGTCGGCGTCGCGGGGCTTCTTCGGATCGCGCCCGTTCAGCTCGGTGAACGATAACCTCGTCGCGTTGGGCGAGGAGCCCGTCGACTGGAGACTGGACTGACGGTCACCGACCGAAGGACGGGCGCCGCTTCTCGACGAACGCGTCGACGCCTTCGATACCGTTCGGCGTCGACGCCATCGCGGAGATGGAGTCGGTCTCGGCGTCGAGCTGATCGGACAGCGTCGCGGAATCCGATGCCAGGAGGAGTCGCTTGGTGGCTCGGGTGACGCTCGTGGGGCCGGCGGCCAGCGACCGGGCGAGCCGTTCGGCTTCCGAGGCGATCACGTCGTCGCCGACCAGGCGCGTGAGCAGTCCGAGCCGGAAGGCCTCGTCCGACCCCAGGACGGAGTCGTTCAGCAGGATGTCCCGTGCGCGTCGGATACCGACGATGCGCGGCAGAGCCCAGGTGAGACCGCCGTCGGGTGTGAAACCGAGGGCGGGGTACGCGGGCCGAAGTCGAGTGGACCGTCCTCCGATGGCGATGTCCACGTGGCAGACCAGCGACATGCCGGCGCCGGCGGCCCACCCGGGGACACCTGCGATCACGGGCACGGGGACTGCGGTCAGCGCGCGGACGAAGTCGTGGAAGCTCTCGGCCAGCGACCGGACGAACGCACTGCGGTCGGGTGCGGAATGGAAGGCGCGCACGTTCCCGCCGGCGCAGAAATTGGCCTCGGCTCCCACGAGCAGCACCGCACCGACCGAGTCGTCGAGGTCTGCCAGTGCTGCGGCGCCCTCGCTCATGGCGTTCCCGTCGAGGACGTTGCCTCCGGCAGGGGTTGCTATGCGGATCGACAACACGCCGTCGTCGAGAGACACGAGCGGGGGCGTGGCAGAAGGATCGGTCATCGTCCGACCATAGAACAGAGTCGCGGAACACGACGATGCCCCGGTACCGAAGTACCGGGGCATCGAGGCAGAGATGAATCGTGCGGGAACGTCAGCCCCGGACCACCTTGCCGGCCTTGAGGCACGAGGTGCACACATTGAGCCGACGAGAGTTACCCGGCGCGACCTGCGCGCGGACGGTCTGGATGTTGGGGTTCCAGCGACGGTTGGTACGGCGGTGCGAGTGCGAAACCGACTTACCGAAGCCGGGTCCCTTGGCGCATACGTCGCAGACGGCAGCCATAGTCGCGAACTCCTTGGTATTCGAGGTGAAACCAGAGCGCGATGGAGACCGCGTCTGGAGCAGGGCAAGATCTTCGTACAACTGCGCCCGGCACCTCCGGACATGCCGGACGCGTCAGACGCAACCCTGCAAGACTAGCGGTCCGAGTGCCGTGAGTCCAAACCGGTCCGGCACGCCATGTCTGTCGCCGGCTGATGGAAGGATCGTAGGCACCCGCACGGCGTGGGGCGCACGGCAGGACGGAGCGATGCAGTGGTCCAACTCGGTGACCGGCTGGACCACGTACTCGGAACCAAGGTAGCCGGACCGCTCGCCGACTCGTTCTCGCTGCAGACCGTCGAGGATCTCCTGCGCCACTACCCGTTCCGATACGTCACCCAGGGGCAGGGACTGGCGCGCAAGGACCCGGAGGACGGTGAACGCATCACCGTCGTCGGAACGGTGGCCAAGGCCGATCTCGTTCCGATGCGTCAACGCAAGGGCCACATGCTCAAGGTAGTCCTCGACTGCGACGGCCAGAGTGTGTCGGCCACCTTCTTCAACGGTCACAAGGTGCGCCACAACATCACCACGGGCTCGCGCGCGATGTTCTCCGGCACCGTCAAATGGTTCAGGACGTCCTGGTCGCTGAACCACCCCGGCTACCTCATGCTGACCGACGACGAGGACGACCTCGTCGGCACGACCCACGGCGGTGGGCAGCTGGCAGGGATGGCCCGCGGCGCGACGGACAGTTCCGGCGCCGTCAACATGTCCATGCTCGCGTTGCCGTTCCTCCCCATGTACGCGGCGACGCGGGAAGTCGAGAGCTGGACCTTCCTCCGCTGTGCACGGCAGGTGCTCGACCAACTCGACCCTGTCGAGGATCCGCTTCCGGAGTCGGTGCGCACCGAGCACGGCTTGACCGGTCTGGACGAGGCGCTGCGGATCGTCCACTTTCCCGAGTCCGAGGACGACATCGAGCGCGCTCGCTACCGGCTGCGTTTCGACGAAGCGACGGCCCTGCAGTTGGTGATGGCGGAACGACGTCACTCGGTGTCCGTCCGCACCGCGCCGGCGTGCCCACCGGTCGCCGACGGCGTGGCGGCCGCGTTCGACTCGATGCTGCCGTTCGAGCTCACCGAGGGCCAGAAGGATGTCGCGCAGGAGATCGGAGAGGATCTCACCCGGTCGCGTCCGATGAGTCGGCTGCTGCAGGGCGAGGTGGGCTCCGGCAAGACGATCGTGGCGCTGCGAGCGATGCTGCAGGTGATCGACGCCGGATTGCAGTGCGCCCTTCTCGCTCCGACCGAAGTGCTTGCCGCACAGCATTACCGGTCCATCAGCGCCCAGCTGGGGCCGCTGGCGACGGAAGGCGAACTGGGTGCGCCGGACAAGGCGACCCGTGTCGTCCTCCTCACCGGGTCGATGTCCACGGCTGCCAAACGTGCCGCACTGTTGGCGATCGTCACCGGGGACGCCGGCATCGTCATCGGTACGCACGCCCTCATCCAGAACACCGTGTCCTTCTTCGATCTGGGCATGGTGGTCGTGGACGAGCAGCACCGCTTCGGGGTCGAGCAGCGAGACGCGTTGCGGGCCAAGGCGAGAGACGGTGTGAGTCCCCACCTGCTCGTCATGACGGCCACTCCGATCCCGCGGACCATCGCCATGACGACGCTGGGTGATCTCGAGACGTCCACCCTTCGTGAGCTCCCGCGCGGACGTGCTCCCATCCGCACCAGCGTCGTGCCGGCCAAGGACAAGCCGGCGTGGGTGGACCGGGCGTGGAGTCGCATCTCCGAGGAGGTCGCCGCGGGGCGTCAGGCGTACGTGGTGTGCTCGAGGATCGGCGACGAGAAGCCCGACGACGCAGGCAAGGACACACCGGACACCGCGTCGGCGGTGGACGTCTACGAGGCGTTGAGCGCCGGGGCGTTGTCCCACGTGCGGGTCGGATTGCTCCACGGCCGCTTGCCGACGGAGGAGAAGGACGCCGTCATGTCGGCATTCAACGCCGGCGACATCGACGTACTCGTCTGCACGACGGTGGTCGAAGTCGGTGTCGACGTACCCAACGCCACGGTCATGGTGATCGTCGACGCGGACAGATTCGGCGTCAGCCAGCTGCATCAGCTCCGCGGCCGCATCGGACGAGGCGGGCACCAGGGTCTGTGCATCCTGCTCACCGAACTGAGCCCGGCGTCGCCGACCTACGCCCGACTCGACGCCGTCGCCGCGACGACGGACGGTTTCGAGCTCGCCGTGCTCGATCTGCGGCAACGGCGAGAGGGCGATGTGCTCGGCGCCGCGCAGTCCGGAACCACGACGACGCTGAGGCTGCTCTCACTGCTCGACCACCTGGACATCATCACGGCGGCGCAGGAGTTCGCTCGCGATGTCGTCGAGCGCGATCCCGGACTCGTCGAGCACCCCGGACTCGCCGCGATGATGCGATCCGCCGTCGATGCCACCCGTGTGTCGTATCTGGACAAGGCGTGATGATCGTCGCCGACTCGCGAACCCGACTCATGTGCCGGTCCGCGGAGAATCAGGTCCCTGACACATCTGCATGACCGGTACGGGCGGCGTGACCGTGATCGGCGCTACGATCCCGGCGTCTCATATCTGGACAAGTCATGACCCTCTCCCGCGCCGTCCTGAAGGTAGGTTTACCGGAATGTTCTCCAAGGTGTTGGTGGCCAATCGCGGCGAGATCGCGATCCGAGCGTTTCGTGCGGCGTACGAACTCGAGGCGCAGACGGTGGCGGTGTTCCCGTTCGAGGACCGCAATTCGGTGCACCGGACCAAGGCCGACGAGGCGTACGAGATCGGCGAGCCGGGCCATCCGGTCCGCAACTACCTCTCGGTGGATCTGATCGTCGATGCGGCGAAGCGGTCGGGTGCCGACGCGATCTACCCGGGGTACGGGTTCCTGTCGGAGAATCCGGAGTTGGCGGCGGCGTGCGCGGAGGCGGGCATCACGTTCGTGGGCCCGTCGGCGCAGGTGCTGGAGCTGACGGGCAACAAGGCGCGGGCGATCGCGGCGGCGAAGGATGCCGGGCTGCCGGTGTTGGCGTCCTCGGAGCCGTCGACGGATGTCGATGCGTTGGTGGCGGCGTCGGAGTCGATGACGTTCCCGGTATTCGTCAAAGCGGTCGCCGGCGGCGGTGGCCGCGGGATGCGGCGCGTCGCGGAGCCGTCGGGGTTGCGAGAGGCGATCGAGGCGGCGGCGCGGGAGGCGGAGTCGGCGTTCGGTGATGCGACGGTGTTCCTGGAGCAGGCGGTGGTCGAGCCGCGCCACATCGAGGTGCAGATCCTCGCGGACACCCACGGCAACGTGATGCATCTGTTCGAGCGGGACTGCTCGGTGCAGCGGCGTCACCAGAAGGTGGTCGAGCTGGCGCCGGCGCCGAACATCTCGGATGAACTGCGTGCCCGGTTGTGCAGTGACGCAGTGGCGTTCGCGCGGAAGATCGGGTACTCGTGTGCGGGCACGGTGGAGTTCCTGGTGGACCGGGACGGCAATCATGTGTTCATCGAGATGAATCCGCGGATCCAGGTCGAGCACACGGTGACCGAGGAGATCACCGATGTCGACCTGGTGCAGTCGCAGTTGCGGATCGCCTCGGGGGAGTCCCTCGAGGATCTCGGGTTGCGGCAGGAAGACATCCGAATCCGCGGTGCGGCGATGCAGTGCCGCATCACGACCGAAGACCCGGCGAACGGGTTCCGCCCGGACACCGGCCGCATCACCGCGTACCGGACCCCGGGCGGTGCCGGGATCCGTCTCGACGGCGGGACCACGCTGGGTGCGGAGGTGTCGGCGTACTTCGACTCGATGCTGGTGAAGCTGACCTGTCGTGGACGCACGTTCGAAGATGCGGTGGCGCGGTCGCGGCGGGCGTTGGCGGAGTTCCGCATCCGCGGTGTCTCGACGAACATCGGCTTCCTGCAGGGACTTCTGCAGGACGAGGACTTCCGTGCGGGCAACGTCACGACGTCGTTCATCGAGGAGCGACCAGAGCTGTTGACGGCGCGGTCGTCCGGCGATCGCGGTACCAAGATCCTCACCTACCTCGCGGACGTGACGGTGAACAAGCCGCACGGTGAACGCCCCAGCACCGTGTACCCGCAGGACAAGCTCCCCGACATCGACCTTTCCGTCGCACCGCGCGACGGATCACGCCAAAGGTTGCTCGAACTCGGCCCGGAAGGCTTCGCCCGCGATCTGCGTCAGCGAAAGGCGTTGGGAGTCACCGACACCACGTTCCGTGACGCCCACCAGTCACTGCTGGCGACACGCGTGCGGACGTCCGGGTTGTTGATGGTCGCCCCCTACGTCGCACGCACCACCCCCGAACTGTTGTCCATCGAGTGCTGGGGCGGTGCGACGTACGACGTGGCGTTGCGGTTCCTGCACGAGGATCCGTGGGAGCGGTTGGCGGCACTGCGGGAGGCAGTGCCGAACATCGCCCTGCAGATGTTGCTGCGCGGGCGTAACACCGTCGGGTACACCCCGTACCCGGAGCGGGTGACGACAGCGTTCGTCGAGGAAGCGGCGGCGACGGGTGTCGACATCTTCCGCATCTTCGACGCGCTGAACAACGTCGATCAGATGCGCCCGGCGATCGACGCGGTCCGCGAGACGGGAACGACGATCGCCGAGGTGGCGATGTCGTACACCGGTGACCTGTCGAATCCCGACGAGAAGCTCTACACCCTCGACTACTACCTGCGGCTGGCGGAGCAGATCGTCGACGCGGGGGCGCACGTGTTGGCGATCAAGGACATGGCGGGGCTTCTTCGGGCGCCGGCGGCGGCGACGTTGGTGTCGGCGCTGCGGAAGAATTTCGATCTGCCGGTGCACGTGCACACCCACGACACTCCGGGTGGTCAGTTGGCGACGTATCTGGCGGCGTGGGAGGCCGGGGCGGATGCTGTGGACG
>NZ_JXQS01000074.1:0-157847 GCF_000834565.1 Rhodococcus sp. MEB064
ATCCGATCACCGTCGTACTGCACAACGCAGGCACGCCGCAGTCTGTTCCCGCCGACTACCATCACGTGGATGCGGATACAGGGACCGTCGGGCGCCGCATCTGCGTCCGAGCCTCACGGTGGGGCACGGTGAGCGGCCTCCGCGTGCGCGACGCCGCCGCCCTGGTCGGCGTCAGTGACGACACGGTCCGACGATGGGTCGACAGCGGCGTCGTCGTGTCCTCCAAGGATTCGTCCGGACGGACCGTCGTGGACGGCGCCTCTCTCGCCGCGCACTCGCGGGCACGCGCCGCCGCGCCGCCCGATCCCAGCGGCACCGTCAGCTCCGCGCGCAACAGGTTGGCCGGGTTGGTCGTCTCCGTCGTCGTCGACACCGTCATGGCCGAGGTGCAGATGCAATGCGGACCGTTCACGGTCACGTCCCTCATGAGCGCAGAGTCGGTGCGAACCTTGGGCCTCGAACCGGGCAGCGTCGCCGTGGCAGTCGTCAAGGCCACGACCGTCATCGTCGAGACACCCTGAATGTCGGATACATCGTCCGTGCGACTGCCGGTGTGGATCCTCGCGCCGGCCGCCGTGGGCACGGTGCTCATCGCGGCTCCCCTGGTGGCGATGCTGCTGTCCGTCGACGCGCATCGCTTCCTTGCTCTCGTCACCTCCGCATCGTCAGTCGCCGCACTGCGGCTGAGCCTCGAGACCGCGTCGGCGAGCACCGTCCTGTGCGTCGTTCTCGGGGTGCCCATGGCCGTCGTCCTCGCCCGGTCGTCGGGTCGCGTCATGACCGTGATCCGCGCGCTGGTGCTCCTACCGCTGGTACTCCCCCCGGTGGTCGGCGGAATCGCCCTGCTCTACACATTCGGCCGACGGGGACTGCTGGGTAGCCACCTGTCCGCCTGGGGCATCGACATTGCGTTCACGACGACGGCAGTAGTACTCGCCCAGACCTTCGTCGCACTCCCCTTCCTGGTGATCAGCCTCGAGGGTGCGTTGCGCACGGCAGGAACGAGGTACGACGTCATCGCCGCCACCCTGGGCGCCTCACCGACGACGGTTCTACGCCGGGTCACGCTCCCCCTCGTCCTGCCGGCTCTGGTCTCGGGCGCGGTCCTGTCCTTCGCTCGGGCGCTGGGCGAGTTCGGGGCGACCCTCACGTTCGCCGGGTCGCTCGAAGGTGTGACACGCACCTTGCCGCTGGAGATCTACCTCCAACGTGAGACCGACCCCGATGCCGCCGTGGCCCTGTCGTTGGTTCTCATCGTCATCGCCGCGGTGGTCGTGATCGTCACCCGCAGCCGACGTCCGGTGGGCGTGCTGTGACGGAGGACCTCTCGTTGCACGTCGACGCCCGGTCCAGCGCCCGCGGCGTCGACCTCACGGTGACCGTGCCGTCCGGTGCTGTGACTGCCCTGCTCGGACCGAACGGCGCGGGCAAGTCGACGCTGCTGGCGTTCGCCGCGGGACTCGTCCGTCCGGACGAGGGGACGGTGCGGATCGGCGCCCGCATGCTGACCGATACCGGTAGTGGACATCATGTTCCGCCGCACCGTCGCCGTGTCGCTCTCCTCGCGCAGGATCCGCTCCTGTTCCCGCACCTCGACGTTCTGCAGAACGTCGCGTTCGCACCCCGCTCACGCGGCGACGGTCGTGCACGCAGCATCCGCATCGCCCGGGACCGACTCGACACCGTCGGTGCTCTCGACCTCGCCGATCGACGGCCTCGGGAACTGTCGGGCGGTCAGGCCCAACGTGTCGCCCTCGCACGCGCGCTCGCGGCGGATCCGGACGTGCTGTTGCTCGACGAGCCTTTCGCAGCACTCGACGCGGACTCCGCCCCGATGATGCGCCGCGTGCTGCGCGAGGTTCTGCAGGAGACCTCGCGAACGACCGTATTGGTGACGCACGACCAGGTGGACGCCCTCACCCTCGCCCATCGTGTCGCGGTCGTCGAGAACGGTCGCATGGTCGAGACAGGAACGGTGCACGACGTGTTGCGGGCTCCGCGCAGTACCTTCGCGGCGACGATCGCCGGGGTCAACTCGATCGAGGGGCGCTTCACCGCTCCCGATGTCCTGACCACCGCGTCGGGCACGGATATCCGGGGACATACCGACGAGCCCGTCGTGACCGGGTCGGCGGGTGTCGCGCTCCTGCACCCGACGGCGGTGGCAGTCTTCGTCGACGCGCCCGTCGGTAGTCCGCGCAACGTCCTCCCGGTGGAGATCGACCACGTGGAATCGACGGGTGCGTCCGTCCGGATCACCTCCGTGTCGACGGGCGGTCTTCGTCCACTGCACGCGGACGTGACCGTCGCGGCTGCGACGGAACTCGACCTCGTTCCCGGACGCAGGGTGTTCTTCGTCGTGAAAGCCGGCGAGGTAGCCCTGCACCGGGCGCGGGATCCGCACGCTCGCATCGACCCGTGACAGGGCCGCTCTCCCCGCGAGGGCGCGCACTGGCCCGTGCCGCGGCAGACCTGTTCGGTGAACGTGGTTACGGCGCAGTCGGAATGGACGACATCGCGGCAGCCGTCGGCACGACCGGACCGTCGGTGTACCGACACTTCGACACGAAGTACGACGTGTTGCGGACGGTGCACCTCGACGCCGCGCGCAGGCTCACCCGGTCGGTGCAGGTGGACACACCGGCGACACTCGACACCGTCGCGGCCGGTGCCGTCGCGGTCCGCCGATCTCTGGGCACGCTCAGACGGGATCGACGAAATCTGAACGAACACGATCGGGCTGCCGTCGACGCGGCACTCGGATCGGTGAGACGGGCAGTCGAGCGTCGAGTCGCCTCGGCACGTCCAGACGTCGAGACCTCGGCGCTGCAGGACGTCACGACGTCTCTGCTGTCGATGATGTCCAGCATCGGCACCCATCGCACGAGCCTCGCGGCCGGCACCACCGTTCACCTGCTCGACGACGCCGCCTCCCGGATACTGGCGACGCCACTCCCCCGACGCCCCGGCGACGTCACCCCGACGGCGCGAGGAATCGGCGCCGTGGGCAAGCGCGAGGCACTGGTGCGCTCGGCCACGCACCTGTTCGCCACTCAGGATGCGTCCGACGTGACCATGGCCGACATCGCATCGTCCGTCGACCTGGCACCGTCGAGCGTGTACCGGTATTTCGGGAGCAAAGCGGCTGTGCTGGCGGAAGCGTGTCTCGGAGCAGCGCAGCGGAATGCGGAGACGACAGCGCACGTCCTGTCCAACACGGACGACCCGGTACAGGCGGTGCGGACACTGGTGGCGCTGCGCACCCTCGACGCCTCGCGGTCCCCAGGACTCCGCGTCATGAGAAGCCATGTGCACCAGCACGATCCCGAGATACGTCGCCGACTCGCGCACATGATCCGACAGGACCACGCCGAGTGGGTCCATCTCGTCCGACTCGTCGACCCACGCCCGCGCCGAGCCGAGGCCTCGTTCCTGGTGGAAGCGGCGTTCACCGTCATCGACGACCTGTCCGGCACCACCGACGCGGCGACCGTGTCGACGATTGTCGACGCACTGCTCGACGTGGGATCACAGCAGTGAGCCCCGGCCGTCGACGACGACCGGGGCTCACCGCAGTCGGTTACGCCTGCAGAAGAGTGAAGGAGCGGTCCCGCACCAGGATCGACGTCGGCGCATCCGCCACCTTCTGATCCGGATCACTCGACAGCGCCAACGCCCACGTCTCGTCCGGCAGTGTGAATTCCACCGGTGTGTCGGCCGCATTCATCAACCACAGGAACACGGCGTCCTCGGCCGTCGACTTGTAGAGGACCGCGATGGACTTGTTCGACCCGTTGGCCCAGTCGCCCTCTTCCATGGCTACGCCGTCGGCACGCTGGAAGTCGACGGTGTCACCCGAGCCGCCTTCCTCGCCGTGGCGGAACCACACCGGCCGCAAGGACGGATGCTCGCGGCGCAGCCCGATCAGGGCGGTGGTGAACTCGACCAGCTGGTCGTCGGCGGCGGCCCAGTCGTACCAGGAGATCTCGTTGTCCTGGCAGTAGGCGTTGTTGTTGCCGCCCTGGGACCGAGCGAGTTCGTCGCCGCCCAGGATCATCGGCACACCGGCGGACAGGAGCAGAGTCGCGAGGAAGTTGCGACGCTGACGGTCGCGGAGCGCATTGACGTCGGCGTCGTCCGTCGGACCTTCCGCACCGCATCCCCACGATCGGTTGTCGGACTCGCCGTCCTGGCTGTCCTCACCGTTCTCCTCGTTGTGCTTCTCGTCGTACATCGTCAGGTCCGCCAGCGTGAAGCCGTCGTGGGCGGTGACGAAGTTGACGCTCGCCAACGTCGGGCGACGGTCGTTCTCGTACACGTCGGGGCTACCCGACACGCGCTGAGCCAGTGCGGGCAGGCTCCCTTCCTCGCCGCGCCAGAAGTCCCGCACGTCGTCCCGGAACTTGCCGTTCCATTCGGACCAGCGCGCCGGGAAGCCGCCCACCTGGTAACCGGCGGTGTCCCACGGCTCCGCGATGAGCTTGACGGGAGCCAACACAGGATCCTGATGCACCATGTCGAGAAAGGCACTGTGACGATCGAGGTCTTCGTCCTGACGTGTCAGTGTGCTGGCCAGGTCGAATCGGAAGCCGTCGACGTGCATCTCGGTGACCCAGTAGCGCAACGAGTCCATGATGAGACCCAGTGCCGCCGGGTGGCCGACATTGAGGCTGTTGCCGGTGCCCGTCGTGTCGTAGTACGAGCTCCGGTCGTCCGGGACCAGGCGGTAGTGCGACCCGTTGTCGATCCCCTTCAGGGACAGCGTCGGACCGAGGTGGTTGCCCTCGGCGGTGTGGTTGTAGACCACGTCGAGGATCACTTCCAGGCCGGCTGCGTGGAGCGCCTTGACCATGGACTTGAACTCGGTGACCTGACCGCCCGTGTCGCCGGCGCTGCTGTACTCGTTGTGCGGAGCGAGGAACCCGATGGAGTTGTACCCCCAGTAGTTCCGTCGCCCCTCCTCGAGGAGATGCGAATCCTGCACGAACTGATGAGTCGGCAGCAGTTCGACGGCAGTGATGCCCAGTCTGGTCAGATGCTCGATGGCGGACGGGTGCGCCAGACCCGCGTAGGTGCCGCGGATGTCGGCGTCGACGGCCTCGTCGAGCTGGGTGAAGCCCTTGACGTGGACTTCGTAGATCACGGACTCGGACAACGGGATTCGAGGTGCAGAATCGTCGCCCCAGTCGAAATCGTCGTCCACCACGACGGACCTCGGCATGAACGGCGCCGAATCGGCGTCGTTGCGCTTCTCGGGCTCGTCGTGGTGATGGGAGAAGACGGCCTCGTCCCACTCCACCGATCCGGCAACAGCTCTCGCGTACGGGTCGAGAAGCAACTTGGCCGCGTTGTGGCGCAGACCCTCGGCCGGGTTCCACTCGCCGTCCACCCGGAAGCCGTACTTCGTTCCCACCGGCATGTTCTCGACGATCCCGTGGAACACGTGGCCGGTGTACTCGGGCAGAGGGGTCGATGCGCGCTCGGAGCCGTCGTCGTCGAACGTGACCACGGTCACCGATTCGGCTGTCTCGGAATAGAGTGCGACATTCGCACGTCCGTCGGATCGCCGACTGACACCCAGGGGGTAGGGGGTGGAGGTCGACGAGGTCGATGTCTTCGAGGTCACGTGTGGCACCAGTTCTGTTGGAGGGACTGGATGCCACTTACCCCGCCCGGGCAGCCACGAAACGGCGCAGGTTGAGCATGTGACGCATCGGGTAAAGACGCAGGATGGCCGGAACCCGTACCGCAGTCCGGATAGTGCAGGGGCGGTCGGAGATCGCGGCCGGCATGAAGCGCCGCCTCGCGGCACGCGACACCGCACTGGTCGCGGCGGGCATCACGTTCTACGGCGGCATCGCGCTGGTTCCGATGCTGCTACTGGGGCTCCGATCGACCGCCTTGCTGCTCGGTGACACCACCGTCGTCCGCTACGGCGAGGACATCGCCGGGCTGCTCCCCGGGGCGGCCGGAGCGCCGGACGCGGTCAGGACGCTGTTCGATGCGGGCGTGCACATCGGGTGGATCGGCATCCTGGTCGCCATTCTTCCCGCGACGTTCTATGGCGAGGGAATGCGTCGGGCTCTCCTGGTGTACGAGCCGAAGAAAGAGAACTTCATCGGATGGCGCGGACGAGCATCGTCTCTTCCCGTCCTCGTCGTGACCCCGTTGTTGACCATTCCCGTGTTGGCAGTCGGCTCAGCTCTGTCGTCGATGACCGGGGGTGTCGGCGCGGGAACATTTCGGGTGTGGCTGGGATTCGTCACGATTTGGCTCGTTCTGTCCGTCCCGATCGGATGGACCTTCCGCGTCGTGGCGCCGACGTCGCTGTCGTGGGGCGCCGTCGTGATCGGCGCCCTGACCACGGCATCGTTCGTATCGGGCTTCCTGCAGGGTTACGTTCTGTTCCTGGCGATACCCATCGACTGGTCCGGGCCGTTCGGAGGGCTCGAACCTGTCGGAGCAGCGGTGGCCACCGTGCTGTGGCTGTTCCTGCTGCACATCATCGTCATCGTCGGATGGGTGTTCACCCTCGAATGCGACCGGGTCGAGGCGCAGGAAGCGCACTGAGCGTGTGATGGATCGTCACGACGAGTTGGCTGAAACCGATGACGGCCAGCAACACGGCGACCCCGACGCCGATGGTCGCGAACACCGTGGTGTCGTCGACCATCGCACTGCCCAGCAGGGTGACCACCACGGCGATGACGCGCGACGGGCGCTCCCAGACGGTGACGACGCCGATACTCGTCATGCCCGCCGAGACCGCGCGGGCTCTCGCCGTCTCGTGCAGCAGGGTGAGGACGGCGACGGCCACCACGAGCGGAACCGGCGCTCCCAGAGCAGCCAGGATGGCGAAGGCCAGCATGTCCGACAGGCGGTCCGCGACGGAGTCCGCGACGTACCCGAACGCCGAGGAACGGCCTCGTAGCAGGGCGACCGCACCGTCCAGGCTGTCCACGAGAGCCGACGCGATCAGGAGAAGGGCCGCGCTGCCGGCACCCCAGGGCCCGGCGCCGGCGGTCGACAACGCGATGACGGCGAAGACGACACCGACCGCGGTGACCGCGTTCGGGGCCACACCGGCGCGGGCCAGTGGGCGCGCCAGGACGTAACTCAGGGTCAACCATCCGCGGACCATGCGTGACGACGACGCGTCGTAGCCGCCGTGCAGGTCGGACCACAGACTCAGGTACTCGGATCGCGTCGACGGTGTGTCCACGCCGACGGATACCCCGGATCTCGGCGCGACCGGCCGGCGCCGAGCGTCTGCGGGCACGACGACATCGGGTCCCGCGGTCGCGGGACCCGAGAAGGACTCGTGGTCAGTGACCACCGGGATCGAGGAGGGACTTGCCCTCAGCAGCTTTGACACGCTTGCGTTCGAGCAGTACCAGCGCGAGTCCGGCGAGCAGCAGAACAGGGCACGCGATACCGGCGATCAGCACCCACCCCTCGAAGCCGCCACCGGCAGCAGTCAGCGTCAGACCCAAGGACATCAGGCCGAGTGCGATGAGGATGTACCCGGGCCATGCCCGACTGTCCGTGATGGCCTCGCCCGCGTGCGCCCTGGTGGTGCGGGCGAAGTCCTGGGGTTGTTCGTTCTCGTTCTGATGAACCATGACGGTGTCCCTTCGTTCATCTTCAGGTGCATGATTGCCCGGACGTCGCGTTCGGGAAACCCGGATGCCGTGCATCCACAGGGAAGATTCGGAACTGTCGGACCGTGCGACGGGGCGTTACGGGGTGACGCGAGCAACGGTGCACGCTATGGTGTCCGCGACAACAGACTGCGCGGTCTCCGCCCGAGGTGCGAACTACGGGAGGTGCGGACCGCACCTAGCGTGAGGACCTGCGCGTGCCCTATCTCGGCTTGCTCATCGCAGTGCTGTGGATCTTCTGCCTGATCGACGTGATCACCGCGGACGAGGGCGGGATACGCCACCTACCCAAGACTGTCTGGCTCCTCCTGGTCGTCTTTCTCCCCCTCGCCGGATCCATCGCGTGGCTCGCCGCGGGACGACCCGTGGGTGGCGGCATCTGGGGTGGACCCGACGCCGGCAGGAAGCGACCGGCCGGCGCCTATCCCGAGTACGACGTCCGCCCGGGCCGCGCCGTCGCGCAGACTCCGGAGTCCGACGAGGAGTTCCTGCGGCGATGCCGCGAACGCGCGCAGCAGCAACGGGACGCCGCTCGCCGTCAGCGGGGCACGTCCGACTCCTGACGTCGCCACCGGCGCCGACGTCGGGTTAGGGTCGGCTAATGCATTCCGCCCCACCGTCCACCGGCGGCGCCATTCTTCGCAGGACTGCACGACGTCAGCGCGCCCGACTGATCGGGTCCTCCGCACTGTTCTGCGTCCACCAGTTCTGCGAGACCATGGTTCCCGTCGCGATCGGCCTGATCATCGGGCGCGCCGTCGCTACAGGCGACGTCACTGCGATGCTCCTGTCGCTGCTGGGGCTCGCAGCACTGTTCGTCGTCCTCTCCTACGCGTACCGCATCGGCGCTCGCATCATCGTGGTGGCCATCGAACGCGAGGCGCACCTGCTCCGCGTCGAGGTCGCCGGACGGGTTCTCGATCCGCGAGGGGTACACGTCGACCTCGGACCCGGCGAACTGCTGACCGTCAGCACCTCGGACGCGGAGAAGACCTCCTGGGTTCTCGACGCCGTCGCCCGCTTCGCCGCGGCGGCGACAGCCCTTCTCGTCACCGCGGTGGCGCTGCTGCTGATCGACCTGCCGCTCGGGCTCGCCGTCGTCGTCGGAACACCGCTGCTGTTGCTGCTGCTCCAGCTCAGCGCGCCGCTTCTCACCCGTGCGGCGACGGACCAGCAGGCGGAGGTCGCCCGCGTCTCGGGCCTGGCCACGGACCTGATCGGCGGCGTACGGCCGTTGCGCGGACTGGGCGCCGAGGACGCCGCGTCGCGCCGCTTCGTCGATTCCAGCCGCCGAGCGCTCGCGGCGACGATGCGTCTGGCGCGAGGGAACAGTGTGTATCTCGGGGTGTCCGCAACCGTCAGCGCACTGCTGTCGGTGGCCGTCGCCGGCACCGCGGGATTCCTGGCGCTCGAGGGCCGCATCTCGGTCGCCGAACTCATCACGGTGGTCGGGCTGGCGCAGTTCCTCATCGAACCGCTCGGCTCCCTGTCGCGGCTGCCGGGGCTGCTGGCCGTCATCCGCGGTTCGGCGGATCGCCTCGCCCTCGTGCTCGGCGCCGACCCCGTCGTGACATCGTCCGGAACCGGCACCGCGGATCCCGCGTCGATCAGTCTGTCCGACATACGGTTCGGACCGCTCGACGGGCTCGATCTGCATCTCGATCGCGGAGAGATGGTCGGCGTCGTCCCCTACGATCCCGCGGACGGTGACGCGCTGGCCGCAGTGCTGTCCGGCCAGGTGTCCGCGCGCGGCGTCGCCGGACGCATCGCGATCGGCGGCGTCGACGTCTCCGACCTCGCGCTGCACGACGTGCGGCGCACGGTGCTCGTCGAACCGCACGGGTCGGATCTGTTCGCGGGCACCGTCCGCAGCAACATCGCTCTCCGCGGCACGGTCGACACGGGACCCGCCGTCCGGGCGTCGTCGGTCACCGACATCGTCGACATGCACGACGGCGGACTCGATCATCCCGTCACCGATCGAGGCGCCAGCCTGTCCGGCGGACAGCGCCAACGTGTCGCGCTGGCCCGCGCACTCGCCGCCGAGCCACCCGTCCTCGTACTGCACGATCCGACCACCGCCGTCGACGCCGTCACCGAACATGCCATCGCTCGGGGAATCGCGGAGCTGCGTCATGGCGGTGACGCCCGTACGCAGACGACAATCGTGATCACCACCAGTCCCGCGCTTCTGGCAGTCACCGACCGCGTCGTCACTCTCGACTCGGGTCGGGTCGCCGCGACCGGAACGCACCTGTCCCTCGCCGAGTCCGACCCGCGCTACCGTCGGGCGGTTCTGCGATGACCGAGATGTTGCCGGTTGCCGGCCGTCGTCGGTCGGGCGCCTTCATCCTCGACGAACTGCGGCAACGACCGGCCCTCACCCTGGTCACGGTCGTCGTCGGCGCCGTGGCGGCGGCCATGGCCCTCGTTCCGGTCTACGTGTTCGGTGTCCTGGTGGACCGCGTCCGTGGGGGCGCGCCCACGTCGACCATCGTCGGCGTGGTCGCCGTCATCACCGTCGCCGCGGTGGCCGGCGGTGTCTTCACCGGATTCGGGTCCTACGCCGTCTCGGTACTCGGCGAGAAGATCCTGGCGTCCTTGCGCGAACGGGTTCTGGCCAGGGCCCTGCACCTTCCGGTGAGCACATTGGAACGAGTCGGCAAAGGAGATCTGCTCTCTCGCGTCGGCGACGACGTCGCGGTGATGGCCAAGTCGCTGGGCGAGGTGATTCCGAACATCCTCGCCGCGGTGCTGCTGGTACTGCTCAGCGTCGTCACGATGCTGGGCCTCGACTGGCGTCTGGGACTCGCGGGCATGGTGGCGATCCCGCTGTACGTCTTGGCGTTGCACTGGTATCTGCCCAGATCCGCTCCCCTGTACGCGCTCGAACGTGTCGCGATGGGTGACCGTGCGCAGTCGCTCGTCAGCAGCATGCAGGGTGCACGCACCGTTCGGGCCTACGGAGTAGAGAGCGAACACCTGGCACGTATCGACGCGTCGTCGGGCCGCGCACGCGACATCGCGGTCACCGTCTTCCGGCTGTTCACGCGGTTCGGCTCGCGCAGCAACAGAGCGGAATGTGTGGGCCTGTCGGTGATCCTCACCGTCGGATTCCTGCTGGTGCGCGAGGACGCGGTGACGGTGGGGCAGACCACGGCGGCGGCGCTGCTCTTCCACCGACTGTTCAATCCGATCGGCATGCTGATGTATTCGTTCGACGACATCCAGTCCGCAGGCGCGTCACTCGCACGACTCGTCGGTGTCATCGACATCCCGGACGACCGTTCGCCCGGCACCGGCGCCGTCCCCGTGGACAGCACGGTGGTGGTGACGGGACTGACCCATTCCTACGACGGAGTGAACGACGTCCTGCACGACATCGAGTTCCGCGTCGAGGCGACGACGACGGTGGCGCTCGTCGGGTCGACCGGCGCGGGCAAGTCGACCATCGCCGCGCTGGTGGCCGGATCGATGAGGCCCGGTTCCGGTTCCGTCCGCATCGGCGGGGTCGACCTCGCCGATATCGGCGCCGACCGGCTACGACGGCACGTCGCCATCGTCAGCCAGGAGGTGCACGTGTTCTCCGGCCGGCTGATCGACGACCTGCTCCTGGCCCGGCCCGATGCCGATCGCACCGCTGTCCGGGACGCCCTGCGCGTCGTGGGTGCGGACGCGTGGGTGTCGGCTCTCGACGACGGCCTCGACACCGTCGTCGGCGAGGGTGGCCGCGAGCTCACTCCCTCTCGCGCTCAACAACTCGCCCTGGCCCGGCTGGTGCTCGCCGATCCTGCGGTGGCCGTGCTCGACGAGGCCACGGCCGAGGCGGGAAGCGCCGGAGCCCGCGACCTCGAGGACGCCGCTCACGCCGCGACGAGCGGCCGCACGACGATCGTCGTCGCGCACCGGCTGACGCAGGCGGCACGCGCGGACCGCGTGATCGTCCTCGAGCACGGGCGGATCGTCGAGGAAGGAACACCCGACGACCTGATCGCTGCCGACGGCAGATATGCCGAGCTGTGGTCGGCCTGGAGCGCCCGCTGACACACCCCGCTCACACCCGCAGCAGAGGAACGTCGGCGAGTTCCGGCGGTACCGGCGCGCCCGAGGTCACCACCAGTCCGTAGCTGCCGGGATCCGGAACCGACTGCCCTCGCCGGAACACGCGGATGCGCGCAGGATCGAGCCCCTCGAGTCGCATCGCCTCCGAGTCCGCGTCGGTGGGCACCCGCGCGATCGAGGCGGACACCGTCCCGCCCGGGTCCGACGCCGGCTCCGGGAGCACGTCGTCGTCGGCGAGGGCGGGCACGTCTCGAAGCACCGCCGTCCGCACCGGGTGGACCAGCGACGCAGCGAGAGTCATGCGCGCGGGATCGGCCGTGTCCACAGTCGCGGACTCGCCGCGGTTCACCGCGCGTAGTGCAGACCATTCCTCGCTCCCTACATCGAACAGCTCTGCGGGAGAACCCATGTCGATCATCACGGACACCACGGCGGACGGAGAACCGGAGCACGGCGGCAGTGGCCAGGTCGGGAAGATCGAGCCCGGCCACACGTATCCGGTCTCGCCGGCCCAGTCTGCGGGATATGCCTGCGGCGCTTTGGCCGCCAGTGCCCGGCGGTGGCTGGCGTGGACGGCGTCGTCACCGCACCACGGAGGCAGCCGACCGTCGTCGCGTAACGCGTCGAAGGTGGACGCCACGCCGGCGCTGTAGTCGAGCAAGCGGGGTTCCAGGGCGTCGGCATGCCCACGGGCCGTCCACTCGCGGCAGGTTGCCACGCCGTAGGACACCAGGGCGGGCGTGAAGCCGCGCCACATGACGACAGCGGGATGGTTCTTCCACCCGTAGGACGGCCAGACCAGAGCGCGGAGGATCTGGAACGTCTCCACACGCTGCTTCCCCAGTCGCTTGTCGTCCAGCGCACGGGCGCTGCGCGCGAAACCCGGTTCGGGCAGGAACGTCTGCACGTCGTTCGCCTTCCACTCGGTCGTCGGCGGCGTTCGCCGGTCGAGAAGGGATGTCCGGCACGGGCGGTGCCGAAACGGCGTCGACCGCGAGCAGCGGACGTTCGATTCTCGTCGATCGGAACCCTGTGACGACGACGCGACGTGCGACACCATCGACGACATGACCACATCGATCGACTCGGAACAGTGGCGGCTGGCTGCGGTCTGCAGGGGTGATCGCAGCGACCTGTTCTTCTCCCCCGCAGGCGAGGGTCGGCGAGCGGCACGCCGGCGCGAGGAGATCGCGAAGACACTCTGCGCGCAGTGCCCGGTGCTGGACAGGTGCCGCGACGTCGCGCTCGCCACCCACGAGCCCTACGGAGTGTGGGGCGGCCTGTCCGCTCGGGAGCGTCAGGAGCAGCGCCGCATCGACGCGGAAGCGCGCCGGGCCTAGCGCCTCGCCGCGACGGGTCCTGTACTCCCCCTCACGACCAGCTGCGGTTCCACCACCAGTTCGGTCGGCACCGCGTCGTCGTTCTCGAGACGCCTGATCGCGAACCGGACGGCGTTGGCGGCCAACCCTTCCGCGTCCTGCCGGACGGTCGTGAGGTCGATGCGGGACAGGTGCGCCATCTCGCTGTCGTCGTATCCGACGATCGAGACATCGTCCGGCACGGTGATGCC
Source organism: Rhodococcus sp. MEB064 (assembly GCF_000834565.1). Taxonomy (NCBI): domain Bacteria; kingdom Bacillati; phylum Actinomycetota; class Actinomycetes; order Mycobacteriales; family Nocardiaceae; genus Rhodococcus; species Rhodococcus sp. MEB064. The sequence continues at coordinate 13,294 of NZ_JXQS01000074.1, forward strand.
CGCACGATGGAACGCATCCATCAGACCCACCGCACACAGATCGTTGCCGGCGACGACCGCGGTGGGCACGCGCTGCTCGGCGACCATGCGCGTGCCGGCGGCGCTGCCCGCCTCCTCGGTGTGCGCGCCCGGCCACACCACGGCCGGGAGAACGCGCTCCTCCATCGCCGCGCGGAACGCCGCCCGGCGCTCGGTCGCGCCGGAATCGGTCCCACCGTCGACGTGGTGGATATCGACGTGCCCGAGTCCGACGAGGTGCTCGACCGCCTGACGCACTCCATGGTCGTCGGCGCTGCGCACGACGTCGAAGTCGGTGGCGGGCAGTGCACGTCCGATCATGACCACCACGGCTCGCTCCTCGAGATGTGCGACGTACTCGGGTGAGGACGACGGACCGAGCAGGATCACACCTTCGCAGCGGTGGCTCAGCAGTGCCTCGATCGCCTTCGCCTCGTCCCGTCCGGGCGCGCTCGCCGACAGCAGCACCTCGTACCCGGCGGCCTCGGCCACGGGATAGATGTGGGTCACCAGATCGGCCTGGAACGGCTGCCGCACGTCGATGACCACACCCAACGTTCTGCTCCGCCCGCGGGCGAGGAGCCGAGCGGCATTGTCGGGTCGATAGTCGAGCTCGCGCGCAGCGGCGAGTACGCGCTCGCGGGTGTCGTCACTCGCTCCGGGTTTACCGCTGAGAACGAACGACACCAGGGTCCGGGACACTCCCGCCAGAGCGGCGACGTCACTCATCGTCGTCTTGCGGGTGCGGGGCGGCGTGGACACCGGCACTCCTCTCGGATGGGGCTTGACACGGAAGCGTGATCCACCTCATAGTAGCTTAAGCGCGTTACTTAAGCGCGTTAGTGCCACAGCACGAGCGCTGAACATTCTTCGAGAGGAACCCCCGAGACATGAGCACGATTCGCGTCGGATCCGCCCCGGACTCCTGGGGAGTCTGGTTCCCGGACGACCCGCAGCAGACGCCCTACACCCGCTTCCTCGACGAGGTGTCGGCGTCGGGCTACGAGTGGATCGAGCTGGGCCCCTACGGCTACCTGCCCACCGATCCGCAGAAGCTGCTCTCGGAGTTGGAGTCTCGCAATCTGAAGCTGTCGGCCGGCACGGTCTTCGAGCATCTGCATCAGGACGATGCGTGGGACGCGGTGTGGACTCAGATCGAGGACGTCGCCAAACTCACCGCGGCCGCCGGCGGCAAGCACGTCGTCGTCATCCCCGAGATGTGGCGCGACCCGTCCACCGGCGCAGTGCTCGAGGACCGGAATCTCACGGCGGACCAGTGGCGCAAGAAGACCGAGGGCATGAACGAGCTCGGCAAGCGCATGTTCGAGCAGTACGGCGTCAAGGCGCAGTACCACCCCCATGCCGACAGCCACGTCGACACCGAGGAGAACGTGTACCGCTTCCTCGACGGCACCTCCAGCGAGTTCGTGAACCTGTGCCTCGACACCGGTCACATCAGCTACTGCGGTGGCGACAACATCGCGATCATCGAGCGGGCACCCGAGCGCATCGGCTACCTCCACCTCAAGCAGGTGAACGAAGAGGTGCGCGCCAAGGTCGCCGCGGAGGATCTCCCGTTCGGCGAGGCCGTGAAGCTCGGCGCCATGACCGAACCGCCGCTCGGTATCCCGGACATGCCGCCGCTTCTCGCGACCATCGAGCGACTCGCCGACGCCGGCGCGCTCACCGCCGACATCTTCGCAATCGTCGAGCAGGACATGTACCCGTGCGCCGTCGACGCGCCGTTGCCGATCGCGCAGCGCACCCGCAAGTACCTCGGTACCTGCGGCGTCCCCTCCGTCACCTTCTCCTGACACCTCCTCTCCGGAACGGATCTCCCTCACCATGACCACCGAACTTCGCATCGCAGTACTCGGCGTCGGCATGATGGGCGCCGACCACGTCGCCCGCATCACCTCGAAGATCACCGGCGCCCGCGTCGCCGTCGTCAACGACTACGTCAGCGAGAAGGCGCACGAACTTGCCGCGACCATTCCCGAATGCCGCGTCGTCGAGGATCCGCTCGACGCGATCGCCGACCCCGAGGTGGACGCCGTCGTCCTGGCCACCCCCGGTCCGACCCACGAGAAGCAGCTTCTCGCATGTCTCGAGCACGGCAAGCCCGTCATGTGCGAGAAGCCGCTGACCACCGACGTCGCCACGTCCCTGGCAGTCGTCGAAGCCGAAGCGGCACTGGGCAAGAAGCTCATCCAGGTCGGCTTCATGCGCCGCTTCGACACGGAGTACGCACAGCTCAAGACGCTCATCGATTCCGGTGATCTGGGCCGTCCGCTGGTGGTGCACTGCGCACACCGCAACCCCGCCGTGCCGCCGCACTTCGACAGCGCCATGATCGTGCGGGATTCCCTCGTGCACGAGGTGGACGTCACGCGCTTCCTCCTCGACGAGGAGATCACCTCGGTGCAGATCATCAGCCCGTCGGCCAATCCCTCTGCGCCGCAGGGACTACGGGATCCGCAGATCGCCATCTTCACCACCGAGTCGGGCCGCCACGTCGACGCCGAGGTGTTCGTCACCACCGGCATCGCGTACGAGGTCCGCACCGAGGTCGTCGCAGAGCACGGCAGCGCGATGATCGGTCTCGACGTGGGCCTGGTCCGCAAGTCGGCTCCCGGAACCTGGGGCGGCACCATCACTCCCGGCTTCGTGCAGCGCTTCGGTCAGGCGTACGACACCGAGATCCAGCGGTGGGTGAACGCAGTCAAGGCGGGCGCCGAGACGGGCAACTACGTCGACGGACCCGGTGCATGGGACGGTTACGCGGCCGCCGCCGTGTGCGAGGCCGGCGTGAAGTCCCTCGAGTCCGGTGCTCCCGTAGCTGTCGAGATGGTGCAGCGCTCGTCCATCGTCGGTGCCTGAGATGAAGATCGCGCTCGATCCCACCCCGTTCCATCATTCGCATTCACTGCTCGAGCTGCCCGCGGTCGTCGCCGACCTCGGCTACGAATGGCTGCAGCTGACCCCGCACGTGGACATGATCCCGTTCTTCAACCATCCCAAGGCCGACGACGGGTTGGTCGCGAAGTTCCGCAAGGCATGCTCGGACGCCGGCGTCGGCATTGCCTCGGTGCTGCCGGTGCTGCGCTGGTCCGGTCCCGACGAGGACGCCCGCGAGGCGGCCGTGCGGTACTGGAAACGCGCCATCCAGATCACCGTCGACCTCGGCGTGTCGACGTTGAACACCGAGTTCTCCGGTCGGCCGGAGAAGCCGGAGGAATCCGAGCGGGCGTTCTACCGGTCGATGGAGGAACTGGTCCCCATCATCGAACGCGAAGGACTCGACGTCCTCATCGATCCGCACCCGGACGACTTCGTCGAGGACGGGCTCGCCGCGATCCGCACCATCCGCGGAATCAACTCCCCGAACATCGGGATGGTGATCGTGGCGTGCCACCAGTTCCACATGGGTGGCAACCTCCCGGAGATCATGGCCACCGCCGGGGACATGATCCGCCTCGTCCACGTCGCGGACACGATGGACCATCACCGCTCGCACGGCTTGCGGTACATCACCAACCCACCCGGCAACGCGGTGCGGGTGCACCAGCACCTCGAGATCGGCGACGGAGACGTCGACTGGGACCAGTTCTTCGGCGGCCTCGGCGAACTCGGGTTCTACGACAAGGACACCGTCATGGTCTCGAGCGTCTTCGCCGAGAACGAGAACGCCCACGACGTCTCCCGACGCCAACTCGACACCATGAACAAGTACGTCGAGAAGTTCAGCACCCCCTAGACAATCAGGACGGCTGCGCCCCGGGGGTCCGGACGATCATCGGAACCCCGGGGAACACCGCCGCCATCTCCGACCGCGACTTCCGCAGAGCAGCGGTGCCGTAGCCCTTCTGGCGATGGCCCGGGTGGATCCATACGCGCAGATCGATCTCGCCGTCGACGAGCTCGCCGAAGACGAAGCCCACCTTCTCCGATTCCTCCCGGGCGACGAACCACGCCGCCTGCTCGGAGTCGAGTCGGTCGCGCGCCGACGCCAGCTCGGAGTCCAGATCGCCTGCAGCGCCTCCTGATCCGTCACCGGCCGAGCCCACGTCGGCGAGCCGGGCTGCGAACAGGTCGCGGTCGTCGTCGGAGAAGGCGACGAGGACTAGGGACTCCCCCGCACTGGCGGGTCGATCGGCCAGCGTGAAGTTCAGGCGGCTGTCGAGGTCCTCGAGCTCGGCGGCGTTGCTCCGGCGAGCGTCCTTGGTGAGGCTCGAGAACGACATTCCCATCACGGCCTCACCCCCGAGGCGCGAGGTGCCGAGTAGCGCCGCGATGGCGTTGACCGCCTCGGGACGACTGTCGGCCTCGACGATGACGTCGAGCACCTCGTGACGTCGTTCGAAGGCCGCCAGAAGGGCGGACGTGATCTCTCGGCGAGCAGCAACAAGGTCGTGGTCGGTCATCGCGTGATCATAGGTCTTCGCGCACGCACGGGGGATCATGGACTCATGCAACCGAGACAGCTGCGCAGGATGGGTTTCCTCACGATCGGTCTCTTCGACGGGGACAACCCCGCCGCGGGGCACGAATCGACATTGCAGATCATCGAACTCGGTGAGCGCCTGGGCTTCGACAGCGCCTGGCTACGACACCGCCATCTGCAGTACGGCATCTCTTCACCGACGGCGGTGCTGGCCGCGGCGTCGCAACGGACGTCACGGATCGAGTTCGGTACCGCCGTCACCCCGCTGGGATGGGAGAACCCGATCCGACTGGCGGAGGACCTCGCGACCGTCGACGTGCTGTCCGGCGGGCGACTCAACCCGGGTATCAGTGTCGGCCCGCCGATGAACTACGACCGACTGCGCGACGCGGTCTATCCGGACACGGCCGACACTGAGGACTTCACCTTTCGACGGGTCGAACGGCTGCTGGCGGCGGTGCGTGGCGACGCCGTGACCGAGTTCGAGGGAACCGAAGGGTTCGAAGCGTTCTCCTCACGCGTGCAACCACATTCGCCCGGTCTGGCGGCACGCATGTGGTACGGCGGTGCCAGCCTGTCGTCCGCCGACCGGGCAGGCGACCTCGGCATGAACTTCCTCACCAGCAGCGTGGTCAAGGCCGAGGAATCCGACCGGTTCGACGATATCCAGACCTCCCACATCCGCCGGTTCCGCGCACGACACCCCCTGGGCGACCGTGCTCGCGTGTCCCAGGGTCTGGTCGTCGTCCCGACCGACTCGGCGACACCTCACCAGCGCGACAAGTACCACGCCTACGCCGAGTCGCGGATGGCCCGCACGAACGCTCCGGTGGGGCCCGCCCGTCTGCTCTTCGCCCCGGACCTCGTGGGGCCGTCCGACGAACTGGTCGAACGATTGCACGAGCTGGCCGCCTTCCGGGAGATCGACGAGGTGGCCTTCGCCCTACCCTTCAGTTTCGACCACGAGGACTACGTCCAGATGCTCACCGACATGGCGACGACGCTGGGTCCTGCGCTGGGGTGGTCGCCGGCGTCGTGACATCGGGAGTCACTGCGCGCCGACCCAGTGTCGTATCGCTGCCTTGGCGTCCGCGAACGGATGGTCGACGAATCCCATTCCGGCGGCGACCAAGGCGCCCTCGTGAAGAAGCATGATCACGTCGACGAGCCTGTCGGTGTCCGGTCGTCCCGTGTCTGCGACGATGCCGCGGAACAGGTCCGCCATCCACGCCTTCTGACCCACGATGACGGGGAACGCCGGGTGCGCGGGGTCACTGATCTCCGCGTGTGCGTTGATCATGCTGCACCCCTTGCCACTTCGCGCCGCCGTCCAGTCGGCCGACGCGTCGAGGACCGTATCGAGTCGCTCGACGACGCCGCTACCGCCGCGCTCGAGTCGTTCACCGAGGAAGTCCCTCCACTGCCGGTCACGCTCACGGAGGTATTCCACGACCAGCCGTTCCTTGGACTCGAAGCGGTCGTACAGCGTCTTCTTCGTGACACCGGCATGGGCGGCGATGACGTCGACACCCACCGCATGTATCCCGTGGGCATAGAACAGCTCGTCGGCGGCGGCGAGCACCGCCCGAGCTTTCGGTGTCCACGTCACGTCCGTATCCATGTTTAGGACTATACCGATCTGTATATTCACCGTCTATGACTACACAGATCGGTATACCCACGCGGAACGGACGGGCATGGTCCATCGTCCTGGGCGTGTCGTTCGTCCTCTGCTGGTCCTCCGGCTTCATCGGCGCCAAGGTGGCCGGCGACGAGGCTCCGACGACGACCATCCTCATGTGGAGGTTCCTTCCCCTCGCGATCGTCCTGGCACCCGCCCTCGGAATCCGCCGCGGTCGAGCCGACCGGAATCCACCGCGCCAGATCCTCGTCGGTGCGCTGTCCCAGTCGGGATATCTGCTGACTGTCTACTGGGCCATCGACCTGGGAGTGTCCACCGGCACTACGGCACTCGTGGACGGTGTGCAACCACTGGTCGCCGCGGCGCTGGCCGGACCACTCCTCGGAGCGGCGGCGACCGGCCGACAGTGGATCGGTTTGATCGTCGGAGCGGGAGGTGTCCTGCTGGCCACCGCTGCCGACGCGACGGCGACGGCGTCGACACCGTGGTGGGCGTACTCGGTTCCTCTGGTGGGGATGCTCTGCCTGGTGGCAGCGACGTTCGTGGACAGACGAGGTGATTCGACGACACCGATGCGCGCGCTCGCCATCCACTGCGCCACGTCGGCGACCATCTTCACCGGTCTCGCCGTGGCGACCGGCACCGCTGTCCCTCCGTCTACGACCAGGTTCTGGCTCGCCGTGGCAGCCACCGTCGTCTTCGCGACCTTCGGCGGATACGGCCTGTACTGGCACCTGTTGGATCGCATCGGCGTCACCCGCGTCAACACGTTGTTGTTCCTCGTTCCGCCGGTCACGGCAGTGTGGGGAGCCACGGTGTTCGACGAGCCGTTCACCGCCATGACGGCAGGCGGACTGGGGCTCACCCTGATCGCGACATGGATCGTCACCGGAGACCACAGGCCTACCATCGGAATCATGAGTGGAGCCGAGAAGGACAGCGGCGAGCGGGAATACACCGACGACGGTCATTACATCGTCATCAAGGGCAGACGGTGGCGTGCCACGGACCCGGACATCCCCGACGAGCGGAACGCCGAACTACGGTCGATCCTGATGGCCTGGCGGCGCGACGTCCGCGCGACCGGCGGCGCGGACAGCTCCCGAGCCGGGGTACAGGCAGCGAAAGTGGCTCTGGGAGAACGCGGGGACCCGTGGTGGGAACAGTCCCTCGACGAGCGCAGGGCCCGGTGGGAGGCGGACGTTCCTCGACCCGGCGACTGATTCGTGGCGTTTACGATTCAGCCTGCCGGGAACGCTGACGGTATGACCGAACCCGGCAACATCGACCATGACCAGCCGACGCTCGACGACGTGATCACTCCGACCGAGACCGCCCGACCCGATCACCGCGAGCACGCCAAGGAACCCCAGCCGATCGACGACCAGGATCTGCAGGAGCGCACGCAGCACGAGCGCGAAGAGACCTCGTCCCAGTAGGTCGCAGGGGGGTGTGAACACCCCTCGCGTAAGGCGCACACCCACTACCGCAGGTTGTAGAGGGTGTGCGCTTCGTGCGCCCGGTGTGTGCACCCTTTCCCGCACGGCGCAACGCGGTGTGACACCCGTGACACGGCACATCCGCAACGCCCGCTGACACCGAACACCGAAGGTGACGCACATACCCCGCGCCAGTGATGCGCTCGATCTGGCCGACCACGACCCGTCGTGGCTGGTGTGGATGGTCGGGCTCGACGACGCGATGGTGGTGCGTTCGGCGCCCACGTTCGATGCCGTCATCGACGCCGCACGGGCGTACAGCGCGGCATGGAACGCGCGAGTCGTCATCGTCGAGGATCCCGCGGGTAACCCTGTGGCGGAAGAACTGTGGGTTCCGTTGCTCCGCACCGACGACCCACTCCCCTATCTGTACACGGTGGAATGCCGCTCACCGTCCGTGGCCGGACGGGAGTGCGTGTCGACGTTGTGGACCACCACCGATCTGGAATCCGCTATCCGCCACCGAGCACTCCTGCCACAGCACCTGCGCGTGCGGACGTTGATCGTCAGCAATTCCCCGGACGGCCGATCGCCGCGGTCGAACCGTCGACTCGGACGCGGCGATGCGCCGACCCGCGAACGCTCGGCGGCCGGATGCTGATCCCTACTTGACCATCGTGAACTGTCGGACGTCGATCAATCTGCGGTGGAACAGGTCCGCACAGCCGGGCAGATACCGCATGTAGGTGTCGTACATCTTCTGGCCGGCGATGGCCACCGCGTCGTCACGTCGCTCCTCGAGAGCAGCCGTCCACATGTCCAATGTCCGCGCGTAGTGCGGCTGCAGCGACTGGACGTGCGTGACGGAGAATCCGGCCTTCTCACCATGGTCGACGACGGCCTGCGGGGTCGGCAGTTCTCCGCCCGGGAAGATCTCCTCCACGATGAAGTCGGCGAAGTCCATGTCCGCGCGCGTCACTCGCGACTCCTGCCGGAACATGTCACGACCGAGCTGACAGATGGTGTGCAGCATCATCCGTCCGTCGGCGGGAAGGATGTCGTACGCCTTGGCGAAGAAATCGTCGTACCGCGGCGACGTGAAGTGTTCGAATGCCCCGATGCTGACGATGCGATCCACCGGTTCGTCGAATTCTTCCCAACCCTGCAGCCGCACCTCGACGGTGCGCTGGGTGTCGAGTCCACCGAGCATCGCCGACACGTGCTCGTACTGGTTCCGGCTGAGAGTCAGGCCGACGACGTCGACGTCGTACTTCTCCACGGCCCTGCGAAGAGTGCCGCCCCATCCGCATCCGACGTCCAGCAGTCGCATACCCGGGGACAGATCGCACTTCGAGAGCGACAGATCGATCTTCGCCAGCTGCGCTTCCTCGAGCGTCATGTCCTCGCGCTCGAAGTACGCGCAACTGTAGGTCTGCGTCGGATCGAGGAAGAGACGGAAGAACTCGTCCGACAGGTCGTAATGCGCTTGGACGTCGTCGAAAAAGGGTTCGAGTGTTGACACGAGGGTTCCTCCACAGGTCACCGGACAGCCGACGCGCAGCCGGCCGGAGTGCCGGATGCGTCCGCGGTGTTCCCGACTGGTCGTCGACAAAACCACCTGCGGAGGATGTTTACGCGGGGCTCGACAGACGGCACGACGGGTCCCGGCACCACTCCGGTGCCGGAACCCGTCGCTCGAGTGTCGTCCGTCAGCCCGCGTTGGGGTCCAGCGTTTCCTTGATCTTGCCCATCACGCCCTTCTCCGTGCCGAGCGCTGAGTTGGACGGTTCGCCCAGCCCGCCGTCGTAGGTGGCGTAGAGCTTGGGATCCGGCGGCGGTCCGCTCTGCTTGTTTCCCAGAGCCTGCGGATCCGCGAGGAACCGATTCTCGTGCCGGCCGTCCGGCGCGGTGCCGTGTGCCCACCGACCCTTGTCGGACTCGGTCCCGTCGGACAGATGCCAGAGCGTGCTCGCGTGCTCCTCGTACTCCTCGTCGAACAGGTCGTTCGGTGCCACGACGCCCTCCACTCCGTCCGCTTGCAGTTCCTCGATCGCCGCGAGCCACATGTTCTGGTGGTACGTGTCGCGGGCCAGGTTGAACTTGAGCATTGCCTTGACGCCGGGGTCGTCGGTCATGTGCCACAGGCGCGCTGTCTGAACTCTGCCCTGGGCCTCGGCAGCGACGTTCGCGCGGAAGTCGGCCAGCAGGTTTCCGCTGGCGACGATGAACCGGCCGTTCCACGGGACACCGTTACTGTCGGCGAGCGTCGGTCCGCCGCCCGACACGATTGCCTGCTGCGGGTCCATGCCCCCCAGAATTGCCGCGACCACCGGATCAGCTGCCGCGTTCTTCGTCGACTCGGTAGCCGGCGCACCCTCGAGAAGACGCGCGACCATGGTCGCGAGCATCTCGACGTGACCGATCTCCTCCGTGGCGACATCCATGATGAGGTCCTTGTACTTGCCCTTCATGCGGCAATTCCAGCCCTGGAACAAGTACTGCATCGTGACCGTCATCTCGCCGTACGCGCCGCCGATCAATTCCTGCAGTTTGCGGGCGTAGACGGGGTCCGGCTTCTCCGGCTTGACGTCGAATTGAAGATGGTCGGTATGACGAAACATGAGCGCTCCCAACGATGCTGACGTGCGTACTCGGTCCCGGTCCGACTACCCGAGGCAATCGCACGCAAACGAAACCGACTCATCACTCTGTGATGCATAGTTGCGGCGTCGGCGGGTACCGCGTTGTGTTGGACGTCGGCTCAGGGCGTACGGAATCCGCGGAACGTCACGTGTCGGCGAGTCCGATATCCGAGGCGTTCGTACACACCGATGGCCCGATGATTCGACTCCGCCACGTGCAGGAACGGCTTGTCTCCCCGCTCGGTGATGCGCAGGCCGAGTGCAGTCACCAGATGCGCCGCATACCCGCGTCCACGCATCTCGGGAAGCGTGCAGACCGCACTGATCTCCGTCCACCCCGGCGGACTCAGTCGCTCACCGGCCATCGCCACCAGGTTGTCGTCGACGACCACGCCCACGTACGTCCCCATCTCGATGGTCCGCCGACCGAAAGGTCCCGGCCCCGTCCGTTCGGTCAGGTCGAGCATGGCGGGTACGTCCGCGGACGTCAGCTGCACGACGTCCGGTCCGTCCGCTGCCGGGCTCGCGTAGCCGACGCCGTCGTGAATCATCTGTCGGCCCGGCAACGTGAACACCGGCTCCCACCCCGCCGGCGGTTCCAGCGGTGAGCTGAACATGTCGGCGAACCCGCCCGGACCCAGCACCTCGGCAAGGTCCGACCACGGGGCGCCGTCGTCGAGCGCACAGAATGTCGCGACACCGGGTGCATACGTCGCCGCGCCACCGACACGTCGACCGAGGTGCGCATGGCGACCGCGCAACGAACTACCCACCGGATCGTCGAGCGCAGCATCGGTCATAGGTGGATTATGGGCCACCGGACATCTGCTCTGCGCTACCCGCTACTGGCGCCCTTACTTCCGCCAGAAGAGGTGATGGACTATGCCGCTGGCGCTGGGGACAACCTCGTGCTCGAAGCGATCGTTCAGTTCCTCGGGCGACTCCCACAGCGTCAGGCCCGGCGCGAGGTCGATGGGCGCGACGGCGATGTGCATCGTGTCGACCAGGTCGGCGTCGAGGAACTCGCGGATGGAGGTCACGCCGCCACCGAGGCGCACATCGCGACCGTCGGCGGCTGCCTTCGCCCGGGCGAGCACCTCGGACGGTTCGGCGTCGATGAAATGGAACGTCGTGTCGGACAGTGTGATCGTCGGCCGTTCGTGGTGAGTCAGCACGAAGACGGGAGTGTGGAACGGAGGCTCGTCTCCCCACCAGCCTTCCCATTCGAGGTTCTCCCACGGTCCGCGCTGAGGACCGAACTTGTTCCGCCCCATGATCTCTGCGCCGATGTTGTTGGAGAAGTCGCGCGCGAAGTAGTCGTCGAGGCCGCGGGTACCGCCCGGCTCGGTCCTGTTGGGCCAACTCGCGGTGGCACCGCACCACGACATCAGCGTCGAGTGGTCGAGCCCGAACGGACTCTCGAAGCTCTGATCGACGCCGGCCGCGACCCCGTCACGCGACATGGTGAAGTTCTGGACTCGTAGCAGCTGTGTCATGTGGCTCCGCCCTCGACTACACCGGACACCGTCGTCCTGTGCGTCAGGAGAGACTAGCCGTCCGGGAATCATCGAGGGCAGAGATACCAGCCGACCGTTACGACACCTCGGCGGCAGATTTCGGTGCGTTCTCGGACCCGTGCACCGCCATGTACCCGAGTGCGCCGACGAGCCCACCGATCAGCGGGAAGACGATGAAGACCCAGAGTTGCGTTACAGCGTCACCTCCCGCGAACAGAGCAGGCCCGATGGAACGCGCGGGATTGACCGATGTCGAGTCCACTCCGATAGCGAGGAGGTGAACGAACGCCAAGGTCAACCCGATCGGAACTCCCGCTGCAGCAACGGGATTGCGTCCGGTGACAGCCAGGACGACGAGGACGAGAATCGCGGTGGCAACTACCTCGACGAGCGCGACAGACAGTAACGAGTAGCTGCCGGCAGAGGCGTCGCCGTATCCGTTCGCACCGAGGCCGTCCACGGACCGGTCGTATCCGGGCCGACCGGACGCCATCGCGAACACCACGAGCGCACCGATCGCTCCACCGACTACCTGCGCCGCGACGTACCCGGCTGCGCGTGCGGCCGTCATCCGGCGCGTGATCAGGAATCCGAGCGTGACGGCCGGGTTGATGTGGCAGCCCGACACCGGGCCCAGAACGAACACCATCGCGAGAAGGGTCAGCCCGAAAGCCAGCGCGATCCCGGTCGTGCCGACGTCGTCGCCCGCCAACACTGCAGTACCCACACCGCCGATCACGAGAATCGCTGTGCCGATCGCTTCCGCGACGTACACGGTCCATCTGGTCATCGTCGTCCCCCCTTCGCGCTGCGACGCTCGTCGAGCTTGCGCTTGGCATATCCCCAGGTAACGCGGCCGAGCCCCTCGAAGAGTCGACTCGACAGGCTCCTGCGCCGGCTCACGACGCTGCCTCGAATGCTGTGGAACGTGGTGTCATGTCTGTGTCCTTCCATGTCGAAGAGGCCCGTTGTCAACGGGCAGCGATGTAGTTCGGGATCAGGCGAGGGCGGAGTTCGGTGCCAGATGAACGTCGTGCACGACGATGTCGACCGGCACGCACCGGAGACCGGTCATGGCGTGCACCGCGCTGGTGACGTTCCGGCGCACGTCGGCAGCCAGATCTGCGATCGCAGTTCCGTAGTCGGCGACGAGGTCGATGCGTACCGACGCGCGGTCGTCGTCTACCCGGGCCGCAACACCCTGTGACGGTGCGGATTTCACGCCGGGAACTTTCTCGCGAAGAGCACCGACGGCGCGAGTAGCACCGTCACCCGTGGCGTACACACCCGGCACTTCGCGTGTCGCGATCCCGGCCACCGTGGCCACGACCTTCGGCGCGATCACAGTTCGTCCCGTCCGTACGGGTTGCTGTTCGATCGCCTGATCACTGTGTGCGACCGACGTCTTCACGGCGGGATCGGTCGCGGTGCGCGGGGCGTTCACTCATGTCCTTTCGTCGTGGTCGAACAACTGTGTCGACCGGTTACGACTACTGAGTCGCGTTCGCGAGCGGAAAGCGCACGTTCCGATTCGAGTGACGCGCATCACAGAGGTTTGCCGGACAGCCTGGTCGGGCATCTCGAATGGACGTGAAGTAGTTGCGTCATCAAGCACCGGGGGGTGTGTCGACCCCGATGGGGTTCCGGGGGGAAGCAATGCTCAGTCGTCCATCGATGGCGCCCGACCCCGGAAGTCCCGGCGTTGCCGGCGCCACGGAACCCGGGGACACACGCCTCCGACACCCTGACGGCTCCGCGGCGATCCGCGCCGAACTGGCCGAGCTTCCGGATCGGGCACTCGCCGCGGCGGCGGCCGTCGGCGACCGATTCGCGTTCGAGGAAATCGCGCGGCGCTTCGGACCGGACATGCTGCGCTACGCGACTCATCTACTGTCCGACCGCGGTGCGGCCGAGGACATCGTGCAGGATTCCCTCGTCGACGCATGGAGAGGAATTCGCACTTTCCGTGCGGAATCCAGCGTGCGCACATGGCTGTTCAGCGTCGTCTCGCACAAGGTGATAGATCACCGGCGCAGACGCAGCGTGGCCCCCGTCGAAGATTGGGTCTTAGAACGGCCCAGCCTGGACCCGAAGGACGATCCGTCGTCGGCCGCGTCCGAGGCGAGCTTCCTGTCGGCGCTCGATGTCGCACTCGCTGGGCTACCGTACCGACAGCGGGCGTGCTGGTTGCTTCGTGAAGTCGAAGGCATGAAGCATGCAGACATCGGAACAGTGATGTCCCTGTCACCCGGTGCCGTTCGCGGCCACCTCACCCGCGCCCGCGCGACACTCGGCGAACGATTGGAGACATGGAAATGACGTCGGGCGACCATGCTCCGATTCTTCGACACGCGGCGGAGGCCCTGCGGGACTCCCCTGTCCCCGGATGGGTCGACATCAGTGCGTCCGCCATCTCGCGCGTCCGTGCCGTGGGAATCAGAACATGGCCTCTCGACGCCCGCTACCCGGATGACGACGCTCCCGCCACGGACACGCTGCGCATCAGCGACGCGATCGTTCGAGTGACGCTTCGGCGAGCTGTTGCCGAGGTTCCGGAAGCGGAACCGTCCGACATCTCGCTCTATACCGACGGGCATGTGTGCACCGGTGCACGTATCACCGTGATCGCCGCCTACGACTCGGATCTGGCCGACGTCGGCGCGCAGGTGTCGACGCGTGCGGCCGCCGCGTTGTCGGACATCCTGGGGTTCCCGTTCGCCTCCCGAGACGTCGACGTGCTCATCGCCGACGTGGACAGCCCTGCCTGACACCTCAGACGGAGCGACGGCGGCGTACTCCTGTCACGATCGCGGTTACCACCAGAATCAGCCCGATGAACTGCAACCCCGGTGAGTCGTCGGCGCCGCCGAGGACAATCGCCGCGATGCCGAGCAGACTCAGAAGGACCACGCCGACCCATCCACGCACGCTGCACTCCTTCGGTCACCGCGATCCAGCCGTTGTCGACACCGTACCTGCGGCGCGAGTGGACGACGTGTCGTCAGTGGGCGGCCACGGCCTCTGTGCCGACCATCGCCGATTCGACGAGGTTGTTCTTGTCCAGCGCCGATCCTGAGCGCACGGCGTCGACCCACTGTTCCGTTGTCGCCACTGCGGCGAAATTGGAGTGCAGCAGTGTCATCAGCGTCGTGTGAAGGGTTTCAGCCGACACGGTTCCCGCCGCATTGGACAGATTGATGGCACCGGACGCGTCGGACAAGATCTCTGCTGCGAATCCGAGGCCCTCGGCTTCGACGGCCGTCGCGAGATCGCAATTGTTGGTCATGAAGCCCACGATGGTCACGGTGTCGACCTCGAGCGCGCGGAGCTGTTCTGCCACATCGGTTCCGGCGAACACGCTCCCGAAACTCTTGGTCACTCGCGTCGTTGCCGACGGCAGAGCGGCGACGACCTCGGGGTGCAGATCGAACCCGTCTGTTCCGTCCACGAAGACGGGAGCGCCCTCGGGCATGGAGTGCTGCACTGCGATCACGGGCAGACCGGCGGCGTCGGCTACCTGAATCGCCGTGATCGCGTTGGCCAGCGACTCGGCGCGCGGCGGGTACGCGATTTCGAGGGGACCCGAGAAGTACTCCTGCTGGATGTCGACGACGATGAGTGCGCGGCGCGGTGCCATGGTGTGTCCTCTTTCTCGTGTGCGATCCGCCGGGACGGCGGCCGACCACCTCAGTGTTCGCCCGCCGGCGGATCTTCGACAGTGGCACACATGCACAGTTACGATGGATTCGGGCCAAACCAGGGAGAGCTGTGCGCATTGCCATCTACGCATTCGACGACATCACCATGTTCCATCTCGCCGCACCGTTGATGGTGTTCGGCGAGGTCCAGCGTCTCGGTCTGGCCACCGACTGGGAGACACGAGTGTGGTCGGACGCCGAGGGAAGTATCCGTACATCTGAGGGATACTCACTCGGCGACATCGCGGGCCCGGAGACCGCGGAATGGGCGGACATCGTGATCGTCCCGTCCTGGCACGTGTCCCTCGATCCCCTCGGATGTGTCGTAAGAACTGCTGTGCTGAAAGCTCATTCACGAGGCGCAGCGATTGTCGGGCTGTGCCTGGGGGCCTTCGCGGTAGCTGACGCGAACCTCCTCGGAGGGCGGTCGGCAGTGACCCACTGGGCAGTACTGCCCGAGCTCGCGGAGCGTAGCGGCGGAAGTTCGGTCGACGCGTCCGTGCTCTACATCGACCACGACGACGTCATGACGTCGGCAGGTACCGTGTCGTCGATCGACGCCTGCCTGCACATCGTCCGCAAGCATCTGGGCACGTCAGCAGCCACCCGCGTCGCCCGGCAGCTGGTCGTCGCGCCCCATCGAGAGGGCGGCCAGGCGCAGTACATCGAGAGACCACTGGCCGACCGTGCCACCGACACCACCATCGCTGACATCCAGGAATGGATACTGGCTCACCTCGACCAAGATCTGTCCCTCGACGATGTCGCACGACATGCGCGGATGAGCCGGCGGAGCTTCGTGCGACATTTCAAGCTCTCCACCGGCACGACGCCGGCGCGGTGGGTTCTGGAACGACGATTGGACGAGGCGCGACGACTGCTCGAGACGACGGACTGGCCGATCGACGCCGTTGCCACTGCGTGCGGATTCGGTAGTGATGTGACTCTGCGGCAACGGTTCGCGGCGATGTTCTCGACGACTCCGTCCGAGTACCGACGACATTTCGCGGCGCGCGCTCCGGCGTGACCGTTGGGTCACGCCGGAGCCGGCATCAGTTCGTACCCCAGAATTCGTCCTCGGCGTCGCCGTCCGCGGAGAACAGGTGCACCTCGGCGATCTTCCCGTTCACGACGGTCAGGAGATCGAGGCCCGACATGTCCATCGATGCGTGCTGCAGTCGACCCGTGAACCGCACCGGCACGGCGACATTGGTGCCGTTGACCATCATCGGGCCCTCCACGGTCAGTCCGAACGTTCCTTGACTGGTCGTCATCATGGCGCTCAGCAGTGCGCCGACACCGCCTACACCTCGGTGTTCGCCCGAGAACTGATTCGCGCCCGGCTGATGCCAGACGACGTCGTCGTCGATAAGACCCATCAGGGTCGACATGTCGCCGGTACTCAGAGCGTCGAAGTAACGGGTGGCGACATCGAGAGCGGTGGACTCGGTCATGGTGGCAGCTCCTCGGAGTGGGGACATCAACGCGCCGAGAGTGACAGCCACTAGCCTCTAACCTCAACGTAACTGTCGATGACCTGGGGGGACGATGACAACGCCGGTATGGAATGTCCTGTTGGAAGACTGTCCGTCGCGCACGTCGCTGGCCAGAATCGCCAACAAGTGGACGGCGATGATCGTCATCGCCCTCGGCGACGACCGCGTGCGGTTCGGCGAACTCCGAACGCAGGTCGGGGGTATCAGCGCGAAGGTCCTCGCCGACACTCTGCGGGACCTGGAACGAGATGGCATCGTCGCCCGACACGCCTACGACCAGATGCCACCGAAGGTGGAGTACGAGTTGACCGACCTCGGCCGGACTCTGCACGATCCGCTGCAGGCCCTCCGCACCTGGGCCGAGGCTCATTACGCTCAGGTGAGTCGAGCACGAGAAATGTACGACAGGGAGAAGTCGAGCTGACCTGAGCAGGCCGATGATCGATCAGTACTTCCGACCGATCGGTACGCTGACGCTCATGATCGTCTCGGCGATACTCGTCGCGGCAGCCGCCATGCGGATCTGGACCGACGCGTGGGACCCGACACCGAGTTTCGTCGTGACGGCCATCATCGTGGTCATGGTTCTGTACGTGCCGAGCGCGGTGATCACCGCGATCCACAATCGTCGATACGACGGGCACGCACTCGAACGATGACCGGCATCATCACGCAGATTCGCGCACGGGCCAGCCGATCTCGCTCACCAGGTCCTCCCCGCCGTGCACACCGGCAAGGTACCGCTCTCTGACCGGGCCGGCGACACCGATTTTGCGGGACGAAACGTATTCGCCCAGTGCCGAGTACGTCTCGTCGATGCGTGCGTCCGGTCCTCGATGGACTGCTACGGCGTAGCGGGCTTCGGCGTACGGCACCACGTCCAGTCCTTGCCGGGCTGCGCCCACGGGGTCGACCGGGTACCACAGCGATGCGGTTCCCTTCTCGTCCGAGAAGAGTTCCATGTCGAAGTCGGCACCGAGAACGCCCACCGCGTCGACATGGAACTCGCGTAGACGGGATGTCAGGGTGTCGCGAGCGTCGTTCCACCACGGTGCGATCGCCGACAAGGTAACCGTGTCGGTGACGACAGTCGCGACGAACGCTGTCTCCGTGCGCATCTCGATGACAGGATCGATCGGCGTCGTCATCATCGATCGGAGCGCCTCGACGGCCTCGCGGGTGTACGTGAGCCTGTCCTCCAGGCGCTGGAGATGCTCTGTGAGGACCCGATGCCGACTCACCTCGTCGTCGGCCGTGAAGTACGACGCGACGTCCGCAATCGGCATGTCCAGATCGCGTAACCGTCGTATCGTGCGGGCTCGGCCGACCTGCGAGATGTCGTAGTAGCGATATCCGGTGAACGCGTCCGTCTCTGCAGGCATCAACAGTCCGACGTCTTGATAGAGCCGCAACGCTTTCCGAGTAAGCCGCGTCATCGTCGAGAACTCACCGATGGTCACCCTCGTCGCCACTGAAACAGTCTCTCATCCACCGATACGCAGACCCGTGATCGACGAACCGTCGAGTTCGAACCGATACACCAGGTCGGCCACCCCGCCCGGGAAGTTTCCGGCGATACGGACCGATACGCGATAGTTCGAGGCATCGACGACCTCCGAACCCGTCACGGTGGTGGTGTAGGTGTAGCGCCCGGCGACCGTGTCGCGCCAGCGTCGGACCTGGTCGTGTCCGCGGTAGGTATGGCCTTCGTCGGTCACGCCGGCGTCCGGCGCGAAGCAGTCGACGAGCGCATCGATGTCGTCGACATCAGCGGCAGCGAGGTAGCGGGTCACGACGTCCGGAGTTGTGGTTGTCATTCCACCAGTCTGAGCCTGGCCCCGAGGTGAAGGTCGAGCCCCGCATCGGTATCTCTTCGCCACTCTCACCATAACTCCGACAGTGGGGCTTGCGGCAAGGGCCCGTGCGCGGTGCACACTCTCCCGATCACACCGTCGATGGAGGGGATCGAATGGCAGACATGGCCGATACGCCGGAACGCTTCGTGGTGCATGAATCGGGTGCGTTCTTCCACGGCACCAAGGCCGACCTTCGGGTGGGCGACTTCCTCACAGCCGGCCACCGGTCCAACTATCGGCCCGAGCACATCTCCAATTACGTTTACATGACGATGGTCTTGGACGGAGCGGTCCTCGCAGCCGAGATGGCGGTCGGCGACGGCCGCAGCCGCGTCTATGTCGTACAGCCGCACGGAGATGTCGAGGACGACCCCAACGTCACCGACAAGAAGTTCCCCGGGAATCCCACCAGGTCGTACCGCAGTGCGGAACCGGTGGAGATAGTCGGGGAGATGACCGACTGGGTCGGCCATGCACCGGAATACCTGGACCGTTTCCGCGCAGGCTTGAACGCCTTGGTTGAGCAGGGCCGCGCAGTTCTGTACGACTGATCGCCTCGAGCGTGATTCAGTGGACCCATGACGTGGGTCGGTCGGGAGCTGGTTGTCGCGTCCGCACTCGGAGCACTCGCAGGTGCTGCGGTGATGCTGGACAGTGTCGCCAACACGGCGGGTCTGATCCTGGGAGCCGTCGTCGGATCGATCGTCGGCCTCGTCGTCGGATCCGTGGCTGTCTGCGGCGGCAGGTTCGCTATGAAAACGACACTGCACTGGCAGCCCCGGTCGCGCAGCAGCTTCCGACACCGGTTCGCATTCTGGTCGATGATCCCCGTCGTCGGAGCGTGGGCCGTGTTCCTCATCTGGGGCGGCGCCGCGTCATCAACGGTCGCCGACCCCTCGACGCCGAACTACGTGGTGCCTCTCTCGATCATCGGCGCGGTAGGTGCGGTCAGTTACGTTGCCGCCTATATCCTCGCCCCCAGACATCAGGACGTCGCACACCTCGATGCCACCACGGACAACTAGGCCACCGGGAGCGAAGCGTCGTGTCATGGATGGAGAGACATCAGATCCCGCTGTATCTGGTGGCACTTGCGCTGGGAGCGGCGGTCGGGCTCGGTGCGCCGTCCACTGCATCTACCTTCGAACATGCGATCAATCCGGTCCTGATTCTGCTGTTGTATGCGACCTTCCTCGCAGTCCCGTTCGCCGCTATCGGACAATCGTTGCGAGACAGGAGGTTTCTTGCCTGCGTCGTCGCACTGAACTTCGTCGTAGTCCCCCTCGTGGCGTTTACACTGACCAGATTCGTCGACGGAAACGACGCGGTCGTGGTCGGCGCCCTCCTGGTTCTCCTCGCACCGTGCATCGACTACGTCATCGTCTTCAGCGGGCTCGCCGGTGCGGCATCGGAGCGATTGCTCGCTGCTGCACCACTTCTGATGCTTCTGCAGATGGCTTTCCTACCGCTCTATCTGTGGCTGTTCGTCGGATCGGACGTCGTGTCGGTCATCGACGTCGCCCCCTTCGCCGAGGCCTTCGTGCTGCTCATCGCGCTTCCCCTGGCAGCAGCGGCAGCGACCCAGGCTCTCGCGAGGCGCTACCGCTCGGGTGGTGTCGTCATGGACTTCCTGGCGACGTCGATGGTTCCGATCATGATGGCGACCTTGGCCGTCGTCGTGGCCTCTCAGATCGATACCATTCGTACCGAAGGCATGCGGTCGGTCGCCGCCGTCCCGATCTTCGTCGCTTTTCTCGTCGTCATGGCGTTCGTCGGAAAGTGGTTGGCACACTTCGCCCGACTCGATGTGCCGGCGAGCCGCGCGTTGACCTTCTCCGGTGCCACTCGTAACTCGTTGGTCGTTCTTCCTCTGGCCCTGGCACTCCCCGACAGCCTGTCCCTTGCAGCAGTCGTGGTCGTCACGCAGACGCTCGTCGAACTCATCGGGATGGTCGTCTACGTTCGGGCCATCCCGGCTCTGATACCGGACCGCAGTACGCCACGACAGGTGCCGGACCACCTCGACACCCCCTGAGGACGGCATTCCCACGCAGGTATGCGCACACCCTTTACCCGGAGCCCACACCCTCTGCAGCAAGTCGCACTGGGTGTGCGGTTCACGAAATGGGTGTGCACTCGGCCCACCGAGCGGGATCGGACGGATCGGCCGCTGACGTGACGCACGCTAGATGATCGACCCCACGTCGGCGGCGACGATTTTGTCCAGGGCGCGCTCGGCCACCGCGGCGATGGTCATCGACGGATTGCACGCCGCGCAGTTGCCGGGGATCAGGGCGCCATCGAGAACGTACAGGCCGCGTTGTCCTTCGACTCGACCCTCCAGGTCGCACACCGTTCCCATGTTGGCTCCGCCGAGCGGATGCCACGTGGAGGGAAACACCGCGTTGGTGTCGACGACGATGCTGTTCGGGCCCGCGATGGCACGCACGCGCGGGTCGATCCGACTCTGGATCGCGGCATCCGCCTCGTGCGGCCACCGTAGGACCGCGTCGTCTCGAGCGCCGTCGTACACAAAGCGTCCGCGGGCGTCGCTGACGCCGTAGCCGACGAGAATCGTGGTGCGAGGGTCGAATCCGATCGGCGGAAACGACGCCTGGATGACGGTCATCGCTCGCGACGGGTCAGCCCAGTCGAGACTTCCGAACACCACCGGACCACCCTGAGCAGGCCCGAAATCTTGGTCGAGCGTGGTCCAGGAGTAGATCCGGTCCGCATTCGATCCCCATCCTTCGCCGAGGGCGTCGGGCATGTCCGGGATCCGTCCGGATGCACCCGCCCGCATCAGCAGGCGCGTCGTGTTCATGCTTCCCGCGGCCATGATCAGGGTCGGCGTCGTCAGGATCTTGTTCTCGAGCACCTTCCCCGTCGTGTCGATGCGATCGACGTATACCGTCCACCGGCCGTCGGGGGCCCTCTCGACGTCCGTGACCTGATGCAGCGTCTGCACGGTCACCAGACCGGTCGCTTCCGCTTCCGCGATGTACGTGACGTCTACAGAGAACTTTCCGCCGTTGTTGACGCCGATGGCGCCGTCGCCGTTGGTGTAGGACGGCTTCATTCGGCCGCGGAGCTCGTCGAGCGCGAAGTTCCAGTCGATCGGCATCGGGATCTTCGACACCGGCAGCCCGAGCCTTCGAGCGTTGTCCCGGAAAGCCCTCGGCGCAGCGTAGTTGGGACTGTCGATCAGCTCGTCGGGCGCGACCTGCAGATGCAGCATGCGCGCCACCCGCGGATAGTGGACGCGATCGAGCAGCCCCCAGTCCAGCTCCGCCGGGAACTGTGTGGCGAACACCGACTCGGCCGGTTGCAGCGTCATCCCCTGGTAGACGAGGGATCCACCACCGACGCCGGCTGCGCACAGCGCAGTCATGTTCTCCCCCGGTACCGCCTCGACCAGTCCGGTGTAGGCGGGAACATCGATCGGGCGGCCGAAGGCGTTCTTGGCGGAGCCGTACCAGAGCAGACGGCCATCGGGCGACTTCACGTGCGGGAATGTCTCGGCGTTCGGACCCGTGGGCCACCGCAATCCCCGTTCGAGCACCGTCACCGACACACCCGCCTGAGCCAGGCGCAGAGCGGAGACCCCACCGCCGAAACCGGAACCGACGACCACGACCCGGTGATCCTCGCGGGACAATGGAACCCGTTGCACGCGTGCGCCGATTCCCTGCGCCGCGGCACGTCCGGCGACCGAACCCGCCATCACCGAACCACCCGCCACTACGGCTCCGGTCAGAAACGTACGGCGAGTGAACGGTGTCATGCGGTTTTACCCCCGGATCGACGCACGAGCTCACCGATGCGTCGAGCACCCCCCGGTGAGCACCGACCTCTGCTGTCGGTACGCAGAATCTGACAGATACGACCCAATGTGTCAAGTATTCCGAGACCCAACGACATCGTGGTCCGTGGCAGAATGTCCTGGTGTCGGCACGAGAGAAGTTGATCGAAGGCACACTCGCGTTGATCGCGACAGGTGGTTTCTCGGCAGTCACCGTCGCGTCCGTAGCCCGCCAGTCCGACGTCTCCCGGCAGACCGTCTACACCCTGTTCGGATCCAAAGAAGCGCTGGTGTCCGAGGCTGTCGGAACCGTTGCCCTCGGCGTCCTCGGTGTCATCTCGGACCACGCGTCGGCGACCGACACCCCCCTGGACTATCTGGTGGAATTCGCGGTGGCGGCTGTCACCGAAGTGCGTCGCGACGCAGTTCTGACCACCCTTCTGTTCGCGAACGAAGGAAACCCGATCTTCATGCGGGAGACAGTACTTCGAGCTACCCCGATAGCTCGTGAGCTGCTGGCACCGATGTTCGACAAATATCCCCAGCTCACCGAGAAGAGCGACCGAGTCGTCGAACTGGTGGTGAGGCTGGGCATCAGCGTCATCATGTTCGACAGCGAGGCCGTGCGTGACGACGAAGGGCTGCGCGCATTCCTGCGGCCACCCCTCGCGTCCGTTCTCTGACCGCGGGTCAGCGCCCGGCACCAGCGGGCGTACCGCCGCCTGTCGCCGCCTGCTGCGTGACGCTGCCGGCGTAATCGTTCGTGGGGTCCCGGTAGATGGTGTGGACGTGTCCCCAGCCCGAGGTCACCACACCGTCGACGTCCGCACCAGCGGAACCCCGCTGTGCCGCGAACTCCAGGTAGACGTCCGGTCCACTGATCTGGAAGTAGATGCCGTCGCCCTGACTCATGTCGTAGGTCGTCGCCCCCGACCAGTCGATGTAGGTCGTGTCCAACGAGGCTTCGATCTCGGCGAGTTGTGCAGCGTTGGTCTCGTCGTCGGCCATACCCGCCCAGTTCGCGATCACCGCGAGGAGTAGTTGTCGCTGGTCGTCGGTCAACTCCGCGCCGGAAAGGCCGGTGCCGGTGGGGAAGTCACAGGTGCTGCCCGGTGCGCAGACCATGTCGGGAATGCTCTCACCTTGATAGAGCTTCGCCTTCTGGTCCTCGGTGAGACTGTCGTAGAACGCGAAGGCATCGGTGTAGATACCGTCGAACGGTTGCACAGTCGTGCCGTCGGCGGCGGTGTACGCGGCCGGCTGGATCCCCAGATGGGTGGGCGCGAACGTGATCGCGTTCGCTGCGCCGTCCAGCGTGGCGTTGATACCGAGGTGATGCCCTCCGAACTGGATCTCCCACGCCGACGTATCGGACGGGTCACCGAAGAAGGCAATGTAGTACTGCCCCAACGATTCCTCGGTCGACGAACTGTTCTCGTGCAGGTACTCGTCGCCGCCCATGATGCCGGTGACGGTCGCGTAGGCGTCGTCACTGAGCAGCGACTCGAGGACGGCCATGGCGGCGGTCCGCTGCTCGTCGGTGAGGTCGGTCAAGTTCAGCCCCGCACGATCGACGAACGTGACGGGAAAGTTGGACCAGGAGGTCGTCTTGGTGTCGTCGTCATAGGCGTACTTGACCTGCTCACGCTGCTCGTCGGTCAGAGTGGCGAGGAAAGCCTCAGCCGCAGAGGCACTGTCGGTGATGGTCCCGGTAGTCGTCGTGGCGTCGGCGGACGCAGCAGCGGTACCGTCCGCGCTCTGACTGGACGTCACGGTGGACGTAGGAGCGGTCGTTGTGTCGGCCGCCTCGGCAGAACACCCGCCGAGCACGAGACCACCCGCCAGCAGCGCGGAGATGAGGGCAGTGCGGCCACGGCCCGTTCGAAAGACTCGTCGTGGGGGCGATGCTTCGTGTGTCATGGGACGAAAACTATGGGGCTTCCCCGGGACCCCGCTGGATGCCCGATGGGTGCCGGCTGTGAGAAATCTTCGCTAGACGAGCTCGGCCGGCAGTTCGACCGGATAGAGACTGAAGGCGCCCGACAACCCCTTCAAGTGGACCTCGCGCGGGGTCCCGAGCGCGATGCCGGGTGACGGCTCCAGCGCTTCGCGGACCTGCTCGCTCACCAGTATCTCGCCGCCGTCGGCCTGACTCGCCACTCTGGCCGCCAGCGCGACGTTGAGCCCGAACAGGTCGTTACCCCGGCGCACCGAACTGCCCGTGTGGATACCCATACGTACCCGAATCCCGTTCCAGCGCTCCGGCTTGTCGTTGAGCGCCGCCTGCACCTGCATCCCGCATCGAACCGCTTGGCCCGGGTCCGAGAACGCCATCATGAAGCCGTCACCCTGATTCTTGACCACGTGCCCGCCATGGGACTCGACCTTCTCGGTGACCAAGCGATTGTGCCGCTCGAGTAGCTTCAACCAGTCACGATCCCCGAGCTCCTCGTTGCGCGCCGTCGATCCCTCGATGTCGGAGAAGGCGATGACCACCGCACCGGCAGCAGTCATCCGCGCGAGGTCCGGCCGCTCGATCCGCGCCCATCCCGCCAGGTCTTCGACCGAGTTACGCACCGTGACCCCGAAGCCTTTGTGAACCAGCGAGTCCGCCGTGTTGAACGCCGTCTTGATCGCCAGCGGCGCGAGTCCCCGGCGGCGACGACGCGGCGAGTCACTTCTCGCGCGTTCGAGCGCCGCCCGTGTCTTCCTCAGCTTCACCCGTGAGACGACGAGCACGACGACGAGAGCCACGATCAGGGCCAGTTCCACCGACGCCGCGATTATCACCAAGGTCACGCCGCTCATCTTGGACCCCATTCGACGAGGTCTATCCCCTGACCCGCGTTTCCTATGAAACGTCCCGACGAGTTCTGTTCGAACGGGTTACATCACCGGACCGCTCTGTGACCGTTTCGGCGGCTAGGCCTGCCCACGATCGTGGATGATGGACCCCGGATTCCGGGGTCCAAAGTCCACGATTCGTACGAGGACCCGACGCACGCCTATACGACCGTTCCGGCGGACGGTGATCGCGAGCTGACATGCGACGTATGGTGACGCCCATGAGCGCGACGACACCACGACCGGGGCAGGCGGTGCGCGGCTCCCGCTCGGGGAGGCCGATCATGGTCGCGCTCGACCTCCTCGGCCGCCGCGGAGCTCTGACCGTCCTGTGGTCGCTCCGGGACGGTCCCGCCACATTTCGCAAGCTCCAGGAACTCGCCGACGGTATGGCCGCCAGCACCCTCAACACGCGCCTCCGCGAGCTGAGGGACGTCGGGCTGATCGAGCGTTCCGACGGGGGGTACCGATTGGCCACAGACGGTCGGGCGCTGCTCGACGCCGGTGAGCCGCTGCTGGATTGGGCGCACGAGTGGGCCCTGCGACTCCCCCGGTCCGAGTGAACCGCGCTCGGTTCAACCCACCTCGGCCGCAGTACCTCTCACCGGGGTGACGCCGGGGATCGTGTCGATGAAGTCGACTCCGAACGCCGTGGATGGTGTCAGAGCACCGGTCACCGGAGACTCCGCCAGCGCGATCATTGCCTGAACCATCGACTTCGCGGTGAAGGCGTAGGTGTTGTCCACCTCGATGGACCGCTCCACGCTGCGGCCCGAGCCGTCGGTCAACCGAACCCACCCGGCACTGCGAGTGCGACCTCGCGTCGCTTCCGACGGAACGGGCACGAACGCCAGCAGCTTCTCCAGAGCGTCGCCGACGCCACGGACGGACAGCAGTCGACGCATCGGCCGATCGAGTCGTCGCAACAGCGTCGCTCCCGGCAGGGCGGTGAAGGTGGTGACGTTCTGCAGGCCTGCAGTGCGGGCGGCGGACGCGAGATCACCGAGTGGAGTGGATGCGACCGTGGCCTTCTTCGAACCCGGCAAGTCGATGGTCAGGATGCGATGGCTGTGAGCGACGGGCTCGAATTCACCCGACACGCGAATCTTGTTTCCCGCGGCCATCCCGAGCAGGGCCGTGCTGAGTGTGCCGCGACTGAAACCACCAGGGCTGACCATGGCGATATCGCCCGTGATCGCCTCGGGGAGGGCCTGTTTCGCCACTGCTGCGAGGTGGTCCGTGGGAACCACGTCGAAACCCACTCCCGGAACGAGTGCGACACCGGCGCGACGCGCGTCGGAGTCGCGGGCGTACACCGCTTCGAACACGTCCGCCTCCCCCGTCAGATCGAGGTAGTGCGTGCCAGTTCGAAGACACGCATCGACCATGGGTGCCGACGTCCGCTCGTACGGGCCCGCACAATGCGCGACGATGTCGATGTCCGCCAGCGCAGCGTCGAGGCCCTCCGCATCGTCGAGTGCCACGACACGGAATTGCACTCCGAGGTCGCGGGCTGCCGCTTCGGTTCGAACTCGATCGCGACCGGCCGCGATGATGTCCACGTCACGGCGCACTGCCTCCCACCCCACGAGAAGCCCTGTGTAGCCGTAGATTCCGTACACGAGGACGGTCGTGCGGATGGTGTCGCGCTCGGCTGTCGTGGGTTCGCTCACGCACCGCAGTCAACACGATCGATGCTTCGATAACAAGAGCGAATCATCTCGTCCCGGATGTTGTGCAAGCTCAGCACCTGAGATCCCGTTCTACAGTCTGAACATGACTATCGAACGAGTACCGGTATCCGGCGGCAGCATGGCCGTCGAGATTCTCCACGGAACCTCGGAGCCGATTCTCGTGGTGCACGGGGTCTCCAGCCAGCGCAGGCTGTGGGGCTGGCTGCACACGGAGGCGCCACACCTGACACTGGTCGCACCGGACCTCCGCGGTCGCGGTGACAGCGTGAACATCTCGGGTCCGTCCTCGCTGGCCCAGCACGCCGACGACCTTCGTGCCGTCGTCGATGCGCTGGGACTCGACGCCGTGCACGTGTGCGGTATGTCGATGGGCGCGTTCGTGGCGGTCGAATTCGCGGCTCGGCATGCGTCCCGAGTGAAGAGCCTCGTTCTCGTCGACGGGGGCGTGCCGGTAGGACCGCCCGCGGGTCTCACCCGAGAGAACGTCGCGGCAGTCTTCATGGACAGGATGGCTCGTACTCAGCAGCGGTGGAACGATACCGACGACTACGTCGACCACCTGGTGTCGACGTCGTTGCCGCTGCTCGACCGTACCGACCCCCTACTGCGGGAGTACGCCGAACACGACCTCCTCGACGGGTCGGTCAGGTTGTCGTCCGAGGCGGTCGTCGCGGACGCTACGGACGTATTCTTCGGCGATTCGCGGTTTCGGGACATCACAGTTCCGGTCCGATTCCTGCACGCTCAGTGGAGCATCGGGGCCGATTCGGCGCCGATGTATTCTCCGCGAGACATCGAAGCGCTGGACGTGACGTCGGTCGAATCGATGGTCGGACTGGATCATGCCGGCACGATCATGACGTCGACGGGAGCCCGCGCTGTCGGCGCCATGATCGACACCGCGGTGCAGGGCAGGTGAACGCGTTACCGACGGATCGTGCCGAACACGTCGACCGGGTGAGGCACTCGAAGCCCGCCGTCGTCACCGGGGACCGACACCGCCTCCAGGTAGGCGCGCACCGGCCCGTACAGGTCAGGGCTCAGCTGGGCCTGGACTGCGAAGTTCAGCACAAGGTCGCTCGCGGACGCCAGGTCCACCAATGCGTCCAGGGTGACCGCGTCGTCGATGACGATGTCGGCATCCACGAAAGCCTTCTCGACGTCGGCGCTGAACCACTGCCGATGACCTTCCACGGGCGGTGCGAGAACGCCGACCAGCGCATTGAGTGCGGCCGTCGGTGCCACAGCCACCCACAGTTCGCCGCCGGGACGTAGCAGGGCGAGCGCGGCACGCAGCGTTGCACCGACATCGACGACGTAGTACATCGAGTGCACGAACATCACGACGTCGAAGGTCTCGTCCACGGGCGAGTCGTCGAACGATGCGACGAACGCGTCAGTGCTCAGCTCGTCGGCTCCCAGCGCATCCATCGTGGACGTGAAGAGGTCGGCGCTCCCGAGCCAGGGGTCGACGCCGACATACCGAACCGGTCGGCCGGGAACTGCTCGCACAAGGCTTGCGGCAAGTCTGGCGTCGAGCACGCCGTCGCCGCATCCCACCGACAGGACCGAGATCGGTCCGTCTCCCCTCGTCGCCAACCGACCGGCGAAGTGCTCGGCGATCAGACCCCGCTGATCGGAGAGTCGCTCGAAGGCGGCGTGCTGTCGGGCATAGGAGTCGGGCTCGAGGCCCGCGAGCGCCGGAGCGCCACGCCGAACGTCGCGCAACCCGTCGATGAGCACGGCAGCGGTGTCGGTCGGCGGAGTCGGCGCTATGTTGGACATCGATACGAGTCAACCACGACGCACCCACCCGGTGTGCTGCGGTCGGCTTCCTAGGAGGAATGTCGTGAGCAGCGGAGATACAGCCGAACGCAGTCTCGAGCATTGGAGCGAGGCCGGTCGGACGGGCATGGAGGCGTTCTACGCGCTTGCCACCGAGGACTACCGACAGCTGGCCCTGGCAGCCGAGTGGCCCACTCTCCTTGCCGACCGGGCCCACGACGGGTGGTCACTGCTCGACGTCGCCTGCGGCAGCGGAAAGTTCCCCACCGCTCTCCGCCGCTACACCGACCTGTCGGCGGTGCCCGAGATCGCCTACGACCTGCTCGACCCGTCCGCGTTCTCCGTCGCCGAAGCACGGGGGGCTCTGGGCGCACCGTTCGCGGCCCGCCACGACCTGGTGATGACTCTTCAAGACCTGCCGGCGGATCACACCGGTTACGACGTCGTGTGGGCTACCCACGCGCTCTACGCCCTTCCGCCGGCCGAATTGGACGCAGCCGCAGAACGATTCGTGGCTGCGCTCGCCCCGGGCGGCCTCGGCCTGGTCGCGCAGGCCACGGCGTCGTCCCACTACCTGGCGTTCTACGACGCCTTCCGCGCCGGCGTGCGCGACGCGACCCCGTACACGACGGCCGAGCAGGTACGCGACGCGCTGATACGCGCAGGCGCGGACGTGCGAGACCAGCGGGTCACGTACACCACCGGTACCTCCGATCGCGCCATCGCCGAGGGTTTCCTACAGCGCTGCGCATTCGACGACTCCGTGTCCCTGGACGAGATGGAGGCGGCACCGGTGCTGGGCGACTACCTCGCGTCGTGCCGTGACTCGTCCGGTGCCTACACCTTCTCCCATGAGGCGGCCCTGCTGTGGCTCTGACCGATCCGACGACCAACGAGCGGCTTCCCGAACAGAACCGGGACGGCGGTATCGATCAGGACTGGGCAGGCGACGATCAGGACTGGTGGGACTGGTACGTCACCCTCGCCGCCAACGACGCGACGTCCACCGAACTGGTCGACGGCCCCGGCCTGCCCGATGTCGAGGCGGCCACGGACGAACAGGTCGAGCGCGAGCTGGCGGAGCCCTACGACCTCGATCCTGCCTCCGTCGAAGCTTTTGCGCGACAAGCATTCGTACGGCTACCGGGCGTGCTGTCTCCGGCCGTGGTCCGGCGACTCGCCGAGCGGCTCGAGGAACTGCTGCGCGCCGAGCACGGTGAGGACGTCGCCGGCCGGTTCACCGCGCTGGAACAGATGTGGTTGCACGACGACCTGATGCGTACCGTGGCGCTCTCGCCCCGGATCGGAGGCTTGGCCGCCACCCTTCTCGACGTGTCCGGCGTTCGGCTGTATCACGACAACGCACTCTCCAAGGAGCCCGGCTGCGGGCGAACGCCCTGGCATCACGACGCCGAGCACTTCCCGCTGCAGACCACTGACGCCGTGACCGCCTGGATGCCGATGTCCGCCATTCCCGGTCGGATGGGACCGCTCTCGTTCGCCCGCGGTCGCACCGTTCTGAGCGAAGTAGCCGACCTGGAGTTCGACAAGGTCGGCACGTCGTACGACGAGGCCGTCGCTCGCCGCTTCGTCGAGCGCGATGTCTCCGTGGAGTCGGAGCCGTTCGCTGTGGGCGACGTGTCGTTCCACTCCGCGCTGTGCTTCCACACCGCGGGCCCGAACCGGACGACGCAGCCACGCCGTGCGTTGGCGACCACCTACTTCGCCGACGGGACACGCGTCGTGGAGTCGCCGACGCTGATCAGTGGCACGTGGCGCGAATTCCTCCCCGGCATCGAGCCCGGTGGCCTTGCGGACTCCGAGCTCAATCCGGTCGTGGGCCGGCGAACCTGACTCGAGACCAGCACTGGGCGTTCAACACCTCTTCACGGTGGTCGATGCCCTGAGTTCGTCGCGCCGTGAATCCTGTTCTCGATAGACCCCAGCTCGATACTGACGATATGCTCAGTTCTGTACGGGTTCTCCACGAGGAACGGACACTCCATGGTCGAGGAAGGCTCGGATCAGGCTCTCTCCCGACAAGCGAGACGTCGCCTGCACACACGGGCCATGCTCGTGCAGGCAGCGTGCGCATTCCTTGCCGGCGACGTCGGCGCCGACGCGAGCGTCCAGCAGTTGGCCGACCGAGCGGACGTCGGGGTCGGAACGTTCTACAACCACTTCGACAACAAAGAAGCCTTGTTCGAGGCCGCGATCGCAGAGACACTCGCCGAGTTCGGCCGATTCTTCGACGACGCGTGCGCCGACGTGGACGATCCCGTGATGCTGTTCGCCCACGGAGTGCGAATGACCGTGCATTTGAGCGAGTCTCACCGAGAGATGACCAGCATCCTGATGCGACTCGGGTTCGGATACCTCGCAGGCGATACGGCGTTGGCGCCCCGCGCCGCCGCCGGACTTCGGGCGGCAGCCGAGTCGGGTCGGCTGACGATCACCCATCTCGACACCGCTCTCGCGTGCACGGCCGGATCACTCCTGGGGTGCTTGCACGTGCTCGCCGCGGACCCCTCCGCCGATGTGGCACGCACGGCAACTGCCCTCGCTGCCGGACTACTTCGCATGTTCGGCCTCGACGACGCGACCGCGTCGGACCTCGCGTCCCGGCCCCTACCGACGCGCCGAGTCATCCAGTCGGCCTGACTCCGCCGCCAGAACTGTCCGTTGACCTGCAGTACTGCATCGGCAGTCCGGTCACATGCAAACTGACGAAATCGTCATAAGTGAGGGCTCTTGACCCCCAATGGGCTCGAACGTGACGATTCGTTCACCGACACCGCCGAACACACCTCGGAAAGAGAGCCATGAGCATCGCCAGTACGAATCATCCCTCATCGGACGTCGACGTGGACGTCATCGTCGTCGGACTCGGTCCGACGGGAGCCACCGCAGCAAACCTGCTCGGACAGAGGGGCATTCGTACTGCGGTGATCGAGCGGGATGTGGACATCTATCCACGTCAACGCGCCATAGCCTCGGACGAGGACGCGCATCGGGTCTGGCAGAGCCTCGGATTGTTCGACCGCATGCTCGACACGATGTCTACCGACGTGAGAGTTCACCTCAAACACGGCGACCGAACGTTCCTGACCACCCACTCGGCAGAGAGCTACGGCCAGGGTGTTCCCGGGATGGCTTTCTACCACCAGCCGGAGCTGGAGCGAGTCCTCCGTGACGGCATCGAGCGCTTCCCCAGCGTGACCGTGACTGCAGGTCTCGATGCGGTGGCCCTCACCCAGGACGCCGACCGGGTCGTGCTGACTCTGCGGCCGGCGGACGGGAGCCCTGATCGGACGCTACGGGCTCGCTACGTCGTCGCCGCGGACGGCGGATCGAGCTCGATCCGGAAGATGCTCGGAATCCCGCTGCCGGGCAGACACATCGAAGAGCAATGGTTCGATATCCAGCTGCGCGCATGGTACGACCTACCTTCCGATGCACCACTCGACTTCACGTTCATCTCCGACCCGTACCGGCCGGGCGTCGACTGCCCGTGCCCGATGGGTTACCACCGCGTCGAATTCCGCGTCAACAAGGGAGAGACGATCGACTACCTGCAGTCCGAAGCGGGTCTACGAGCGTTGCTGGCCGAGCGCGGCATCGACTACGACACGGTGGAGGTCTTCCGTAGCTGGGCCTATACCTTCCACATCCGCCAGGCAGAGAAGTGGAGCGAAGGCCGAGTGTTCCTCGCCGGCGACGCTGCTCACATCATGCCCCCGTTCGCGGGACAGGGCGTCTCGTCCGGCGTACGCGACGTCGCCAACCTGTGCTGGAAGATCGCCGCCGTGCTCGACGGCGCCGACACATCACTGCTCCAGACCTACGAGCCCGAACGTCGTCCGAACGTCACTGCGCTGACACGTTTCTCTTTGGCGATCGGACGTGTGGTCATGTTGCGCAACGATCGACTCGCACGCGTCCGAGACTCCCTGTTCGTCGCCGCATCGAAGACACCCGGCGTTCGATCATGGCTCGCGAGAATGGGACTCAAACCCCGATACACACTCGGGACCCGCCGGGGCTTCTTCGCGGAGCAACCTGCCCGAGGCAGCATGCGCGGCACCTTCGTCGAACAGCCGTGGGTGGTGGGATCGGACCTGACGCCGGTACGCCTGGACACACTGCTGGCCGACTCCTGGACGTGGATCGGCTTCCCCTCCGCCCCGATACCGCACCGGTTGGCCGAGGCGGGGGTGTCCGAGATCAAGGTCGAGTATTCGTCTGCGCTGGCGACTCACCGTGTACCGACCGGACACATCGTCGACGGTGAACGCGTTCTCGAACGGCAACTCCGAAAGTCCGGGGCCGCCGGCATCCTCGTACGCCCGGATCGCTTCATCTACGGCAGTGACCGTGACCTGACCTCCGCGGACCATCTGCGGGTTGCCGCTGTGATGGGCTCGGCCCCTGTGCGCGGTGTCGTGACAGGCGCCGGGCAGTGATCGTTGCCGACGGTGTCGGCGAGAACGTCCTCGTCGAATCACGCAGGACAGCAGCATGATCGACACCCCGCGGCCATCGGTGCGACGACTGTCCGGTGCCGCGTTCCTTGTAGCGGTGGCCGTATTCATCGGGACCAGCGTCGCAATCTACGCCCGAGCGTTCGAGCCGGTGTTGCACGTCGAGCTGACCACCGATTCGGTGGGTAATTCCCTGACCCGCGATGCCGACGTCAAAATGCGGGGTGTTCTTGTCGGACGCGTCGAATCATCGAGGCCCACGAGTTCCGGCACGGTGGTGTCCACATTGGCGCTGAACCCGGATACCGCGCGGATGATTCCCGGCAACGTCACCGCCCGCATTCTCCCGAAGACCCTGTTCGGGGAACGCTATGTCGCCCTGCAAATGCCGGACCGGCGCGACGGCACAGCGCTCCGCGACGGGGCCACCGTGCTCCAGGACCGCAGCGGCAATGCCGTCGAGGTCAGTGAAATACTGGACAGCATTCTCCCGCTACTCGATGCGGTCCCTCCTCGAGATCTCGGCGCCACTCTCGGGGCGCTGTCGGGGGCGCTGTCCGGCCGCGGGGAACAGATCGGACTGACCATCGACCGCCTCGAGAAGATCTTCACCGGTCTCGATACACAGCTACCCGCGATAAAGGCTGATCTGCAGGGCGTGGCGAAACTGTCGGTAACCTATTCCACCGCAGCACCGGACCTGGTGGACGCACTCGACAATCTCAGTTCCGTGGGGAACACGGTCGTCGAGCGCCGCAACGACATCACCGCCCTGCTCGCCTCGGCAACCACGACGTCCACCTCGGTCGCAGACGTGGTCGAACAGAATGCCGACTCGATCATCGGACTCGCCGCAGGTTCTCGTGCCACACTCGACATCCTGGCGGAGTACTCCCCCGCCGTCGGATGCACGCTGACATCACTCGCGAGAACCCGCGAAGACGCCGTCGCAATCCTCTCCGTCGACGATCCCTACCCCGGGATCCGCGGCACCCTGAAGTTCGACAACCCGATGGGCGCGTACCTCCCGAACCAGGACGAACCGCGCTGGTTCGACGACCGAGGCCCGTCCTGCTACGACACTGTCACCGCACCGGGCGAATTCTTCCCGGCGTATCCCGGTAGCTCGCGCAACGACGGCTCCTACCAACCCCCCTCGCGCAACCCCGGACCCGCGGAACTGGTGCCCGCCAGGCTCGCCCAGAATTCGCTGACTCCCGGGTATGCCGGATCCACTCTCGAACGCGACACCCTCGCCGTCGTCTACGGGCAGGGCAGCGGCATCGATCCCGCGCACGTCCCTGCCTGGACTACCCTTGTCGGTGCACCAGCACTACGAGGCCGCGACGTCGACATCGGCTGACAGCGCGCGCTATCGGCGTCCAGAAGCGATCGACGTCTCCTCCGTGCGGTCCGATCCGTCGGTAGGTGAGAAATACGGCAGCCAGGTGCGTCGGACGACATCGACGAACTGCTGTCCTGCCGCGTCGGCATCGTCACGCGAACGCCATACGACGTGGCCGTCGGCACGGACGACGACTGCTCCGCTCGTTCCCACCTCGTACAGATCGACCGTGGCCTCGGGCGACGGGACCCCTGTCATATCGACGACGCGTGTTGTCAACGGCGACAGCTCGGACGACAACGACAACAGAACTCTCGTCCACGACGCGGGGTCGGACGTGAAGATCGTGAACGCACTCGGTGTCGTATCGACGAGCTCGAGTGTCGACCGCGGCCCGGACGGGGTCTCGACGACGGTGTGCGGCAGACGTCCTCCTGGCCTGGTTGTGGGGCGGTACTCGACGACATCCTCGGGGCCTACGGCCGGCTCTCGTTCACCAGGTTCGGCCGCGATCAAGGGACCGCCATACCGATACCCGTACTCCAATCCTGTCGAGACGAAGTGCGCGAGTTGCCCGGGGATACTTCCTGCCACGAGATCGCGAACACGTTGTGCGCGCCGTCCCGTCGACGCGAGTATGCGCGTACGTGTCAGCCCGGCGCGAGTCACTCTGTCCGCCAGAGGCGCTGCGAGACGACCGGGAATCATCGTCATCGGTCGCCGCGACATCGCTGCCGTCGCCCGTTGCAGCATCGTGTTGGTGACACCGAAATACCGGGTCGTGTCGTCCATCTTGACGTGATTGCTGACGCTGTGTCGGGCGAAGAGGTCGATCACCGGTCGACGCTCGGTCTCGTAGGTGTCGAGCAGTCGGTCGGTGGCGTGCCCACCGAGAACGGCATCGAGCTTCCACGCGATGTTGTGCGCGTCCTGCACACCACTGTTGAGGCCGTAGCCGCCGGTATGCGGAAAGCGGTGTGCAGCATCACCTGCCAGAAGAATCCGGCCACGGCGGAACACCTCGGCCGTCTGGGATGTCATCGTCCATGTCCCGGTCGAGACGACCTGGACGTGCACGCGGTCACCCAGCACGGCCGGCAACGTCGTGGCCCAGAAGTCCTCGCGGCGACGGGCCACGTCCTGATCGGGGTGAAGGTACGTGTTCATCAACACGTAGTGGTCGTCGGCATGAGCGATCATGACTCCCGCGAAGTTCGGCTGATAGATCCAGCTGAGCAGCGGGCGGGCGTCGGCGGGATAGAGCCCGGGCGCACGAAAGAATGCGCTTCCCATGCGGGCCAGCACCGGACCATGCATTTCTACATTCGCGAACTCGCGGATATCGCTGTTGGCGCCGTCTGCACCGACAAGGTACCGCGCAGCCACGGTGGCACCGGTGCTCATCTGCGCGGTCACCGTGTCACCACGCTGCTCGACGCGCTCGACGCGAGTGTTCCTGCGGAAGTCGATCAGTGGTTCCCGGTCGAGCGCCGTCCACAGCACAGGCATCAACTGGTGCTGTCCGATGTGCGAGATCAGGAAGTCACTGTGCGACTTCACACGAGCGAGTTGTTCCGGACGCGATGACAGGTCGATCTCGCCGAGAGCTCGCCCGCTCAGCTCGGAACACCAGCGGATGAGACTCACATCCTCGATCGGGGGCGCCAGGGCGGCGATGTCGCGCGCCAGAGCCGGATCCGCCTCGCGCCAGATCTCGAAGGACCTGCCGTGGATGACGTGTGCCGCGGGATGAGTCAGTTCGTCCGATCTACGGTCGACGACGATGGACGCGATGCCTCGACGAGCGAGCAACAGCGCCGCCGTGGCGCCGGTCGAGCCGGCCCCGGCGATGAGGACGGGAGCCGGATCGGAGGTGCTCACAGCGTACGGAACGTGATGGCGCGTCGGTTGACTCGCGGAGTAGTCCCCGGTCTCACGCCGGCGTCACGTCGTAGCAGCGACTCCGCGGGGGCACCGTCACGGAGTCGTTCGAGCAGGTAGGACGGGTCGATGGTGATCCCGATCGGGTTGCTCGCGAACTCGTCGCTGGAGAAGAACCGAGCGGTGTCCTCGGCTGTGGAGAAATTCTCCGTCTGGAACTCCAGACGTGTTCCGTCGGGATCCTCGTAGTAGAGCGACGTGGTCGGGCCGTGATTGATAGCCCACACCGGGGTGATGCCCCGCGCGGCCAGTCGTTCGTAGTTCAGCAGCAGCGGCTCGAGCGTGGTGTAGGTGAAGGCGAGGTGGTCGACGCCGTAGATCTTGCGTCGAAACCTGGCCAGCGGGAACAGGTATCGGAGCAGTCGAGGCACCTTGACCAGGGCCAGACGGTGACTTTCGTCGTCCCAGGTGAGGAAGGCGATCTGACCGTCCTCGTGCACGACGTGGGCGCCGAGAACGGCGGCGTACCAGTCGATCATCTCCTCCGGACGCGCTGTCTTGACGACGAAATGGGCGATGAGATCCGGGGCGAGCGCTGTCGTTGTCGGAGCGGGGCTCGCAATGGGCGATGGCATGGAAGTCTCCTCGGTGTCAGTTCGGTGCGATGATCGGCGTACGTTGCTCACCGAGATCCAGGGCGCCGTCGGACGATCGGATGGTGCTGGTGACGGTGTCACCCGGGCTCAGGAACGGCCCGGCGAGGTTGCGGCGGATGAAGAGTTTCCACATGACGTGCTCGGGCAACAACGCGGTCGCGAGCCGTCGCACGATTGCGGGTGGCGACTTTGCCGCGGTGCCGTGCGGGGTACCCGTCAGGAGCACGTCGCCCACGTCGAGATTGCTGAAAGTGCTCAGTTCGGTGAGTGATTCGGCGGGGCGGTAGACGAAGTTCGCGGTGGTGTCGGTCTGCCGCAGATCTCCGTTGACGTGCAACCGCAGTACGAGGTCGTCCAGGCGGTCGTAGTCTGCGTCGTCGAGGACCGCGAGCAATGGGCCCATCGGGCAGAAACCCCGGTAGCTCTTGCCTTTCAGGTACTGCCCTTGCGGGAGCTGCACGTCACGTGCCGACAAGTCGTTGGCGATGGTCACCGCGACGACGTACTCGCGTAGCGAGTCGTCGGTGATCGTGACCGGCTCGGTGATCGCCTTGCCGATCACCAGCGCAAGCTCGATCTCGTGGTCGAGCAACCGGACGTGCGACGGGCGGGTGACGGCCGAGTGCGGGCCGGTGATCGAGGCGTCGGTCTTGTCGAAGAAGAGGTTGAACGCCGTGTTGTCCGGATCCATCCCGGAGTCGATGGCATGTTGGCGAAAGTTCGCGCCCTGGCACAACACTCGGCACGGAGTGGTGATCGGAGACAGCATCTGCACGTCGTCGGCCACGTGGGTGGGCCGCCGCGATGCCGCGGCCGTCCAGTCGTCGCGTCCGTTCTCGAGAAGTTCACCGGTGGTCGCGTAGTCACCCTCGAGCGCGATGATCCCGCCGGCGGTCACCACACCCCACAGCTCGGCCTTGTCTGTCGTGAAGCGGCTGAGGTAGGTCGCCATCGTCTGAACTCCGTCCGTCGTGGCTGGGAGTGTCAGACTAACGTGTTCGCTGAACAACAGTCAACGAATCGTGTTCAGTCGGATCGGCCGTGGTCGTCCATAGTTGCGGCGGCGGAGAGTACGGCGATCTGTTCACGCAGGTCCGGACAGCCGTCGATGGCCTGAACACCCCTCAGCGCGCCGATGCCGATCTCGATGAACGAGGTGACGAGGGCGTCGACAGGCAGCGGATCGGGGTCGTTCAACCACCACGACGACGCCTCGTCGAATGCGGCGACCAGGGTCGTGCCGACGAACTGCATGAGCTTGTCGCCGGGGTCGAGATCCAGGGCGTGCGCCAACGCGGTCAAGGCCCGCGTACGTCCTCGGTCCGACGCGGCGACGACGGTCGGGTCCGGGTGTCGCCGCCCGACAATCAATCGCAGCGCGACTCCGCGGTGATTCTCGAGGTAGCTCAGATGAGTG
Organism: Rhodococcus sp. MEB064; assembly: GCF_000834565.1. Lineage (NCBI taxonomy): Bacteria > Bacillati > Actinomycetota > Actinomycetes > Mycobacteriales > Nocardiaceae > Rhodococcus > Rhodococcus sp. MEB064. The sequence continues at coordinate 51,951 of NZ_JXQS01000074.1, forward strand.
CGCAGCGCGGCCCGGACGACCCTCGGGACGTCCGCGTCGTCAGGAATACTGAACGCGGAATCCATCTCTGCAACAACGTTATCCAGGACGGCTCGATAAATTCCCTCTTTGTTCGAGAAATGATGGAACAGCAATCCGTGGGCGACACCGGCCCGTTTGGCGATGTCCGCGATCGTCACATCGCCGTAGTCCCGCTCGGTGAACAACTCGGAGGCCGCCGTCAGCAATCGTTCCCGTGTGGCGGCCTTCTGCTGCGCTCGTGTCGTCAACGAACAATCCTGGAGGTCACTCGACGAGACTACCCGGGGCTGTCACAGGGATCGTCCGATCACGACCGTTCGGCGAAGGCGTAGTCGTTCAGGTCGAATCGTCGGCTCCGCCACGACGCCTCGAGCGTGGTCGACGCTCTGAACGGCACATCCCCGTTCTTGGTGAAGTAGTAGCTGTTGGCGCTCGCACAGCTCGGGTCGGTGAACACCTGCAGCGGCCGCCGCTCCAGGATGGCGCTCATGTACTTCTCCTGCGCCGCCGGTGTCACCTCGGCAACCGACGCCCGGAGGCGACGAGCTTCGCTCAAAACCCGCACGATGTGGGCGGCACTGTTCTCGACCAGGGTGAAGAACGACGCGCCGTTGTAGCCGTAGGGACCGAAGACGGTGAAGAAGTTGGGGAAGCCTGCGGTCGTCACGCCCTGATAGGTGTGGAACCGCGCAGCGTCCCAATGCTCGGCGAGGTCTGTTCCGTCGTCGGACGTGAGCGGGTACGTCGGCAGCGCGTCCTTGTCCGTCACCTTGAATCCGGTGGCCAGGATGAGCACATCGAGTTCGTGCAGATCGCCGTCGGCCGTGCGAATCCCTGTCGGCGTGATCGCCTCGACGGACGCCGTCTGCAGAGCGACGTTCTCGCGATTGAACGTCGAAAGGTACGAATTGTGGAAACTCGGCCGTTTGCATCCGAGGGCGTACTTCGGGGTGAGCGCTTCCCGCGTCGCCGGATCATCGACCTGCGCGGCGATGTATCGACGCGCAGCGACCTGCAGGGCGGCGGTGCCGGGAACCCATCGATGGAAGTGGGCCAACACCGGGAACGTCGCCTCGACGAAGGTCTGGCTCGCCAAGCGAGCTACCTGCCGAACTCCGGGAACTCGCCCGAGGCCGGCGCGTCCTACCCGGCCGAGCGGGAAGTCCGGTTTCGGCAGGCACCAGATGGGCGTGCGCTGGAACACGGTCAGGTGCTCGACCTCGGGTGCGATTTCCGGAACGACCTGCACAGCCGTCGCGCCGGTGCCGATGATGCCGACCCGCTTGCCCGCCAGCGATACCTCGTGGTCCCAGCGGCTGGTGTGCATCGTCGCGCCACCGAAGGAGTCGATGCCCGCGATATCGGGCAGCTTCGGTTGGCTCAGCGGCCCGCCTGCGTGAATCAACCAGCGGGCCGTGACATCTCCCCCGCTGGTCGAGATCGACCACTGGGCAGACTTCACGTCGAACGAGGCTCCGTGCACCCTGGTACCGAACCGAAGGTGGGCACCCAAGCCGTATTCCTCCACGATCTGCTCGGCGTAGGCACGTAACTCGCTGCCCGGGGCGTAGCTGCGGGACCAGGTCGATCGCTGAGCGAAGGAGAATTGGTAACTGAAGGACGGGATGTCTACAGCCACACCCGGATAGGTGTTCCACTGCCAGGTACCACCGGGACCGTCACCGTCGTCGACGATGAGCACGTCGTCGAAACCGGCTTTCGCGAGAGCGATCGCGGTGCCCAGACCGGAGAAGCCCGCACCGACGATGACGATCTCGTGGTGTGGGCGGGCTGAAACGTCAGGCACCGACGGTTCCCTTCTGCACTGTGCGTCGCGGTGCAGCACTCGGACTGATCATGCGACCGTACAACCGCATCACCGGTCCTGGTACGGACTCTTCCATCCCCGGTTGCGCCGAACGGTTCTTCGCGGGTACCGATGTGCAGATGAAGACTTTCGACCTCCCCGGCACCGACCTGCACGTCTCGAGCATCGTTCTCGGACTCATGCGTATCGAGTCACTCGACGACGAGCAGATCCGCACACTCGTCGGAACCGCCCGTGACGCCGGTGTGTCGGTGTTCGACCACGCGGACATCTACGGCAGCGAACGTCATGCGTGCGAGCGACGGTTCGGTGATGCAGTGTCGTTCGCATCCGACCGCGACGATGTGATCATCCAGAGCAAGGTCGGCATCCGCGAGGGTTACTACGACTTCTCGGCCGAGCACATTCTCACCACTGTCGACGAGTCTCTCGCCGCGCTGCGCACGGATCACCTCGACATCCTTCTACTGCATCGACCGGACGCCTTGGTGGAACCCGCCGAGGTGGCTCAGGCCTTCGACACCTTGCAGTCCGCGGGAAAGGTCCGACACTTCGGCGTCTCGAACCACACTCCCGGTCAGATCGCCGTGCTGAAGACTGCGGTGCAGCAACCCCTCGTCGTGAATCAGGTGCAGCTCAGCATCACTCATGCACCGCTCGTCGCGGCAGGCGTGGCCGCCAACATCGCCGGGCTCGACCAGTCCGTGGATCGGGACAATGGACTTCTCGACCACGCACGCGTGCACGGCATCACGCTCCAGGCCTGGTCACCGTTCCAGAAAGGGACGTCGGAGGGCGTCTTTCTCGGCGACCGTGAGAACTATCCGGACCTCAACGATGCACTCGACGACCTCGCCGACCAGTTCGGAACCACTCCCACCGCCATTGCCACAGCCTGGTTGACCCGGCACCCGGCGAATATCCAGGTCGTTCTCGGAACGACCACACCGTCACGGGTCGCGGAGGCGGCGGCCGGCTCCGACATCGAACTCGATCGTCAGCAGTGGTACCGGCTCTTCAGGGCCGCGGGCCACACGCTGCCGTGACCAGTGCACGTCCGGGCAGCGGGGGGTCAGACATGACCTCCACCGCTGGAACGGTTATTGCTCTAGCACTGTCGACCATCGCGCTGACCGCGTGTGGAACGTCGGAGATAGGTCAGCCGTACGAACTCGATGCGGACGATGTCGCGGCGTACTCCCGGAGAGACGGCTTCACCGTCCCGGACGGCTTCACGTTTGCCGAGGCGCACACGTTCTCGGAATTCGTCGGGCAAGCCCCGTGGTCGGCCCGATACGACGCGCCCGTCGACCTCGGCGACGGAAAAGCGGTGACGGCAGCCAACCCCACATTCCCGCCGATGGCAGCGATCACGTGCAGTGCGGTCCCTCCCGGCAATTGGTCGTCTCTCGGGTTCGATTGCGGACCGGGCACCCTCGTCACGCAGTATCCACCGTCCCGAGAGATCGACACCGTGACAGCACTTCTCACGCGGGACGAGCGTGGCGCTTCCTTGTTCCTCTACAGCTCAGGACACTGACTAGGGCCGCCGATGTTCGGAACCCCCGACCGTGGACGTCTACCCCCGCCCTACGGTGGTAGGAGTCCACGATCACCGGGCCGAAATCGGGCCTGGAGGCGTCCCTGGTTCGCATCGAATTGCTATCTGCCCGTATAGATTTCACTGAATCGCTCAGTCCTCGTCGGCCTCGAACTGCTGCTTGCGTCGACGGCTGCGAAAGATCGCCAGAGCAGCTCCGCCGCCTCCGATTACAGCTCCGACGATCAGGCCGGCCCAGGTGCTCGGGTCTGCACGCCCCGGCAGGTACTCATCCGGAGCAAGGGTGACCCCGATGCCGACGAAGGCCACCAGCAGGAGTACGGCGCTCACGTTGCCGCGGGCGGTGAACCACCGAGTCTCCGCGAACAGGTCCACATCCCTGGATTTGGCGTAGGCGAGGGTTGCGCAGCTCACGACGCCACCGAAGATGATGATGCCCAGCGCAATCCACGCCCCGGGCCGCCCGCCTACCCACGGGAGGACAGCGGCGGCCACCAGCCCACCGAAGGTGTGTAGTTGCAGCCCGACGGCAGCGGCTTCGTTCCATACGTCCCGCTGACGCTCGTCGCGATAGAACTCGGCGTCGAGATCGCCGACGAACCGCATCGATGTGGTGAACGCACTCATCAGGACTCCTTCTCGCTGAAGCTCGGGGTGTCGGACTTCGGGGTATCGGACTGCGGGGTGTCGGTGTCGACCGGGAACAGATGCTCGACCGTGGAGTCGAGCGCTCCCGCCACTTTCAGTGCCAGATAGACACTGGGGGCGTAGTCCCCGCCTTCGATCGAGACGATCGACTGTCGGCTGACTCCGCAGACGCGGCCCAGCTCGGCCTGAGTCATGCGGGATGCCTTCCGGAGGTCTCGCACTCGGTTCGTCACGACCATGCAACAAGTCAACTGTACTTGTCATTTCATGTCAAGAGTGATTGACATTTAGCTGGCCGACATCGATCGGGCCCAGTGCGACGTGGGGCCATCACGGCATGCGCCCATCGCCGAGTCTTGCGTTATTTGCATATTGTATGCAGTATTTGCAGCACGCACGGGTACGAACCGGGTGCGGACACCGAAGGGGGTTTCATGATCACAGTGACCAGTGCCGCAGGCGGTGTCGGACGACTGCTCGTCCGACAACTCGCACAACGCGGTGTTCCGGTGCGCGCGGTGGTGAAGAACATCGACCAGGAACGTACGACGCGACGGGACGGCGCAACAGAGGTCGTCGTGGGCGACCTACGATCTCCGCAGACACTCGACACGGCCCTGCTCGGCACGACCGTTCTGTACCACGCGGCTCCCACCCAGATCATCGACGAGCGACCCATCATCGAACACCTCATCGCCTCGGGACCGTCACAGGGATTGCAGCACATCGTGTTCCACTCGGTGATCCACCCGGATCTGCACGAGCTGACCCATCATCGACAGAAGGATGTCGCGGAGGGGCTGCTGCGCGACAGCACTATGCCCACCACAGTCCTGAGACCGTCGCACTACATGCAGAACTACCTCGAAATATGGGATCTTCTGCAGGCGGGCGTCATGCCCTACCCCGTCTCGCCGAACAGCGTCATGGGCGTGGTCGACGTCGCCGATGTCGCCGAGGCGGCAGCCACCATCGCGCTCGATCCGGCACCGCACACCGGACGCACCTACGACCTGTCCACCGTCGAACTGACGCGTCACGAGATGGCCGCGATCTGGGCGAAGGTCCTGGGGCACGGCGTGACTGCGGTGCGCATTCCCCCGTCGTCGCTGACACAGAGAGCAGCCGCACTACCCGCACTCGGATCCGTGGTGACCCATGCGGTGCGGGCCACGGGGCTCCGTTCGGTCGGCCACCTCGTTCGTGGCGCCGGCGCAGCCTCCAATCCCCGCGGCATGAACAACTGGCCACCCGATGCCCGCGAGGCGTACCGCGTGATGATGTCGCACTACGATCGACACGGACTGCCGGCCGGAGACCTCAACGTGCTGCCGGCACTACTCGGGCGCGAACCGAACTCGTACGAGGACTTCGCCCGACGCTCCGTCGCAGAATACGAACAGCAGTCCAGGAGCGATCGCGGATGAGCCGGGCGCCGTACAGATTCCGCCCGGGTCGGTCCCTGGTGACCGGCGCGAGCTCCGGCATCGGAGCCGAATTCGCCCGAGCCCTTGCTGAGCGCGGCTCGGACCTGGTGTTGGTGGCGCGGCGCGAGGACAGACTCGTCTCTCTAGCAGACGAACTAGGACGCGAGCACGGAGTCCAGTGCCGCATCGTCTCCCACGATCTGTCGGAACCAGCGGCCGGACGTCACTTACGAGACCTGGTGCCCGAAAGACTGGACCTTGTCGTCAACAATGCCGGCTTCGCCGTTCAAGGCACCTTCATCGACAACGATGCCGACGATCTCGCACGGCTTCTCGCCGTCGACGTCGCGGCCGTCGTGGACATCTGCTCGGCGTTCCTCCCCGACATGATCGCGCGCGGCACAGGATCCCTCGTGAACGTCGCCAGCACGACGGCGTTCCAGCCCGTCCCGACCCTCGCTGTGTACGCCGCAGCCAAGGCGTTCGTCCTCAGCTTCACCCAATCCTTGTGGTACGAATCCAAGCGCCACGGTGTCCGAGTGTTCGCGCTCGTCCCGGGTCCGACGCGCACAGAATTCTTCGACGTCATAGGCGAGACCGCCGCGGTAACGGGCTCACACCAGACAGCCACTGAGGTCGTCGCCACCGCGATGCGCGCCCTCGACGCGAAACACTCACGCCCGTACGTGATCTCGGGTCGTAAAAACTCGATCCAGGCTGCGACGGCGATGTTGACTCCACCTCGGATACTGCTTCCCGCCGTGGCCCGTCTGCTGCACTGACATCCGTCGTCCCTCGCGCCGACACGGCTGTACTGTCACCACCATGGCCAGGGTCTCGAGATTCACGGCAGCCGACCGTCGCGACGCGGTGGAACGTGCATTCACAGGAACAGAAAGTCCGGCCGCTGTCGCCGCGGCCATGGGCATCCACACCACAACGCTGTATCGATGGGCAGCGTCCGACGCTACGGACGACTCGGGTCCGGCCACGACCCGGCTCGTCCGCGCGACCCAGGAGCTCCTCAGGCACGCCGACTACGGCGACATCACCGTCGAAGCCGTGGCACAGCAGTGCGGCCTCTCTCCCAGAACTGCGTTCCACCACTTCCCCGGCAAACGCGACCTGTTCCAAGCGGCGGTCAACGACGCCGCCACCACCCTGATAGACCGCATGGCAGCACGGTCCGCGAAAGTGGAGTGGCCGGACCATCCTCTGGGGCAGCTTCAGTCGTTTCTGCACATCGCCGCAGCCACTATCTACGACACCCCGGCGACCCACGTCCTGTTCCGCAACATCGGTGTTCCTCGCAGCGAGGGCACAGCCGAAGGATGGCACGACGACTTTGTCGGCGCGATCGATCAGTTGCTTCGTCGTGCAGCCGACGCGGACCAGATCGACAGTCATACAGACATACCTGCCGCCGCGCGACTCGTCACCGGCGCCATGCGCGGTATTCATGCCGCAGTATTCGACGGTGCCTCCCCCGATGTGGCGCTCCAGCTGGTCGACAGGGTTCACCTCATGATTCCCGCCCGGCCGTCAGGGTTCCCGCAGTAGCATCCGCTCGACCTGGTCTCCGCCAGCATGGTCGGCGCCGGCCGACCCGTGTCACGAGTACTTCTCGACGTACTTGTTCATGGTGTCGAGTTGGCGCCGGGAGACATCGTGGGCGTTCTCGTTCTCGGCGAAAACGCTCGACACCATGACGGTGTCGTTGTCGTAGAACCCGAGTTCGCCGAGGCCGCCGAAGAACTGGTCCCAGTCGACGTCCCCGTCGCCGATCTCGAGGTGCTGATGCACCCGCACCGCGTTGCCGGGTGGGTTGGTGATGTACCGCAAGCCGTGCGAGCGGTGATGGTCCATCGTGTCCGCCACGTGCACCAGACGCACCATGTCCCCGGCGGTGGCCATGATCACCGGCAGGTCACCGCCCATGTGGAACTGGTGGCACGCCACGATCACCATCCCGATGTTGGGAGAATTGACCCCGCGGATGGTGCGGATCGCGGCGAGCCCGTCCTCGACGAAATCGTCCGGATGCGGATCGATGAGGACGTCGAGCCCTTCGCGTTCGATGATGGGGACCAGTTCCTCCATCGACCGGTAGAACGCCCGCTCGGACTCCTCCGGCTTCTCCGGTCGACCGGAGAACTCGGTGTTCATCGTCGACACCCCGAGGTCGACGGTGATCTGGATGGCCCGCTTCCAGTAGCGGACAGCCGCCTCGCGGGCGTCCTCGTCGGGACCGGACCAGCGCAGCACCGGCAGCACCGACGCAATGCCGACGCCGGCGTCCGAGCAGGCTTTGCGAAACTTCGCGACCAACCCGTCGTCGGCCTTGGGGTGACCGAAGAACGGGATCATGTCCACGTGCGGGGTCAACTGCAGCCACTCGTAGCCGAGGTCGGCGACGACCGCGGGCAGCTCGAGCAGCGAATGCGAATGATGGAACGGGGTGGGATCGAGCGCGATCTTCATGAAGTGTCCTGTACTGATCGGGAGTGAGCGTCGGCGTGATCTCGTTGGTGCACAGCGGCAGTCACGAGGCAAGCGACCGAGCCCGTGTGGTTCTGGCGACCAGGCCCCCGGAATCGACTCGCTGTGCGTAACCGTCTCGGACGAGCACGCGCTGAGCGTGGATGACGGTGTCGCGGGAGACTCGCAATCTCCGCGACAAGGAGCGTGCGCTCTCCAACGCGCCGCCGTCGTCGAGTGCACCGGAGTCGACCAACTGCCGAACCTGTTGCACTATCTGGTGATAGATCGGAACCGGGCTCGACGTGTCGAGTTCGATGCGGTGATGCGGCATGGCTGTCTCGCTCCTACGGTCCTAGCGAGTGCCGCCGGCGGCGAGGTCGGCGATGGCGTCGATGTTGGTGGCGTCGATGAAGGACGGTCCCGTCAGCACGGCCTGCCCGCCGCCGAGGGTGTTCTTGTTGTTCAGGTAGAGCCAGAGCGAGTCGACCGCCAGGTATCCCTGCAGGTAGGGCTGCTGGTCGATGGCCCAGGCCACGTCCCCGGACTTCACGGCGTCGACGAGCGCACCGTTGGTGTCGAACGTCGCGATCTCGGCGTCACTACCTGCGGCACTGCGTGATTCGACGGCGGCGAGCGCGATGGGCGCGCCCAGTGTCAGGACTGCGTCGATGGTCGGATCCTGCTGCAGCTTCGCCTGGATGGTGGCCTGCACGGACGGCAGATCCTGGCCGTTGACGTTGAGATTCTCGATCTTGCCGCCGAAGCCCTCCGCGACACCGGCGCACCGCGCTTCGAGCGACACTGCCCCCTGCTCCTGGATGACGCAGACGGCATTGGTCGCACCGTCCGCCTTCAGGCGCTCACCGGCGGCGATCCCCGAGGTGCGCTCGTCCTGACCGAAGTATCCCTGGACTCCCATCTCCTTCCAGTTGTCGTAACCGGAATTGAAGGCGACGACGGGAACGCCGGCAGCGACGGCGGCTTCGACGTTCGGTTGCATCGCATCGGGTTTGGCCAATGTGACCGCCATGGCGTCGACGCCGGAGTCCAGCGCGTTCTGCACGAGGTTCGCCTGATTCGGCGCCTCGACCTCACCGTTGTACTGCAGGTCGATGTTGTCCTTGGCGGCAGCCGCTTCCGCTCCGCGCCGGATCAGATCCCAGAACGTGTCACCGGGAGGGGCGTGAGTGATCATGGCGATCGTGGCACGCGGAGTGTCGGCGACGCCGGCGTTCGCACCTCCGTCGGCCTGGTCGGGAGCGCCACCGGAGCTGCTGCACGCGGTGAGTGTGGTGGCGGCAGCGAGTGCCATGGCGACCGCAGCGCGACGTGTGGAGATCACGAGGAGTCCTACTTTCCAAGGAGGTAGACGGATCTATTTGACCGGTCTAGTAGCAGAACTATGACGTGGCACACAGGGCGCTGTCAAGAGGTGGTCAGGTCAGGACGGGACGGGACCCGACGTCGAACGAACGACCAGGCGTGGTCGCAGCACGACGGACCGTGGTTCGGTCCGTCCGTTGTCGAGTCGATCCACCGCGGCGTCGACGGCACTGACGGCCTGCTCGCGTGCCTCCTGGCTCACCGATGTGAGATCTACGTGCGCGAGCTGGGCCAGCACGCTGTCGTCGTATCCGGTGACCGACATCTGTTCCGGCACAGCGATTCCTGACCGTTGCAGTGCGTCGAGGAGACCCACTGCACTGCGGTCGTTCGACGCGACGACGGCCGTGGGGCGCGTGGCGCGCCGCATGACGGTCGCGGCAGCAGCCACGCCCGAGGCCTCGGTGAAGTCACCCTCGATGATGTCCACGTGGGCGTCGAGGCCGTGGCGGTGCATCGCTCGCACGTAGCCGGATCGCCGGTCCACCGCGATCGGGTTCGACCCGCCCGTCACATGGGTGATGCGCTTATGGCCGAGCCCCACGAGATGGTCGACGACCGAGCTCATCCCGCGGAGATCACCGGCGCGGACCACGTCCACGTCGGGCCGGGCCAGGCGCCGACCCACCGACACGATGGGCACGCGGGCGTTCCACAGGCTCAACAGCTCGGACTCCACCTCGGGACCGAGAAGTACGACTGCCTCGCAACGGAAGTCGAGCAGGGTGTTCATCACCGCCTCTTCCCCGTGCGTGGGAGTGAGTGCGCCGAGGACCACCTCGTACCCGCGTTCCGACGCGTGCTCGACGAGGTGCTCGACCATCTCCGCATGAAAGGTGTTGCGAATGTTCGTCATCACGCCGAGGAGGTGCGTGCGACGCAGTGCGAGCAACGCCGCACTGCGGTTCGGCCGGTAGTCGAGCTCCGCCGCAACGTCCATGACCCGCTCGCGCGTCGCCGCGCTGGGCCCCTGCACGCCACGAAAGATCATGCTCACGAGAGCTTTCGACACCCCTGCTCGATCGGCCACGTCCTGCATCGTCGTGGTACGGGAACGGCCTCCGCCGCGGGACACCGAGCTGTCGGACACGCGGATCCCCTCATCGGTCGGCGGGCAGCACCCTTGACAGGGGCGTGATGCGACTCTCATAGTAGACCTACTAGACCGGTTCAATAGACCGAGTCAGTGTCCCCCCACCACGAATCTCGAGAGAGCAGTTCTCATGACCCACGACTCGATCGGCGTCGCCGTCATCGGCGGCGGTATGGCCGGCCGCGCCCATGCTGCCGGATACCGCATGGCCTCCACTCTCTTCGGCACCGACCGGCCCGACGTCCGCCTCGTCGCCATCGCCGACACGAATGCCGCAGTAGCCGACGACACTGCGAAGCGTTACGGGTACGAGCGCGCCGAGTACGACTGGCAGTCGATCGCCGTCGCCGACGACATCGACGTGGTCAGTGTCGTCGTCGCGAACCATCTGCACCGCGAGATCGTCGAAGGTCTGCTCGCCGCAGGCAAGAACGTGCTGTGCGAGAAGCCGCTCGCCGGGTCGATCACCGATGCGGAGGCGATGGTTGCCGCCGCGTCGATGTCGTCCGGTATCGCCACCGTGGGGTACACCTACCGCCGCTCCCCTGCCGTCCAGGCCATCGCCGACGAGCTCGCAGCCGGCCGCCTCGGCGACATCGTGCACTTCGACGGCCGCTATCGCGCCGACTATTCACTCGACCCCACGGGTCCCATGACCTGGCGTTACCGAGGCGGCCCCGGCACCGGTGCGCTCGCCGACGTGGGCAGCCACCTGATCGACCTCGCCGAGTACGTCGCCGGGCCCATCACCGAGGTGCGCGGCGCCCAGTTCGCCACCGTGATCGGCGAGCGGCCTGTTCCCGTCGGCGTCACCTACGGACACACCAAGGCCGAGACGACCGGCGACATGGCCTCCGTCGAGAACGAGGACGTCGCCACCTTCACCGCGGCGTTCGCGGGCGGATTCGTCGGGACGTTCTCCGCCTCGCGTGTCTCCCATGCGAACCCGGACGGATTGTCCTTCGATGTATTCGGCACGAAGGGATCGGCCTCCTGGGCGCTCGAGCGCGCTGCCGAATTCCACATCTCGACCACCGACATCGACGACGCCGTCAACGGCCGTCGCCAGGTGATCGTCGGACCCCAGCACCCCTATATCCGTGGCGGACTCCCGATGGACGCCGGCGGCGTCGGTCACGGCAAGGCCGAGTTCTTCGCCTACCAGGCACGCGCCTTCCTCGACCAGGTCGCGGGGATCGACGGTCTGCCGCCTCTCCCCGACTTCGCCCACGGGTTGCGCGGTATGCAGCTCGTCGCCGCGATCACCGAATCCGCAGCGAACAACGGCACCGCGGTCAAGATCTGACCACTCGACCACCACACACTAAGGACCAGCCATGAAGCTCGGCGTCTACAACGCAATCCTGCACGACAAGCCACTCCCGGAGGCGCTGGCGACCATCGCCTCCCTCGGGCTCGAGGGCATCGAGATAAACTCCGGCGGGTTCCTCCCGCCGGTCCACATCCCCGTCGACGACCTCCTCGCCGGAACCGTCAGTGCAGCTGACTATCTCGCGACGTTCGAGGGAACGGGCGTCTCGATCGAAGGACTGAACTGCAACGGAAATCCGCTGCACCCCGATCCCGAGGTGGGACCGGAGGACGCCGACGATCTCCGCAAGTCCATCCGCGTCGCCGGACTGCTCGGCATCGACCGCGTCGTCACCATGTCCGGCCTACCCGCCGCACATGCCGGTGGCGCCTGGCCCGCGTGGCACGTCAATACCTGGGACTCCGGGTATCTCGACTCGCAGGACTACCAGTGGGACGAGGTCGCGGTGCCGTTCTGGAAGGAGATCGATGCCCTCGCCCGCGAGCACGGTGTCAAGATCGCCATCGAGATGCACCCGCAGAACCTCGTTTTCAACCCGCCGACCATGAAGCGACTCGTCGACAAGGTCGGCGCCACCCACGTGGGCGCGGAGATGGATCCCTCGCACCTGTTCTGGCAGGGCATCGACCCGGTCAAAGCTGTCGAATGGCTGGGGCCGTTGGTGTTTCACGCCGCTGCGAAAGACACGCGCATCAACCCGAACTGCGAGATCTACGGCGTACTCGACGATCGCTTCACCCGCATCCCGGAGGATCAGAACCCAGTGGGCCTCGGCGGCAAGCACGTGGTCAACAAGTGGCCCGAAGACTCGGCGTGGGACTTCGTCGCCGTCGGCAACGGACACGACACCGCCTTCTGGGCACGCTTCCTCCAGGCCCTGCACAAGGTCGACCCGGACATGGCCGTCAACATCGAGCACGAGGACACCGCCTACGGACCCATCGAAGGCCTACGGATCGCGGCGGAGACGCTGAAGGATGCAGCCCGGGCGGCAGGGGTCTGACGCTCTCGCACCGGTCGTGCTCGTAGATTTCCGGATGCCGCTGCGGTGCGCGGCATCGGCCAGATCGGCGGTGACTTGGAGGGAGATTCCTCAGGTTGAAGTCGCGCCTCAGTCTGAAAGCCGAGGAACTCTATCCGTGGCTCGACGAGCAGTTGGCCGGGTTCACCCCCTGACGAACGGCCGCGTGGCACGCTGACCAACTTCGCCTCACCGACAAGGGTGTGGTGGGCTTACCCACTGATCGGTGCGGTATCGGCAGCGGTTCTGGCTGCGCCGTGTGCGATCGCCGGCGTACGACTGGTTCGGCAACGCCGGCGACCGATGGTCGACCGGACGCAGTGAACGACCGCTCGACGGTGAGTTGGCGCCGTCACGCTCTTCTGTGGCCGGCGATCTGCTGCGCTCTCGCATCGATCTTCGCCGTCCTGTGGGTCGCGGCGCTGGGTGGGTCGACCACGACCTGGGGGTCGATTCTCGCGGTGTCGGCCCGGGTGCCGATCGCTGTGGTGGTGTCCGTGTTCGCTTTCGGCATCGTCGCCACGCTCGCGTCGAGTATCTACGCGCGTGATCTTTTCGCCGACGTGCCCGCACCCATCGACTGGGATCGCGAAGTCTGATTCAGCTGATTCCACCACGCTTCGGACGCTGATCCGGCGCATACTGTTCGCCATGGCAACCGTCGCAGACCACTTCGTGCAGACCCTGACCGAGAGTGGCGTGACCCACGTCTACGGTCTTCCGGGCGATTCGCTGAACGGCTTCACCGACGCGATCCGTCGGCACGACGGCATGACGTGGCAGCACGTCCGGAACGAGGAAACTGCCGCCTTCGCCGCAGCCGGTGACGCCGCGATCACCGGTGAACTCGCGGTGTGCGCCGGGAGTTGTGGTCCCGGTAATCTCCACCTGATCAACGGGCTGTTCGACGCGCACCGCAGCCGGGTGCCCGTGCTCGCCATCGCGGCGCATATCCCGCGCAGTGAGATCGGATCGCAGTACTTCCAGGAAACCCACCCGCAGAACCTCTTTCAAGAGTGCAGCGTCTTCTGTGAGCTGGTCAGTGACCCGGAGATGGCGGAGCACGTGCTCGCGATGGCGATGCGCGCGGCGATCGAGGAACGCGGAGTCGCGGTGGTCGTCGTTCCGGGCGAAGTGCTGCTGGCGCATGCCGAACAGAGAAAGGCCACCCCGGCAATCCGCGCCACGACGTCCCACGTGCGTCCTGACGACGTCTCGCTCGACGAGGCCGCGTCGATCCTCAACTCGTCGGACAACATCACCATTCTGGCCGGCGCCGGTGTAGCGGGTGCGCATCGGCAACTGCTCGAGATCGCCAGCGCTCTGCAGGCTCCTGTCGTGCACGCGCTGCGCGGCAAGGAGCATGTCGAGTACGACAATCCTTACGACGTGGGAATGACGGGTCTGCTCGGCTTCGCCTCCGGATACCGTGCAATCTCACATGCCGACGTTCTTCTCATGCTGGGCACCGACTTTCCGTACCGCAATTTCTACCCCGACGACGCGAAGATCATCCAGGTGGACATCCGTGGCCAGAACCTGGGCCGCAGAGCGACCCTGGACCTCGGCTTGGTGGGGTCCGTCGCCGATACCGTGGACGCTCTGCTCCCCCGTATCCACGCGAAGACGGACAGCAAGCATCTGGACACGTCGGTCAAGCACTACCGCAAGACACGCAAAAATCTCGATTCGTTCGCCGTGGACGACCGGCACCGCACACCCATCCGGCCGGAGTACCTGGCACGCATGGCAAACGAGCTGGCCGACGACGACGCCGTCTTCACCGTCGACGTGGGATCGCCCGTCGTATGGGCCGCCCGGTACCTGACGATGAACGGCAAGCGCCGGCTGCTCGGGTCGTTCAATCACGGATCGATGGCGTGCGCTCTCCCGTTGGCGATCGGTGCGCAGACCGCGCAGCCCGGACGGCAGGTGGTCGCTTTCGCCGGCGACGGCGGTTTGACGATGGGCTTCGGTGAGCTGATCACGTTGATGCAGAGTGGCCTGCCGGTCAAGGTCATCATCTTCGACAACTCGTCGCTGAATTTCGTCGAACTCGAGATGAAGGCTGCCGGCATCGTCAACTACGGCACCGACCTGAAGAACCCCGACTTCGCGGCTGTAGCACAGGCTTTGGGAATGTTCGGCCGACGAGTGCAGAAGCCGCAGGATCTCGAGTCGGCCCTGACCGACGCGTTCGCGTACGACGGTCCCGCCGTCATCGACGTCGTCACCGCGGCGCAGGAGCTCTCCATCCCTCCCAAGATCACCCTCGAACAAGCGAAAGGGTTCACGCTGTACGGAATTCGGACGATCCTGTCCGGCCGGGCCGACGAACTCGTGGACCTCGCGGACACGAACGTCCGTCGCCGAATTTTCGACTGAGAGATTCGTCGCCTGTCCCCCTGGTGTGGCTGGTCGACACCGATGGACGTGCAATGTTGGCGGAACTGCCCCGCGAGCGCGAGAACGGGCTGGTCGCACCGCCCGCACTGGTAGCGCTGGACGCAGTGACACTCGTTAAGGCACTGCGGCTGGGCGAGGCGTCTGTGAATATCTGTCGTATGACGGTGCGGCCCACCATGAATAGCGCTAGGCGTGACTTGCGGCAACCACCCGCAGCCCTTCCGGTGGCACTTCCCGGACGATGAACTCGTTCTCCACTGCGGTCACGACGGCAACGTAGAACATCGGGTTACCGTCGATCTGGACCGAGCAGCCGATGCTGAACCCCTCGAGCCTCGGGATTCGCCGCAGGGCGGGCTCGACGTGCCCAATCATGTCCGGGCCGTGCAGGCGCACCGCCTCCGCTGTGACCGCGCGCCGCACAGCCTCGCGGTCGACGAGGTCGTCGTCGTCGGTGAGCGACGACAGCGACACCATCTCGGGGGAGATGAACGGTACCTCCAGCACCGCCGACGGGTCGGCGCCACCGTCGTGCACCTGCTGATCGGTCGGCGGAAGGAACTCGAGTCGATAGGCCGCCAGGGGCCGGTGGGAGCCCACATCGAGCAGGAACGACCAGTGCGCGCCGTGCACGGGCACCGAGCCGTGCAGTGCCGGCCCCCCTCGGGCCGCGACCTTACGGAACTCGTCATACCCGACGAGCTCGGTATCGGTACGGCTGTCGTAGTCGGCCGCCAGCAGTTGGGTGTGCACGTCGGCCATCTCCGGCTCGAACAGCTGGATCGGGTACGGGTACTTCCAGCCGTCGATCTCGCGGTGGAAACGTCGTAACGCGTCGGTGTGCAGATGACCGGCGATCCACCCGGCCACGTCCCGAGTAGTCACCGACGCGACGGGTTGCGCAGGTTCCGGGAAGCCGCGGAAGACGCCGTCTGCGTCGACGCTGTCCGCGAAGTCGTCGAAATCCATGTTGGCGAGCGACAGATTGTTCTCGATGCTCCACATCTCCGACGGAACTACTCGGAAGGTCTTTCCGCGCGGACGCTCCGGATCGTCGTCGGCGGTCTCGACGACGACAATGGGATGTTCATGGTTCTGTACCGTTTCGGTATCGGCGACAAAGATGTAGTACGGCGGCGGGTCACCCAACGCCAGCAGGAGTTGCTCGATGGACCAGCCGTCATGATCGGAGTTGTCGATACATGTCAGTACGGCTTCGAACTGCATGTCGTCGCCTTGGTCGACAGGTGCCATGGCGGCGAGCGCGACTTCACGCCAGGCCGCGTCGTCGGAAAAGTCGGTCCGGATGAGCAGCGACTCCCCCGTCAGGTGATCGGCGAGCACACGCCCCGTTCCGAGCATCTCGCGAATCTCCGCTTCGCGTCGTGCGTGCGCTTCTTGGTCGATCTCGGCCGTGATGTCTGCGGCATCGCGTCCGGCGGGTCTACGGGCACGATCGACTCGATGATGCGCTCGCAGTCCTCCTTGCGCATCTCCTCGTAGGAACGGATCTCGTAGGTCCATTGACCGATGCCTCGACGATGACGGGCCGGGGTTTGGTCGTTCGGCCAGGTCACCTCGGGCTCACCGATCGCGGTCACCCAACGGCGAAGCGTGAAGTGCGCAGTTTGTCCCCCGACTGCCAGAACGAGTTCACCTGTACGAGGATCCCCCGATTGAGGCGTGGTGGTGATCGTCATCGGCAACCAGGTAGGAACTGCTCGGGCGATGCCTGCCAGGGCCTGCTCTCGCTCCTGCTGCTCGCGTTGCATGCGGGCCATCTCGTCGGCTGCCGGGCGTGACGGTCCCGACCAGCGGAACAGGTCGGTGTCGAATTCCTCGTCCAGGACCGGGTTCTCGAGTTCCATCCACTGGTCACCGTACTGCCACCGCAACGCAACTCCCAGTTCGGCGTCGATCACGTACGTGATCTGTTCGGTGGAGTGTGGATCGGCGGCAGTCACTTCCCACCCGTCGCGCCCGCGCACGGTGACCGGTCGCGGAGCGGTCGGATCGGTGAAACGTGAGTCATCGAACCCGTGATTGCTCCTCTGGGGGAACGCGTCGTAGGCGCGCAGCAACGGGGACGGCGACCCCATGTCCATGTAGAACGTGTTCGCATTCTTCACCGCGTGGACCATCACGCCGTCCGCGTCACGCGACCACCGGTTGTCAGCGTTCTCGATGAATGTCGGTGATCCCGACTCGTCCTCGTGGCGCCACGACGTCGTTTCCGGCTCGTGGCGGACAAGCTGTCGAGATCCATCGCTTCGGTGCACGACACCGCGGATGGTGCGGCCCATCGTGCCGTAGTTCTGTGCTCGGACTTGTTCCCACTTCGGAGCCATGAGCAGAACGTACTCGAAGGTACGAAGTGTCGCCCCTGCCTCCGAAGTCCGGTGACGTTCTTCGTGGTGTGTCGACTGCGGCGAGCAGTACTCGAGCACGGGCGTCGAATCGGTGTTCCGTGCACGGGCGGCTTACGTGTGTCGAGGGCTTCTCACGCGCTGAGGTCGACCTCCATCCCGAGTCCGCGTTCGCGAGCTGCGGTGATGACGAGGTGGGCGACGGCGAGGTCTTCCGCTCCGATTCCGGTGGAGTCGAACAGTGTGATCTGCTCGTCCGATGACCGACCGATTCTCCGGCCGGTGATGACGTCACCGATTTCAGTGCTCAGGTCGTCTTCGGTCACCGCCCCCTCGGCGAGCGCCAGCACAGCGTCCCCGGACTTCGACAGCGCAGTGCTTCGACTGTCCACGACGACCCGCGACCGCGCCATGGCCTCCCCGTCCACTTCACGCTCGTTCGGGCGTGGCGCTGCACCGACCACGTTCAGATGCGTTCCGGTGGTGAGCCATTCGCCGCGCAGGATCGGCTGTACCGACGGGGTGAGAGTGCAGACGATGTCGGCGCAGCGGGCGATCTCTTCCACCGACGTTGCCGACCGCACCGGGAGATCGTCACCCTCGAGGGCCGTACGGAACGTCTCCACCGTGCTCTCAGATCTGGACCACACCAGGACACTGGTCACGTCCCGCACAGTGCGGATCGCGCGGACATGCTCGACCGCGAGCGCGCCGGCGCCGACGACACCCAGCACAGCCGGCCCCGGCCGTGCCAGGTATCGGGTGGCGACTGCACTGGCGGCTGCGGTCCTGATGGCAGTGATCGCACGTCCGTCCAACAGAGCGACGCATTCTCCGGTGCGAGTCGAGGTGACCAGCATCGTCGACCGCTGACGAGGAAGTCCGCGCGCACGGTTCGCGGGTGCGTCGCAGAGCACCTTGGCCACCGCCAGTTCCGCGACACCGGACTGGGCCACCATGGGGATGATGCGGGCGTCGTCCGTTCCGTTCATCGACGGCGGAACCGGGTTCTGGGCGCTGCCCTGACTCAATTCCACGAACATCCGCTCGACTGCTTCCAGGACGGTCGTGCGGTCCAGCAGCGCAGAGATCTCCGAGTGACGCAGTACCAGTGTCATCGTTCAGCCGACCGTCGTCAGTTCCGCAGCGTCGACGATGCGCGAGGTGACCAGGTCCTCGAACGCGGGGGCACGACCGACCATCTTCTCCTCGTGGAGGATGCGCATCCAGCGGTCGCTCGCAGCACCGTCGATGCGCACCGTGTCCCAGGTGCGGGACTGCTGAATCCTGGTGCAGGCGGCGGACAGAGTGGACAGCGGCATCGTGGGCCAGTGCTCGGCGAGCAAGGGTTCGAGTTCACTGACCGGAGTCGCCTTGACCGTTGCCATCGCAGCGTCCAAGGCGGATGTGAACGCGACCAACCGGTCCTGCAGTTCGTCGACACGATCGGTGCGGCAGTAGTACACACTGTTCGGGCCGAGCCCGCCGACGTCCGCGTACTCGACGACGATGTGTCCGGTGTGGCGGTCCGACATCGACTGAGCGGTCGTGATGTCGAGAATGATCGCGTCACCCAGTCCGTCCTCGAACAGTTCGACGAACATCGGCGTGGAGAGGTCGCGGAGGAACGTGGTGGCGGCGGAGTCGATTCCCGCTTCCCGCATCATTCCCGCGGTGATCGCATACGGCGCGCTACCACCGATTCCCGGCGCCAACACGGTCTTCCCGGTCAGCATCGACCAGTCGAATCCTTCCGGTGTCGGCTCTCGCATGACGAGCGCCTTGGGGAACTGGTGATTGAGCTGCGCGAATACGGTGAGCTGACGAGATGTCCCCCAGTACATTCCGGGAACCCACAGTCCGCCGAGCGCGATGTCTGCAGCACCGCTGTCGAGATCGTCGAGCACGCCGGTCCATGGGTCACACGCCTTCGCGTGCACCGACAGACCGCGCTCGGCGAACATGCCGGCGTGATCGGCGTAGTACTCGGGAAGGTAGTTCAGCCCGTGCGCGGTGGCGGAGACGAACAGTGACTCGGTCATGATGGATGTTGCCTTTCTGTTGTGGTGCAATGTATTCGAGTGTCAGGCTGCGACGAGTTCCTTCTCGTTCACTTCCTCGAGGGACTGTCCGAACGTCTCGGGTCCGAACCGGGCGACGACGACCAGGAGGACGTACATGGCCGCGATCATGAAGAACACTCCGGCCACTCCCGCGCGGTCGAAGAAGAAGAGAGCTGCGAACGGCATGACAGCGCCGGCTACATTGCCGATTCCGTTGACGATGGACGTGCCCATTCCGCGGATCGAGGTGGGGAACAGCTCCGGCGTCCACACCGACAGCATGGTGTTGAGCATCATGGTGAAGAACTGGAAGACGGCGCCGAGAACGAGGATGGTGGCCACACTGTTCGCGAGAGTCGCGAACGCGACCGCAGACATGCATCCGAGTACGGCCGCTGTCATGACAGTGGGTCGCCGCCGGACTCGACCGGCGAGATAGCACGCGGCACAGGCACCGAAGAGACTGCCGACGTTCATGATCATGGTGAACAGCAGAGAGTCCGTGAGCGAGTAGCCCCGCGAGACCAACAGGATGGGCATGAGGAACAGAAGGGTGACCTGGGCACCGAACGACATCCACGAGGCGGCTCCGACGGCCGCGGTGCGGCGCAGATTCTGCCCGCGGAACACCTCGGCGTACGACGTCGATGCGGTGGTGGGCAGGATGTCGGCATCGGTGACGAACTGCTTCGTCGGCCCCGGGTCGCGAAGCCCCGCGATCGAGCCGCTGGCTAGACGCGTCAGACTCCGATTGGCTTCGTCGACACGCCCTTTGGACAACAGGAACCGCGGCGATTCAGGAAGGTAACGCCGGAAGAACACCACCAGCAGCGCCGGCACGGCAAGGATGACATAGGTCCAGCGCCACGATGTGTCGTCGCCGCCGAGCACGCCTCCGAGCGGACCGAGCACGAGCATGAAGAAGCCGAACGATGCGATGTTGCCGATGCCTCCGGACGAGATGTTGAGAGTCGCCAGGAGGGACCCGCGGTGGCGGGTCGCGACCAGTTCGGCAAGAATCGCCAAGCCGACCGTGAACTCGCCGCCCAGACCGATGCCCACGATGAAGCGGCTCGCGAGCAGCATCTCGTAGCTGACGGACGCGGCACTGATCAGTCCGCCGAGGGTATAGACCAGAAGGTTCAGGCTGAGCGCCACGCGCCTGCCCCACCGGTCGGCGATGTAGCCACCGATGAGGCGGCCCACGAGCCCACCGATCACGGTGGCGGTGTTGATGAATGTCAACTGCGCGTTGCCGATTCCGAGAGAATCCTTGATGAGTGGGCCCATGGCGCCGGTGGAGTTCTGCTCGAGACTGTCGAAGAACAACCCCGCCATGAGCAGAAGGATGACGGCCCCCTGGACGCGGGTGAAACCGATGCGGTCGAGGGCGCTGGACAGCGCCGATGCCGGTACAGGATCGACGCCCGGTGGGATAGACGCCGGAGTGGATGTGGACATGGTGTGCTCCAGGGGACTGGACGGCACCGGGAACGGATGTCAGCCGGCGAGTCGCCTCTCCACGTGCTCCGAAACGACTGCCTACTTTGTATACAAATCATGTGTCATTCCGGTTGCTGACCGCTACGGACGTGTTAATCCCCTGATATACATCCTAGATAGTATACGAAACAGTGGTCGTCGACTCAGGTGCCGGTCTCGTCGCGCCGGAGATGCTCGTCCATGAGGAACCCCGCCTGGACGGGTGCGCCACCGAGGATGGCCGAGGCAAGGGCCGCGTGGTCGTGAACGGTGGCATCGGGATCGTCACCGAGACCCCACTCGACGCGCCGATTGACACCCGCCAACATCTCTCTGAGCTGGTCGTTGCCCGAAGCAATGGCAATGAGGTCGTGGAACGACCGGGCGCCGCTCCGGTCCGCGGGTGGTCCCCCGCCGCACTCCCGCGCCCGTTCGACGACGCGCGCCAGCTCGTCCGCCACCGAACCACCCCGGTTACGGGCAGCGAGCTGGGCGGCGAGAACTTCGAGCCCGTGCCGAACTTCGAGCAGCTCTCGATTGTCCTTGTGGAGAGTGGTCGACACCGTCGCACCGCGATACCGCACGGTGGTGACGAAACCTTCGGCTTCCAACTGCGCCAGAGCCTCTCGAACCGGCACGCGGGACACACCGAAACCCTTGGCGATGGTCTCCTCGACCAGCCTCTCCCCGCCGACACGGCGACCAGAGAGGATCTCCTCCCGCAAGTGTGCCGCGATCGTGTCGCCGGGTGACCTGTCATCCCCTCGATCCGCATCCACACGCGCAGTCTAGTTCTCCGCTTCGTCCTGTCCGGGACCGTGCCGATCAGCGATGGCACACCCGTCGACGGGCGGACAATGGTGTTCTCGTCATCGACACCTCGAGACTCGACGTGGCGCGGAACAGTTTCTCGGTCGAGATGGTTGACTTGTAAACTAACCAAGGGTCGACGTCGTGGCCCCGACCGAGAGGCTCAGCAATGCATGTAGGTGTGGACAGCTTCGTATCCTCCGTGACCGACCCGACCGACGGACGCGTGATCGGCGCTGCCGAGCGAATGGAGCATCTGCTCGAGGAGATCGCCCTCGCCGACCGGGTGGGTCTTTACTCGTTCGGGATCGGCGAGCACCACCGCAGCGAGTACTACGATTCCGCTCCGTCGATCATCTTGGCAGCCGCGGCAGCTCGCACGGAACGAATCCGGCTGGGCAGTGCGGTCAAGGTACTCAGTGCGGACGATCCGGTGCGAGTCTTCCAGGAATTCGCCACCCTGGATCTGATCTCGAAGGGGCGGACGGATCTGGTCGTGGGCCGCGGCTCGTTCACCGAGTCGTTCCCCCTGTTCGGTCTGGACCTGGCCGACTACGACTCGCTGTTCATCGAGAAGCTCGAGCTGCTGCTGCAGATCCGGGACAACGTCGAGGTGACGTGGTCGGGCAAGCACCGGCCGGCGCTGACGCGGCAGAGCATCTATCCGCGTCCCATGCAGGATCCTCTGCCGATCTGGGTGGGAGTCGGCGGCAGTCCCGAATCATTCGCTCGCGCAGGTCTGTTGGGGTTGCCGCTGATGATCGCGATCATCGGCGGTGAGCCGCGCCAGTTCGCGCCGCTCGTCGATCTGTACCGCCGCGCGGGTGCGCAGGCAGGTCATGCGCCGGAGAAGTTGAAGGTGGGCCTGCACGTGTTCGGGTTCGTCGCGGAGAGCACGCAGGCGGCGGCGGACACCATCTACCCCGGGTGGAACGAGATGTTCACGAAGATCTCGCGGGAGCGAGGATTCGCGCGACCGACCCGAGCGCAGTTCGATGCCACGTCCGGACCGAACGGTGCCTTTTTCATGGGTGACCCACAGACGGTGGCCGACAAGATCGCGCGAGTGGGCGAACAGCTCGGCGGTGTGGATCGGTTGTCTCTGCAGATGACCAATCCCCGGTTGGCTCACAGTGATCTGCTCCGCGGCATCAAGCTGCTGGGAACGGAGGTCGCACCGCTGGTGGCCGATCTGTGACCGTGGGCTCGATCATGACGAGCTAGCGGACCTGCGGCCGGCTCTGCGGAATTGCTCGGACGCGTTCGACCTCGATTCCCAGCCGACGTAAATTTCGTGGAACTCCGCCCGCCGTCCAAGTTCGGACGGCGGGCTCTGGCGCGAGATTGCATTGTGCCCCGCCCGTAAAAGATTCGATTCACAGTCGCCGATCCCTCGACCGGTAGGGCGCCCGGCCGGGCCGGCCTAATCTCAGGTCCCGGGTAAAGGATCGGTCCGCCTCGTCGTTGGCGTATTCCGGGACGCCGGTGTGCCCACCCATATCGGCGTGCAATGTTCGGTCGTGGTCCACAGTGCGGTGATGAGCTCGTCGCCCGCGGTCGATATCGGAGATCGGAGTTCGACGGTGTAGATGTACGGCAGGGGCGCTCCCACGATGCACAGCAACTCCCACTCCGCCCGGGGGACGATGTCGCCGCCCGAATTCTCGATGTAGCGGACGGTGGCACCCCAGGCGTCGCAGTAGGCGCGAGCAGCGTGCACCGCAGGTCTATCGGACCCGGTACAGACAGCTTTGCAGCCGCCTGAGCAGGCACATGCGTCGTTCGATATTGCCGAGAGGACCCGACACCGTGAGTTTTAAATTGAAAGTCACGAATATGTAGTGAGTGGCACCGAAACCAGAAGGGCCCCTGACCAGCATAACCGCTGATCAGGGGCCCTTTTTGGTGCGCCCACAGGGACTCGAACCCCGGACCCAGTGACTATGCCCGCCGAATGCCAGGAATCCCATTGGGACCATGAAAGTCCGCCTGACCAGCAGGGATTAAGAGTCACATGACCACACGGGACCACGACGATCCGGGGTGAGACCGAAATGAAAGTCATGAATAAGTAGTGAGTGGCCCGCGGAGTGTCAGGTGGTCCGCGTTCAGCGTCGATCGGCTGTCGGTAGATGTCTGCACTGGCAGAGCCGGATGAACCAGCCCACTCCAACGCTACTGGGGGGACTGACCCGTTCCCGCGCCCCTGACCGCGCAGCAGCGATTGGCGTTCATCACCGCCGCCAAGAGTCTCAGGATCACGATTAACGCGACACGAACTCGGGAGAGATCAGGCCGGGGTCACAGGGAGTGACACCCGGCGGAGCCACCTCGGTGGTCCGTCCTCACATCGCTGTGTAGTGGGAGATTCGTCCACCACTCAGTCGCGGGACACCTACTTTTCGAGCCTCGTCATGGCGGACCAATCGAGGCCTGCCGTCCGTTCCGTACAGGACGACAGAATGCCACGGTGTGGTCCACGCATCAGCATGGTCGAGCAGTCGAATCCCCAGCTTGTCCGCTCCGCGCGGTTGCGGGTGAATCGACAGACGCACGTGACTCGGAAAGTGCGCGGCGATCACCCGACCCCACCCCTGACTTCGCGACACGACGTGTCGCGCAGCGATCTTCGCTCGGCGATGTCGGTACGACCTGGTGTGGCCGTCACCGCTCGGAGCGTCCTCGGTCAGGAACTTGATCACCCCTCTGAGCTGCCGCGCGGCCGCCTCGTCGTGTCGGGCGCGTGCTCGCACGTCCTCGGGTCCGTCACACCAGGCGGTGTCGAGCAGTGTTCGTTTGTCCTCGAAGGTGCGGCCCGGCCAGAGTGCGCCGAGATCGAACCATTCGAGATGGCCAAGACGCTGGACGTCGAGGAGTGCACGCAGGGCGGTGCCGTACTCGGTGATGGCGCCGTCGTCCACACCGATGTGGTCGGCGAAGACGTGACCGTCCGAGCAGATGGTCAGTGTCGCCCCCGGTTCGTAGATCTCACCGATGCGCCGACACAGATCGTCGAGCTCCATCAGGGCGAGACGTTCTCCTTCGTCGGGCAGAACTCCACACACCTTGTCCAGGCTGGGCGACTTACAGGGAAAGGCGGGCAGCGTCATCCGAATGGGACGCTGCTGCAGAACGTGGGCCATGATCTGCGCGAACTGCGTCGACGCCTCGAGCGCTGCCGGAACCGCGGTCGGTGCCTCGCCGGGCACCGCGCGGCGTCGACCGAGAAGTATCTCAAGAATGTTCTCCGCCATCGTCACGTCGTCTCTCAGGTGACGGGGAAGCGTGACGGTCATGCGCTCGCACTCCGTCGGCACGAGTAGTGCACCGGCAGCGCGGCGACAGCCCGGGTGATCGGTGAACTCGACCAGTCGAGGTCGTCGTTGCGGTCGTAAGCACGCCTGAGCCCGTCCAAGCGAATGATCAATGCCGTCAACGCTTCCTGCAGCTCGACGCGTGCCAGACCGGCTGCCGGGCACGCATGACGCCCGTATCCGAATGCGAGGTGCGGATTCGGCGATCGGTCGATGCGCACGTCGTGAGGACACTCGAAGACCTCGGGGTCCCGATTGGCCGCTCCCAGAGCCACGATGACCGAGTCACCGGCCGGCACCGCCACACCGTCGATGTGATCGTCCGCCTCGAGGAACCTCCACGTCGTCAGATTGAAGGCCGAATCGTGGCGGAGCAGCTCTTCGACGGCGGACGGTACGAGGTCGGGGTGGTTCCGAAGCTGCTGGAGAACGGCCGGGCGTTCGAGTACTCCGACGAGGGCCAGTTCGAGTTGTGCGGCCACCGGATCCTGGCCGGCGGCGAACAGTTGAAAGATCATCGAGTCTCGTTCCTGCACAGTGATGATCGCTGCGTCGGCGGCGCGAACGATGTCGCCGAGCACGGTCTCGTCACGGGCCTCGCGTACCACGTCGTCGATGTAGTCCTGCAGTTCCACGAGGTTGTTCTCGTAGCGCTCTCGTCGCGGGTGTCCTGGCGGAACCGGAGCGACGACGGTCCGCCACTCGGGCTCGAATCGGTCCCGCAGATGATCCGGTAGCCCGATCGCGCGAGCGAGGGCGAGCATCGGCAGCGCCTCGGCGACGGCAGCGACCAGATCCACCGATCGATCGTCGGCCGTCGCCGGCATCGCGTCGATCAGAGCATCGATGTCGGCTCTGATCGCATCGCGGTGGGCTTCGGATCGGCGTGCCGAGAGGTGGTCTGTGACCAGTGATCGCATCCGTGTGTGGTGCGGTTCGTCCCTGTGGAGCAGGTGCTTCTGCAGCCGGGATCGTTGCGGCTCGGGCATGATCGACGCCTTGGCCAGGAACTCGGAGTTCGCTCTGACGTGGTCCTTCCCCAGTCGTTGGTCCGTCAGCGCACGTCGTGCAGCGGCGTGTCCGGTGATCAGCCAGGCGTCGAGCGCCGGGAAGGAGACCGCGTGCACGGTCCCGGACGAGGTCAGGGTTGCGAACAACGGATACGGGTCGGCGCGGTAGCGAGATCCGTCCAGCAGGGTGCGGTCTGTCATCGGGTGTCCTCTCGTGACGTGGTGCGATGGTGAGTTCGGTGGTGGGCGAGCAGGATGGCGGCGCACGCGGCGACCGCGGCGGCGACGGTGAGAGCAGGATTGGGTACGACGGGCGCCGTCCAGAGCGACGCCGCGATGAGAGGCCCGACGATGAAGCCTGTGGTTCTGGCGAGTTGCATGTGCGATGCCGCGATCGCGGCCCGTGCCGGAGCGACCGAGGACATCACCCACGCCTGCGCCGGGCCTCCGTAGAGCCCCATGCCTACCCCGACCAGCGCCAATCGCCATGCCAGCTCGCCGATGCTCCAGTCGCCGCGGTGCAGGACCATCGCGACGAGTCCGACAGTCACCGCCGCAACCCCGATCACGACGAGTCGAGACGGTCCGATGCGATCGGCGAGCATGCCCGCGACGAGACCGACCGCAGCCATGGCGGCCGCCTGGACGATGATGACCATCGCTGCGTCGGTGGCGGACCCGCCTGCCGCTTGCAGGGCGATCGACACCCCCAGCGGGACCACGGATGCAGCACTCGCGACCAGACCCACAGCCAGCACGATGTGTTTCGTCGGTGTCTCGTCCTCCGGCCGGCCACCGTCGCTCCGCGGCGGTCGGCCACGTGCCCCGGCGAGCGACCACGGCGGCGTCCGCGCGAGAATCCACCCGGCGGCGACACACGCCGGAATCTTGAGGAGCAGCGCGGACTGCCAACCGAAATTGTCGATGAGCGGACCGGCCAGAACCGGGCCCATCACGATCCCGAGTGACCCGAGTCCTGTGGTCACGCTCAGGGCACGAGCTCGACGCTGCGGGGACACCGCTCCCGTCGACAAAAGCGGCATGCAGACGAACAGAACCGCCGCCGCCGCACCCTGCAGCGTTCGCCACGCCGTGGTCCACACGATGCCGATCTCGTCGCCGGGCGCGAACGCGGCGAGCACTCCGGTGGCGGCGAAGAGAGTCAGTGCGCCGAGGACAGTGCGGCGCGCGTCGTGCGCGGCGAGGAAACGCCCGGCCGGAATCAGGCAGATCGTCAGCATCGCCTGATATCCGATGATGGCGATCTGCGCGACCGTCGTCGTCGTCCCCGTGTGTCGGGCGATCGCCGGCAGTGCGAGATTCAACGCGGACATCTCCATCATCGCCGTGAAGGAGAGAATCCCGGCAGCGACGACGACGATCCAACGGTCACCGCTGCGGACGATCGGGCTCACCGTCACGTCGCTTCGCTCAGATAGTCCACCGAGATCTGGACGCCTCCGGTGAGCGGATGTCTTCCGATTGCCGCACGCACGCCGAACACGTCTCGGAGCAGCGCACCGGTCAGGACCGCCGAGGGCGGACCCGACGCCACGATGGCGCCCTTCGACAACACGTGCACCTCGTCGCACACCGCAGCGGCGACGCCGAGATCGTGCAGCGTGATCAGGCACGTGCAGCCCGTGCGCTCGAGCAGCGCCAGCATCTGTACCTGGTGCGCTAGGTCGAGGTGATTGGTCGGCTCGTCGAGCACGAACACCCCGGCCCCCTGAGCGAAGCATCGAGCCAGCAGCGCTCTCTGCTTCTCCCCACCGGACAACGACTGGAAGGTCCTGGCTGCGAGATCCTCGATCTCCACATCGGCGAGAGCTCGATCGATCACCGCGCGGTCCTCCGACGACTCGCGGCGGAAGCTCGACTGGTGCGGGATCCGGCCGAGGGCGACGACGTCACGTACGGTCGCACCCGGTGCGCCCTCTCGTTCCTGCGGTACCGCGGCGACGAGGCGGGCCGACGCTTCGGTGGACATGGTCGACAGGTCGCGATCACCGACGACGATGCGCCCGTGCGTCGGTGACACGTGGCGGTAGACCGTGCGGAGCAGGGTCGACTTGCCGCTGCCGTTGGGCCCGACGATCCCGGTGATGCACCCTGCCCGAGCGAGGACGGAGACATCGGAGACGATGTCGTTGCCGGACAGTCGAACCGACAACTTCTCGATCGACAGCGGCACGGGCGGTGGTCCGGTGTCGGTCATGGGCGGCCGGTCCGTGTCATGAGAAGTACGAGCATGACCGGGCCTCCGAGCGCGGCGGTGACCACGTTCACTGGCAGTTCCTGATGAACCAGACGCGCTGCGACACGGCACGACAGATCGACGAACACCATCAGCGTCGCCCCGACCAGAGCCGCAGCGGGAAGCAGCCGGCGATGGTCGACACCGACGACGAAGCGGCACAGGTGAGGGACGAGCAACCCGATGAATCCGATCGCTCCCGACACGGCGACGATGACCCCCGTCATCAGGCTGACGACGACGAACACCTCACGGCGGACACGGAGCACGGAGATCCCCAGCGAGGACGCGGTCTCGTCGCCGAGCGCGAGAGCATTGAGGTGGCGGGCACGGCCGTAGAGCACTGCCGCGCCGAGTGCGACCCCGATGACGGTGACAGGTAGCTGCGACCAGGTGGCCCCGCCGAGCGAGCCCATCAGCCAGAACAGGACACTGCGGGTCTGCGCCTGGTCGTCGGTCTGCAGCACCATGAAACTGGTGATCGCGGTGAGGATCTGGCCGACGGTGACTCCGGTCAGGATGAGTCGGGTGGGCCCGAAGGTTCCGCCGATGCCGCCCGCGGCTCTGGTCACCGACCACACGACTGCGAGGGCGATGAGAGCACCGAGGAACGCCGCGACGGGAAGGACCACCGCGGATCCGATGATGCCGACGAGCGTCCCGACGACGCCACCCCCGAACACCAACACCCACACGGCACCGACGGAGGCTCCCGAGGAGATACCGAGGAGGTACGGATCCGCGAGATCGTTGCGCACCAGCGCCTGCACGGCGACCCCGACCGTCCCCAGACCGGCACCCACGACGACGGCGAGGATGGGGCGCGGGATGCGCACCTGCCACACGATGAGATCGATCGTGCCGGGGGCGAAGGGTGTACCGAGCAGACCTCCTCGAACGGTCGACCACACGGTCGACACGGGAACCGACGTCGATCCGTAGCTCACCGCCAGTGTGAATCCCGCGACGAGCAGGACCGTGGTGGCGCCGGTGAGCAGCGCGGCACCGCGGTCACGAACCATCGACGGCGTTCGCGATGGTCGCCACGGCGGCCGCATTGGCGATGCCGGGGAGCGTGGTCTCCTCCGCACCCAGGTCGATGAAACGTTGCTCGCGGACGGCGCGAAGGTCACGCGCTCGCGGATCGCTGCGGAGAGTTTCGAGCGCTGCAGCGTACTCGGCGGACTGCTCCGCGGCGGATGCCTTGTTCCTGACAGCGATCTGTATGAAATCAGGGTCGGCGGCGATGACGTCTTCCCAGGACACCGGTCGCATGCTCGTCGCATCGTCGGTGAATGCGTTACGGGCTCCGGCCAATTCGTAGATGGCGTTCGCGATCTGCTTACCGCCGACCGTGGTCATCCCCTGCGTGGTGTGGTCCGGCGAGTAGTAGAACACTGTCGGCCGGTCGTCCCGCGGTGGATGTGCGACGGCGACCTCGGCGATCGTGTCCTTCATGTCGGCCACGAGGTCGGCTGCGGGGGCAGATGCGTCGAGGATCGCGCCGATGCTCTCGATGTCGCGGTAGACGGCGTCCAGGTCCGTGCGGGCACCCTGGAGTGTCGCTGCGCAGGCACTCGACGACAGCACCACGTGTCGCATATCGGCAGCGGCCATCTCCTCCTCGGACAATCCGTCTCCCCCCATCATCTGCATCGATCCGAAGGCGTCGATGTACGCCTGCGCTCCGGTGGTGAGCAGGACCTCCTTGGGAATGCCACCGGTCGACAACACGGGAACCGTCTCCGCGGCCTCGCGGACGTCGTCCGGGAGCGTGGACACTCCGGACGCCCACCCGGTTCCGGCGACACTGTCCGCCCGCCCCAGACGGATCACCAGCTCGAGTGCGGCCAGATTGGCTGTCACCACCGTCGCCGGTGGCCCGTCGAACGTGGTGGGCTCACCGGCACAGTCCGCCACCGTGACGGGGAAGGGCGCGGGCCGGACGGCACCTCCGTCCGCCGTCGGATCGGGTGCGTCCACGGTCCGTGTGCACGCGGACGCCACCAGGGCCACAGCGACGAGCGCCGTCGAGAAGGTACGAGTGTTCATGCCTCGGTAGTCGGCTGTGGGCGCGGTCGGGTTCCCCTCCGTCGGGAATTCGTCCGGACGAGTGCGGTTGTGGTGCATCGGTTTCGGCTTCGAGAGCGCGGTCGTCGAGTCGAACCGGGACTGTCGGGAACTTTCGGTACGCGGCACCCGACCACTGGTGGACGATCACGGGCCTACGCGCCCGTGCGGCCCGAGCAGAGGAACGAACCGCGCATGCAGCCACGTGTGATGCCCACCTCGATCGTGGACGAGGACCGGTCGTGATCGCCGATGGCACGTTGCGCTGGATCTGTACGGCCCTGTTCGTCGCCGCCGCCGGCTATTGCGTGTCGCGGCTGGCCCACGTCGGGCGGACCCGCGGTGTGATCGATCATGGCCTGCACCTGGCGATGTGTGTGGCGATGATCGCGATGGCGTGGCCGTGGGGCCTTGTTGTACCCCTGCTCCCCCAGGGCGTCTTCTTCGGTGCGGCCACCCTGTGGTTCGTGTTCACGGCCGCGCAGGGTGTTCTCGCGAGTGTGCGGCGACGGGTGGACGTCGGTCGTCATGGTCCCGTGATGGCCGCTTATCACGCATTCATGATGGCCGCGATGGTGTGGATGGTGGTCGTCATGGCCGGGTGGTTGCCCGACACCGCCGCACACGATCATTCCGGTGGCGATTCGATGGCTGGTGACGCGTCCGCGCACGCCCATCACGCGGCGATGGAGACTTCTGCTCGGACGAGCGCGGGTTCGGAGTGGGTCTCCCTCGTATCTTTCGCTCTGACGCTGGCGTTCGCCGCGGCCGCGATCCTCTGGCTCCACCGCATGTTCGCAGTCGAACAGGACGCCGCCCTGGCCCCCACCACCGCGGAGCGCGGTGCAGTGGCCACCGTGGGACGCGTGTACCAGCCGCAGACCGTCGCCGCCGCGTGCGAGGTGGCCATGGCCGGCGGGATGGCCATCATGATGGGAGTGATGTGACGTCTTCCTCGACCCACCGTGACCAGTGCAGCGGCCGATGACACCGGGGATGCGTTCGTCAGGAGACGCGTCGTCGCGGCCCTCTCGCACACTGTCGACCCATGTGCTCACTGCGACGATCGTCGTCGCAGTCGGCCTCGTCGTGTCGGTCACCGCGGTCTCCGGTGACACCCGCTACCTCGCGAGCGGAGACTCGTATCCCGGCATCGTCACCTCCCAGCTGTACGTGGTGCTGCGGTTCGTCGCTGCCCTGTCCGGCGCGGTCACGCTCGGGGCGCTGGTGCACGCACTCACCTGCACACGGGTCACCAAGTCCGGGCGCATCGGCCCGGAGGGCTATGCGGCACTGTTGATCGCCGCGCGTTCCAGCTCCGTCTGGCTGATGTCGTCCGCAGCATTGATTCCGGTGTCCGCGGCGGATGCCACCGGGATCGGTCTGGGCGATGCCGTGCGGCGCGGCGCACTTCTCGACCTCGTGGCGCCGAACGAGGCACCGAAGGCGTGGATGGTGAGCGCAGTCGCCGCTCTCGCCGTGGTCGTCCTCACGCGTTGGACTCTGAACTGGGTACCGCTAGCCGCGTCGGCCGCTGTCTCCGTGATCGGGATTCTCCCGGCCTGGGTGATCGGCAACGCCGGGCAGGGCCGCGATCACGACATCGGTACCAGCGCAGTCATCGTGGCGATGGTCGCCTTCTCCGTGTGGACCGGCGCCGCGATCTCGTTGCGCTCGATGATCCTGCGCGTGGACGGACGCGACGCGCGCGAATGCGACCTGGCCGTGTCCCGGCATCGTGTCGTCGCCTCGTGCGCGGCGGTTCTCACCGTGGGACCAGCGATCGTGGTGGCCGTCATCCTCCTTCCGTCGGGAGCTGTGTTCAATTCGGAGTACGGCCGATTCGCCCTCGTGGCAGGGGCACTCGTCCTGGTCTCCGCGGTCCTCGCCGTGACTGCGGCTGTTCGGCGTCCTCCGTCCGATCGGTACATGCGAGTGTCGGCACAGGCGTCGTCGGTGATCCTGGTGTTCGTCTGGGCGCTGGTCGTGCTCATGGCCGTGCGGCCTGCTCCGGCTTTTCTGGTCACCGCGTCCACCGTCTATGACGTCTTTCTCGGGTTTCAGCCCACTGGTCCCCCGTCGCTCTCGCAGTTCGCCTCGTTCTGGCGCTTCGACTTCGTCACCGGCGCAGGCGCGGTCCTGTTGGCCGGGCTGTACGGGTGGGCCGTCGTCCGCCTGCGCAGGCGCGGCGACCCGTGGCCGCTCGGACGCACCGTCGCCTGGGCATCAGGGTGCCTGACCCTGTTGGTGGCGACCAGTTCCGGGGTGGGCGCCTACGGTTCGGCGATGTTCGGCGTCCACATGGGCGTGCACATGACGTTGAACATGTTCGTTCCTGTGCTGCTCGTTCTCGGCGGGCCGGTCACTCTTGCGCTCCGTGCACTGCCGGCCGCGCGGGACGGCAACGCCCCCGGGCCGCGCGAATGGATCGTCATGGTCGTGCACTCACCGCTACTTCGAGTTCTGTCCAACCCGGCTGTCGCCGTCGGACTGTTCGTGCTCTCACCGTTCGCGGTGTACTTCAGCCCACTGTTCGACGAATTGGTGCGGTACCACTGGGGTCACGAACTCATGAACATCCATTTCATCGTCACCGGATACCTCTACTACTGGGTCATCATCGGGATCGATCCGGGCCCGAAGCGTCTACCGCACCTCGGTCGGCTGGCGTTGCTGTTCGCGGCCATGCCCTTTCACGCGTTCTTCGGTATCGCGGTGATGACGATGGACCGTCTCATCGGCGGTACGTTCTACCGATACCTCGACCTCCCCTGGGTCCAGGACCTCGCGAGTGACCAGCGCTTCGGCGGGGGCTTGGCGTGGGCGTCGAGCGAGGTCCCGCTGGTGATGGTCGTCCTCGCTCTGGTGACGCAGTGGGCGCGCCAGGACAGGAAGACCGAGGTGCGGGAGGACCGGGCAGCCGATCGCACCGACGACGACGAGCTCGCGGCCTACAACGCGATGCTGGCCCAGTTGTCCAGAGCGCGAAGGTGAACGTGCGCGCATGATCGACGTCCATCTCGTGGTTCTCGTCGTTCTCGTCGCGTTGGCGTCGTGGTTGGGAGCACGGGTCGAACACCGGCGGGACGCGCGACTGGTCGGAATCCTGGCGATTGCCCTGCTCGCGGTCGTCGTCGGCGTCGATGCGGCTGGGACAGTGCCGTATCCGAGCTAGAGCAGGGTCTGCCAGTAGTCGAGGAATCGTTCCCCGCACAGCAGGATCACTGCGGTGAACCAGAGGGCGACGATGGTCCATCTCCATCTGACGAACGGTGCCCACTGCGTCGCGCGGGAGACCGCGACGACCCACAGCGGCACGGTGACCGCCCACACGACCATGCAGTAGGGACACAGTGCGCCGATCCGGTACAGGCTCTGAAAGATCAACCAGTGCAAGAACACCACCCCGACCGACAGTCCGATCGCCAACCCCGCCCAGTACCACCGCGGGACACGGACACCGCCGAGACAGAGGATGCCGGTCACCACCACCACCGTGAACGCGGGGATTCCCAGGATGGGGTTGGGGAAGCCGAACAGCGCGGCCTGCGGCGTGGTCATCACCGACCCGCACGACAGAACCGGGTTGAGACTGCAGGACGGTACATAGCTGGGATCGAGCAACAGCCGATATCGCTCGATGACCAACACCAGCGCCGCCAGGAGTCCGATCGCCCCGGCGACGAGGATCCCCCCGCCCGCGATGCGGCCGAGCGGGGGGCGTCCGGACACCTCGGTGCTCGCGAGGACGTCGGTCACGAGATCGCGAGCACGGCGGCGGTCAGTGCCTCGGGGGTTGTCAGCTGGAGGGGTTCGCCGTTGAGCAGGACGGTCGGAGTCGAATTCACGTTGGTCTCTAGCACCGACTGGGTGGAGGAGGCGACCCAGTCGGTGTGGGTTCCGTCGGCGATGCACTCGCCGACCGTCTCGGGTGCACCCGCCGCCACTGCCATCTCGGTGAGCTGATCGTCCGTCAGTCCGGCACCACCTTCGGCGGGCTGCTGTTCGTAGGCTGACGAATGGAAGCGCAGCCAGTTGTCCATCGACGAATCAGCCACGCACAGCGACGCGTTGGCAGCGCGTGTGGAGTAGTCGGTGGTCGACATCCTGTCGAGAATTGCGATCGGCTGGTAGTCGATCGCCGCGGCCCCGCTCGTGCGGAGCTCGTCGAGAGCACTACCGAAGGTGGCTTCGAAGGCTCGACAGCTCGGGCACTGGAAGTCCTCGTAGATCGTCAGGACTCGTGTGGGTGTCTGCCCGCCGCCGAGGGTCTCGACGTCGGGCTCGGCTGCGCGCAGGGCGCCGGTGTCGGTGACCGACGCCGGCGCAGCTGCTGCGCCGGGGGTGTCGCGGCCGGAGATGACCACGATGCCCACGATCAGCGCGAAAACGACCAGGGCGGCGGTGATTCCGGCGCGGATGAGCACCGAACGTCTGCGTTCGGCTTCCGCCAGCACATTACGCTGGGCACGGTCGGTCTTGGACACGATGTGGTTCTCTCTTCTCGTGGAGTGGTGACGGAAGAGAAGTCGGCCGCTCCATCGAGAAAGTTCCCGCGAACCCTCAGCGCGGCGATTCCCGCTCGCCGGTGACCGAGTTGGAGCTTGTGAAACGGCGTAGTCGCAGAGAGTTCGAGACGACGAAGAACGAGGAGAACGCCATGGCCGCCCCGGCCAGCAGCGGAGTGAGCAGTCCGGCCGCTGCGACGGGGATGGCGGCGACGTTGTAGCCGAACGCCCACACCATGTTTCCCTTGATCGTCGCGAGCGTGGCCTTCGCCAGGCCCAGGGAATCCACCACAGCACCGAGGTCGTCCCGGACGACGACGATGTCGGCGGCGCCGATGGCGACATCGGTCCCCGCACCGATCGCCAGACCGAGGTCCGCTGTGGCGAGGGCCGGTCCGTCGTTGATGCCGTCGCCCACCATGGCGACCGTGCGGCCGCTCTCGCGCAGCGACGAGACGATCTCGACCTTGCCCTCGGGGAGCACCTCGGCGACGACGTCGGTGATGCCCACGGCGTCGGCGACTGCCTGCGCGGCGTAGGCGTTGTCTCCCGTGACGAGCAGAGTGCGGAGCCCGAGCGCGTGCAGCTGCGCGACGGCCGCCGCGGCGGACGGCTTGACCGTGTCGGAGACGACGAGAACTGCCCGCACTCGGTCGTCGACTGCCAGATAGACGGCTGTCGCTCCGAGTTGCTCACTCTCGTGCTGTGCACGGGCGAGAATTCCGGGAACGGGCCACTGCCTGTCCTCGAACAATCGCCGCCGTCCGATCTCCACGGCTCGGCCGTCCACGAGCCCTCGTGCCCCCAGTCCGGGGAGCGCGACGAAATCGTCGACCGACGGAAGTGTCCCCAGTCGGTCACGAGCGGCGCCGACGATCGCGGCCGCGATCGCGTGCTCGGATGCGACCTCCACGGCTCCGGCGAGTCGGAACAGATCGTCCTCGTTCTCCCCGTGAGCGACGACGATCGATTCGAACGTCAGCGCTCCGGTAGTGATGGTCCCGGTCTTGTCGAAGACGACGGTGTCGACCGTGCGTGTGGCCTCCAGCGCCTGATGTCCCTTGATGAACACCCCCAGTTGCGCCCCGCGGCCGGAGGCCACCATCAACGCTGTGGGTGTGGCCAGGCCCAGCGCACAGGGACAGGCGATGATCAGGACCGCGAGTGCAGCGCTGACCGCTGCGTTCATGTCGCCGCTGCCGACAACCCATCCGGCGAATGTCGCGGCCGAGAGCAGGAACACCACGGGAACGAAGATGCCGGAGATGCGGTCCGCCAGGCGCTGCAGATCGGCCTTGCCCGACTGGGCGGCGTCGACCAACCTGATCATGCCGGCCAGCGCGGTGTCGGCCCCGACCGCGGCGGCCTCGACGACGAGACGTCCGTCCAGCACGACGGTGCCGCCGGTCACCGCCGTGCCGACCTCCTTGTCGACGGGAAGCGACTCACCGGTCATGGCACTGGTGTCGACAGTGCAGTGTCCGTCCACGACAAGACCATCCGCGGCGATCACCTCCCCCGGACGGACGACGAACTGCTGCCCCTCCTTCAGTTCCGAGACGGGAATCCGTAGTTCGCCGCCACCGCGGACGAGCACCGAGACATCCCGAGCTCCCAGAGCGGCGAGAGCTCGAAGGGCGCCGCCGGCGCGGCGTTTGGCTTTTGCCTCGAAGTAGCGGCCGGCGAGTACGAACACTGTGACGCCGGCTGCCACTTCGAGGTAGATCGCATCGCTCGACGTGATGGCCGCCCAGATGCCCCGGGTCTGATCCGCCGTGGAGGTCTGGAAGAACATCGAGTAGACGGACCACCCGGTGGCCGCGATGATGCCCGTGGACACCAACGTGTCCATCGTGGTGGTGCGGTGCGCGAATCCGGACAACGCTGCCCGGTGGAACGGCAACGCCGACCACAGGACGACCGGGGCAGCGAGCGCCAGCAGGATGAACTGCCACCCCGTGATGCGTGTGTCGGGCACGACGGCGAACATGATGGACAGATCGGCCAGCGGAACGAACAGAACCAGGGCGACGACGAGACGGCGGAACAGGTCTCGGGAATGCGCGTCCTCGGCCGTGGTGTCGACGCGGGTGTCGTCGGTGAACTCCGCGGCTGTGAATCCGACGGCCTCGACCATCCCGCACAGGTCTGCTGTGGTGACGGACGGCGGAGCCTCGATGGTGGCGACCGCGGTGGCGTAGTTCACCGAGGCCTTCACCCCGTCGACCTTGTTGAGCTTGCGCTCGATCCGGTTGGCGCAGGCACCGCACGTCATGCCCTCGACGGCGAGTGCGACACGCACGGACGTCGCATCGTCGGCGATGTCAGTGTTCTGGTGGGTGCCGACGGACATGGTGATCAGCTCTTTCGTTCGACACTGCGGTTTCGGTGGAGTGGGGATGTCACGCGGCGGAGTCGTCGGCGTCTCGCAGGTGGCCGCGTCGGCGCCCCTGGCGCGCGCCGTCCGGAACGATGACGCCCTCGTCGTCGCTGTGCGACAAGCGTTGCGGTGATGGTGATGTCGACCCGTTCGCGCTGCGCCGGACCATCGCGGCGACCGCGACACCGACGGCGATGATGGCGTGGGACGCGACGCGTTGGACGGTCACTTGGCCGGATATCGAGTCGGTGATCACGAAGACCGCCAGCAGCCCGGTGAAGGCGACCAGGACCGGCATCAAGCCTGCCGACGCTGCCGGTCGCCACGCGGCGACGAGGAATCCGATCCCGACAGCGATGTTCCACGCGGTGCTCTCGTTGAACAGGTGTCCGGCCATCGACTCGTGACCCATCGCCATGGGGTCGGCCGCAGGGGTGTGTCCCACTCCGAGGAGTTGTACGACGCCGAGCGAGATCTGCGCCATGGCCACGAGAACGAGGGCGGCTCTCCACGGATGGTCTCGGCACACCCACCGCGCCACGCGACGGGGACGACCGCGCGGCGCACGGACGCCGACGGCGTCGAGTATCTGCGGTGTCAGATCCGGGGTGCGTGGGGCGGACCCGACACGGAGACTGCGCGTCAGCTCGGTCGCGGAGGCGTACCAGTTCTGGCACCGGGCGCAGGACTCCAGGTGCTCGTCGGTCCGGGCGGACGGAACGGGCTCCCGTTCGCCGTCGATGCGCGCCGACAACGCTTCTCGCGCGAGTGTGCAGTCCACGAGTCAATGGTCGCCCGGGACGGCGGAAAAGTTCCCGACGGGCCTTTTCAATAACGCTGAAGGTCATCAACTATACTGAAGGTGTGAGTTCCCGAGCCGAGCACGACGCGCACACCACCGAGTTGGCGCTCGCCGCCGGCCGAGGTGATCACCGCGCACTCGAGTCCTTCGTTCGAGAGACACAGCGTGACGTGTGGCGATTCGTCGCCCATCTGAGCTCCCCGTCCGCCGCGAACGATCTCACGCAGGAGACGTACCTCCGCGCGATGACATCCCTCCCGCGGTTCGCGGCGCAGTCCTCCGCGCGCACCTGGCTCCTGTCCATCGCCAGACGCGTGGTGGTCGATCAGGTCAGGTCGGCGATGGCTCGCCCGCGGCTCGTCGGAAGCGACGACTGGGTGGCCGTGGCGGATTCCGCGCAGAGTGCCTCCACGGGATCGAACGTCGCGGAGGACCTGGTGGAAGTTCGCATGATGCTGGCCGATCTGCCCGCGGACCGACGCGAGGCACTGATCCTGACGCAGGTGCTCGGGCTGTCCTACCAGGAGGCGGCTGATGTGTGCGGGTGCCCCATCGGCACAGTCCGCTCACGGGTCGCGCGTGCGCGTGAACAGTTGATCGCCGGGGTCGGCGAAGTCGGTTCCGACACGGGTTAGGCGCGTTCGCCAACACCGGCGATCGGCACGGTCATGGCCCACTCGTTCATGGCGTCCAACACCGGCCGGAGCCCCTGCCCCAGCGGCGTGAGCTCGTAGACCACCCGCGGCGGAATCTCCGGGTACACCGTCCGTACGAGCAACCCGTGGGTCTCGAACTTGCGCAGACGATTGGTCAGCGTGTGGGCACTGATTCCGTCGAGTGCAGTGAGCAGTTCGCCGAACCGGTGGGGACCACCCAACAGTTCGCGCACGATCAACGTGGCCCACGGGCCGTCCAGCAGACTCAGGAACCGCGTCACTCCGCAGGTCTCGACGGAGCAGTCCTCGAACGCGATCGGTCTCATGTATCCCCACGTTACAGCCAGTGCACTTGATGTAACCACTGCATCGCATGCACTAATGGGTTCATGACCTACATCGTTCACGGCGCCACGGGCGCTCAGGGTTCTCCCGTCCTCACCGCACTCACCGCGGCCGGCCACTCCGGCACCGCCGCTGTCCGCGACACCTCATCCGTCGAGGGCCCGGCGGTGGCCGTCGACTACACCTCCGTCGACACGCTCGTCGACGCCTACACCGGCGCGGACGGCGTCTTCGTCCATATCCCCATCGGTCCCCTCGACGTCCAGATGGCCGCGGCCCGCGCCGTCGCCGAAGCCGTCCGGCGCGCGCGCCCTGCCCGAGTCGTGTTCTCCACCAGTGGATCCACCATCGACGACTCCACCGCGCCGACGTCGGCTCCCGAGGTCCTCGCCCGCGAGCTGGCCGACAGCGGCGTGTCCCATGCCGTGATCGAGCCCCGCGTGTTCCTCGAGAACTTCCTGCTCCCCATTTCCCTCGGTCCGGTACGCGACGACGGCGTCCTCATGTACCCGATCCGGGACGACTACGCCGTGTCCTGGAGCTCACACCTCGACATCGCCGACGTCGCCGTTCGTCTGCTCACCGACCACACCGTCACCGGCGTCGTGTCGGTCGGTGCACTGCCCGGCCTCGTCGGTGCCGACGTCGCCGCAGGATTCGCCGCGTACCTCGACCGGCCCGTGACCTTCCGCGCCATCACCCCCGACCACTACGGCGACCTCATCACTCCCCTGTTCGGGGCAGGAGCCGCCGGGCCCGTCGTGGAGTCCTACCACCACCGATACACGCTGCCCGGTGAGGTCATCACCCCGGACAGGTCCGCGCAGCACCTGCTCGGTATCACCCCGCGCACCGTGCAGCAATGGCTGACGGACCTGGACGTCTGACGCACTGTGTGCGCGTCCGGCGAAG
The DNA here is from genome assembly GCF_000834565.1 of Rhodococcus sp. MEB064. Lineage (NCBI taxonomy): Bacteria > Bacillati > Actinomycetota > Actinomycetes > Mycobacteriales > Nocardiaceae > Rhodococcus > Rhodococcus sp. MEB064. The sequence goes on from NZ_JXQS01000074.1 coordinate 92,128, forward strand.
GATCAGCCGATGATCGAGCTGCTGACGACGCCGGTACGCATCCGCTGCGGATGGTCGCCGACCACCGCGCTGCCCACTTCCAGACCGGTATCGAACGAGATGGACGAGACCTTGTCACTTCCCGCCCACGACACGAAGCAGTACTGACCGTCGGCACTGCGCGTGGACCAGTAGGGCTTCTCACCGGACGTCACCAGCGGCCCCGCCGTCAGGGTGTCCCGCGAGACCACGGTGGCGTAGTCCGACATCGTTCCCGCGACGCACATCTTGGTGCCCGCGGTGTTCATCGCGATGCCGTGATGGGCCGAGTCGAGCAGGTACGACTCGCGCGGAAGTGCCGCCGCCGCAGGGGTGATGGGGAGATCCGCCACCCGGGTCACCCGGTCCTGCTGCAGGTCGTACTCCACGATGCCGTGGAAGAAAGAGACCTGCAGGTAGAGGAAACACTCGTCCGGCGAGAGCGTCATCGGGCGGACGGACGAACTCATGTCGGGGTGCCCGGCCTCGGCCAGCTTGCGCCCGATATCGATCTGGCGTGTGACGGCCCCGGTGGTCCTGTCGTAGAAGGCGATCCAGCGCGGGAACTTGGTCACGCCGAGAGCGGGCGCGTCGAGGGGTGACTCGACGCGGCCGATGCTCGCGTTGATGATGTATCGGCCGTCTTTCGTGTACACGTTCTCGTGCGGGGAAGTGCCGGTGGGGAATCTGCCGATCTCGCGGCCGTTCGCCGTATCCAGGATGTGCACCGTGTTGGCCGTCGACGCCGAGACAGCGACCTGGGTGCCGTCATCCGAGATGGCCATGTGATCGGCGCGCTGGCCGTCGACGGCGAACCGCCAATCGATCGCACCGGTTGCGATGTCGAGGGAGACGACGTCGGCGAAGCTGGGCCGCGAGACGATCAGCTTCCTGCCGTCCTTCGATGTGTACATGTCGTCGGCGTACTGGTCGTGCCCCTCGCCCACCAGCTGCCGGATTCCGAAGTAGAACGCGGCACGCACTGGATTCCGGTAGATCTCCGCGAGGCGCTGTTCTTTGTCCGGCACGACGTTCAACCGACCCAGTCTGGTCAGGTTGCCGTCGGGGGTGAGGTAGTCCGCGGTCCCGTCCCAGTTGTTGGCCACGAACAGCACGTCGGTCAGGTCGGGTGCAGCAGCGGCCGCCGTCGCGACCGCGACGGTGCCCATGCCGTGAGTGCCGCGGTGGCGATGGCGAAAAGTGTAGTGCGAACGGTCATGTGCGGCCCCCGAGAATGTCGTCGAGGTGCCCCGTGCCCCCCGGCGCGTTCAGGGTATCCACCGAGGTTCTCACGGCCACGCGAACTTCGCGGAATACGTGCCAGCAGACAAGCTCAGCGTAATTCTTCAGGTGAAGTACCGACTTTTCGGCGAAGCCGCGGGACACTGTTCGAAACCTCGACATACAGACATTTCGGTGTCGGCCTCACGGGCATCTGCACGGCACCGCACCACTCGACGAAGGGGGAGCGATGACACGCGACGAGAAGGCCGGCGGGCACATCGTCGCCACCGGCACACCCGACGACGTCGCCGCCGACCCCTCGAGCATCACCGGCCACTATCTCCACGACCACCTACGAGCAGGACTGGTCGCTGGAGACAACTCTCGCGGGTGAATCGCGGCTCTACCGCAACGCTCACGTGTCGCGCGGCGCAGCGTTGTGGCGCCGACGCTCACGTGCAACATTGCGGTACGTCAAAGGTCCGCTGAGGACGGGAATCAGAGCCTGCACTCGTGTACGCAGCGAGAACCCTCTGCCGTCGAACGTCACCACATTGACGAGAAGTACTACGACGGTGACTGTTTCGATCACCGAGAGTATCGACAACGCACGCAGCAGCCCGGGAGTTACGCGGTCTCACCGGGCCGTACGACCATCAACACCACGACGACGACCCACACCAGGTTGAAGGCACCGGTCGACATCCCGATTCGGCGCAGACGCGCACCCGTGTCCGGTGAGGTCAGCGCCTCTCGCTGCAGCGGAGCGATCCGGAAGGCCAGCAAGCCACCGGCTACTGCAGTGAGAGCCATCGCCGCAATCACCCACGTATCGGTCGTTCTTCCCTGGACGAGCGCCAGCGTCAGACCCGTGACGGGCACGGCCAGCGCGAGCGTGCCGTACACGCGAGTCACGCGATGCAGCACACGAGCAACGTCGGTACTGCGCTCGCCGGACTCGCGGACGGACGGGATCGACACCGGGGCGTACCGGGGGAACAGGCTCGTTACCACCGCCACGGGTCCCACGAACAGAATGCCCACCACGACGTGAGCGGACAGCATGAGGTCTTCCACACCTTCAATATAGCTGAAGGTCTACCAATCGCGGGCGGCCCATCGCTCCGCATGCACGCGCAGCGCATCGGCCAGATCGGGCGCAGCCGCGGAGAATTTCTCGTCCACCGTTCTCATCACGTCGGCGGCACGAGCCAGCAGCTTCTCGCCGTCGCTCGAAATACTGAGGTGCGCTGCAGATCCCGAATGCGCCGTGTGATCATCGACCAATCCGGACGAGATGAAACCGGCGACCGTGACGTGCACACTTTGCACCGTGATGGACGATCGACGGGCGAGTTCACTGAACGAGATGCCGGGCGCGGATCCGATGTGAGCGAGCATCCCGTACTTGCGAGCAGTCAACCCCATGGCCTTGAGCGCCTCGTTCAGCGTGGATTCCCACGCCTTGGCCACTGCCAGCAGTGCCGTCGTGGGGCTCAGGGGAACTCGGTCGACCATGTGGTCACACTATCGGCCGTGACTCGTCGCCTGTACCGAGACGACGGTGCGGATCAGCGGTGCGACAGGGGTTGCACCGCGAGCAGTGCGAGCGCGTGGAAATTGGCGTCCGGCCGGCAGCACCGCGGTCCGAAGACGCAGAACAGGAGTGCCGATCCGACCGCGAGAACTACTACGTTGCGTAGCAGCCGGGTAGGGTGTCGGCGGTGAGCACCCCGGCGACTAGTGCGCCTCTGCGCGGTGGCGTCGTCGGTGCGCTGTCCGTGCTCGTCACCGCCGCCGCTCACGATCTCGGTGGGGCGGCACTGCCGTCGCAGTCCGCCGCCGTCGCCCTGCTCGCGGTCTGCGTCGGCGTCGGGTGGATGGTCTCGTCGACACCGGCGGGCAGGAACCGTCTCGTCGTGGCCCTCGCCGCCGCGCAGACGCTCGGACACCTCACCCTGACCGTCGTGGACGGCCATCACCACGGTGCTCTTCTCGATCTCCCCATGGCCGCAGCCCACCTCGTCGCCGTCGGTATCGGCGCCGTCGCCGTCCACGGCGCCGAACGCGGCATCATCGCCGCCGCACGAGCGATGCGCCGCATCCTCCCGATCGTCCTCGCCGTGGCGGCCGTCGACACCGACACGGTCCGCCCAGCCCGCCCCGTCAACCGGGTCGACGCACCCGCGCGTCTACTCGACCTCTCCGGGCGCGGCACCCGCGGCCCACCCGCCCGACTCCGGTAACCCTTCCTCGACAGCGCCCGACGCAGCACGCCGTCGGGTGATCCTGCCGCGCCGACCGCCGATCTCGTGTGTCGAGACTCGGCGCTCTCGCGCGCGCCACCACCGGAATCGAGCACAACCATGTCCACACCCGAGAAGACCGAGCCCACCGCGGCTTCCCCAGCGCCGCCCACCTCGCTGTGGCGACCACTGATCCTGCGCCTGCACTTCTACGCCGGCATCTTCATCGCACCGTTCATCCTCGTCGCCGCGGTGACCGGCGGCCTCTACGCGATCGCACCCACACTCGAGAGCGTCGTGTACCGCGACCTGCTTCACACCGACAGAACCGGACCCGCACTACCGGTGTCCGACCAGATCGTCTCCGCACAGCAGGAGCGATCCGATCTCACCGTCGCCGCCGTCCGACCGGCAACCGAGCCGGGCGACACCACCCGCGTCATGTTCACCGATCCGAGCCTCGGCGAGTCCGAGCGCGCCGCCGTGTTCATCGACCCCGCCACCGCCGCCCCCGTCGGGCAGTCGACGGTCTACGGCTCGTCCGGCTCGCTTCCGCTGCGCACCTGGCTCAGCGAGCTGCACCGCACCCTGCACCTCGGCGACACCGGCCGCCTCTACAGCGAACTCGCCGCGTCCTGGCTCGGCGTCGTCGCGCTGGGCGGGGTATTCCTCTGGGTGGAGCGCTACCGACGCCAGCGCAGTCGGGACTCCGACAATGCACGCCTGTTCACCGTCGACCGCACCGCCCGCGGTCGACGGCGCACGCTCGGCCTGCACGGGGCGAGCGGAGCGTGGATCGTCGTCGGGCTGGTATTCCTGTCCGCGACCGGACTGACGTGGTCGAACCACGCCGGGTCCAACATCGGCGACCTACGATCCGCGTTGAGCTGGACCACCCCCGCCGTGGACACCGATCTCACCGGTCACGCCGGTCACGCCGGTCACTCGGACGACCAGCACGCAGGCCACACCGGACACGGCACGTCCGATGCCGCGACGACAGCCGAGCCGGTGGATGTCCGGCAGATCGACGGTGTCCTCGCCGTCGCTCGTGCGAACGACGTCACCGGCGCCGTCGAAGCATCGATCCCCACCTCGAGCGACACCGCCTTCACGGTGGCGCAACTGCGCGATCCATGGGTGTTCTTTACAGACTCGATCGCCGTCGACGGAGCGTCCGAGAGGGTCGTCGACGTGCAACGCTTCTCCGACTGGCCCCTTGCCGCTCAGCTCACCACCTGGGGCATCAGCCTGCACATGGGCGTTCTGTTCGGGCTCGTCAGCCAACTCGCCCTACTGGCAGTGGCCGCCGTCCTGGTGACCATGATCATCGCCGGGTATCGAATGTGGTTCCAACGCAGACCCGTTCGTAGTGGCGCATCCCCGGTGGGCCGGCCGCCGCAGCGAGGATCCCTCTGGCGCATCCCGCCCGCCGCCGCGGTCGGACTCGTCGTCGCCACTGTGGCAGTCGGGTGGTTCGTGCCGCTCCTGGGTCTGTCCCTTCTCGCTTTCATCACCGTCGACTTCGTCACCGGAGTCCGCTCGCGTAGTGCACGCGTGTGAGAAGCGCGATGGAGTTTCGACGCAACCTCGATTCCGTCACCTTCGAGGAGGCAGGTGATGTGACCGTCGACGCACCATTCGACATCAGCGAACCCGGCCGACTCGGCGATACCGAGCGCCCGCTACCTCCCACGGTGGCAGCGTCGGCCCGGGTCACGACGTGCTGCCGCTCGAACCGGACGGTCGCGGACGAGTGCGGAGCGGGGTCGATGTCGGTAGCGTGATCACCACGATCAGTCCCCCGTCCGGGTTCGGTTCGAGCGAAAGACTCCCCTTGTTCTCGCGGGCGAGCTGATCGACGATGGACAATCCGAGGCCGGATCCACCCGGGCGTCGGGTCCAGAAACGGTCGAGCGCACGGCGCCGGTCCTCCGCCGAGAGTCCCGGCCCTCTATCGGTGATCGTCAGGCGCAAGGACTCACCCCCGACCGCGGCGTCGACGACGATGTCGGTGCCCGGTGGGGCGACGTCGACCGCGTTGGCCAGAACATTGTCCAGGAATTGTTCGAGGTGACCGTCGCCGAGGACCGCCCGAGTACCGGCGGGAACGCACGAGACCAGTTCCACGCCATGCGCACTCGCCGCAGCGGACCAGGTGGCGAGGCGCTCGTCGACGACGGCCTGAACGTCGACCGTTGTCGGACGGTCGATCGGCTTCTGGGCGCGCGCAAGGGTCAACAGGTCATGCACCAGTCGCGTCATCCTCACGGTGTCCGCGATCGACCGGTCCACGGCCGCCCGTGCGTCGGGGTCGCTCACCTCGTCCTGGAGGTTGTCGAGACTCAATCGCAGAGCGGTCAACGGTGTGCGGAGTTGGTGCGACGCGTCGGCCACGAACTGCCTCTTCGCGTCGATCAGGTCGCTGATGCGCCGAGCGGCATCGTTCATGGATTCGGCGACCCGACGTGTCTCTTCCGGCCCGGCGTCCAACGGATCCGTGCGGGCGGCGAAGTCCCCGCGTGACAGGGACCGAGCCATACCGTCGAGAAGCCGCAACGGACGCGTCATCGACCTGGCGAGCCACCACGCCGCGGCCGCCGCGATGCCCAGCGTCGCCGAAGCCACGATCAGCTGGAACCCGAACAGCTCCTTGATCTGCGCGGTGACGGGAGCGGACGGATACGTCAGACGCACCGCTCCGACCGTCGTACCGTCCGGGTTCTTCGACGGCACGGTGACCTGCAGCCCCGACTCGCCGAGCACGGAATCGTCCGTACGCGTCACGGTTTCCTGCCCCTGCAGCGCCGCGCCGATGTCGACTCCGAGAGGGTTCGACACCGGACGTCCCAGTGCAGGTTGCCCGTCCGCGGAGAGCAACTCCACGCGGCCACCCGTCTGCTCCTCGAGGTTGCTGCGCAGCGTGAGCAGCGCCAGGTCCGCTCCCGCCGCCGAGTCCGGGCCGGCGGCGTCGGCGGTCGCGAGCAGGACCGCGACGGTGCGCGCTTCACGCAGTCCCACCTCCGCCTGGTTGCCGCGCAGGGCGTTCACCAGTCCGATGCCCTCGGGAACGGTGAACAGCGCCAACGCGAGTGCCACCAGTGCGAGATACGACGCGACGAGACGGCGGACCATCAGACCTCCAGGCGGAAACCGACGCCGCGCACGGTCGTCAGAGCGAGCGCGTCGCCGAACTTCTGCCGGAGCGCAGCGACGTGGACGTCCAGCGTTCTCGTGGGGCCGAACCAGTGCTCGTCCCACACCGCCTCCATCAGCTGTTCGCGGGTGAACACCGCGCCCGGCGACTCGGCGAGGTGAGCGAGGAGGTCGAACTCCTTCGGCGCCAGCAGAACCTCGACGCCGTCCACACTCACTCGGCGGGCAGCGCGGTCGAGCAGGATCGGCCCGAGCGACAGGGGCGCCGCCACCGACGTCGCGGAGTCGGACCCGGTGCGCCGCATCACCGCTCGGATGCGGGCGATGATCTCGCGCACCCCGAACGGCTTGCTGACGTAGTCGTCCGCACCCACCTCGAGACCGGCCACGGTGTCGATCTCGTCGTCTCGTGCGGTGATGACCACGATGGGTACCGCCGAGTTCCGCCGCATTTCACGACACACGTCCAAGCCGTCCATGTCGGGTAGCCCGAGGTCGAGCAGAACCACGTCGGGCAGCGGAGCCGCGAGTGCGTCCGCCCCCGTCGTCACTTGCTGCACCTCGTAGCCGTATCGCCGCAGACCCGCGGTCAGAGGGTCGGAGATCGACGGGTCGTCTTCGACCAGGAGTACACGCACGGGTCATGGTCCCATCCCGGCGGTGTGCGCCGTGTCAGGTGGTTCAGGCAGGCAGCTTCGAGGAGTGGTGGTCCACGATCACGACATCCCCGTCGTCCTCGAGCTCGAAGACGAAGGTGAAGCGCGCCGGCACCTTGTCCCCGGACTCACCCATCGTGAACGTGTAGAGACCGGACAGCGACCCCGACGTGGGACTGAGCAGCTGCGGCACGGACTCGTCGATCTCGCCGGTCGGCTTCTTGGTGACGAAGTCGGTGAAATAGGCCAGTCGCTCGTCGGAGCTGTTGTACACACCGGCCCACAGTGTCGGAAGCAGCACCGCGTCCTCTCGGTAGAGAGCGTTGATCGCCTGCGGGTCACCCTGCGCCACGGTGTCGAGCCAGGTGTCGAACTGTTCCTCGATGCGATCGAGGGTGAGTTCGTCGCCCGCGTCGACGGAGGCGTTGGTGCCTGCGGCGGTGTCGGCGTCGGCTGCGACGGGGGTGGATGCCTGTCCGGTGCTGCATGCCGACAGTGCGACGGCGGCTGCGGCGACGGCAGCGACGGAGGTGGCGCGGACGACGGTCTTGGTGCGCATGGTCTTGCCTCTCGATCTGGTGTCACCGAACCACTTTCGGTGACAGATCAAGCATCGCGATGCGATTGCCAGCGCACTGTCAGGGAAGTGTCAACGGAAGGACAACTTTTCACCCGGAGCGGTGTGGGCTGCGCAGTCGATCCGATGCTGTGTGACCGCCGCCACCTCGCAGGTACCGTGCCGAGGGTCGCGACCGTCCCTGCTCTCCCCCGTCGCCCGACCGGGGACATGGCGACCGACGACCGGATCGCCGGACAGGGTTAATGTTACTCCGGGTACCAGGTGTCGTGCGAAGATGAGCGCCCGTCTCGACCGAGGCGGAGCGCGGTCGAAGAAAGGGTATCGCTGTGGCGATCATGTCGATGGATCATGTGCGGGCTGCGGTGGACAGAGTTGTGCCGCTGGTGAACCGGACCCGCTCGCTGAACACCCGCCCGTTCGACGCCGAGACCCCGGTGGGTCCTCCCTCGGGCCGCGGGCGGAGTTGGGTGCACTACGGGGTGATGGTTCCCGATCTCCCCGATCCGCATCGCTCGTTCGGTGTGATGTCGATCGTCGGCACACCGGGAGTGGCACTGTTCGCCAACGACCAGGCCATAGCGACCACACCGCGCGACACCGTGTACACCGTCTCGGCCACGGCGGCGATGACCTCCCGGCAGTTCTTCGTCCAGTCCATGGCCGAGGACTGCGATTTCCGCGACGACGGCAGTCACCTCCGGTTCGGATCCGACCTCACCATGAGTGGGTCGTACCCGAACTACTCGGTGCAGCGCACCCATCCGGACGCCTCCGTCACGTTGTCGATCACGGCCACCGACGTGGTGTCCCACTTCGCGAATGTGCCGGGGCTGTACGCGCACTGGAGCATCCTGGCCAGATGCACCGGGCACATCGACGACGCGAGCGGGCGCACGGAGATCGCGGGACTGTGCACCGTAGAGCATGCCGCCGGTGTGGGAGTGCACAGCCTCACCTCGTCCACCAGGTGGCGGCTGCCGGCACTGTTCTTCACGTACCACGTCCTCAACATCGACGACACGACCCAGGTGCTGTTGGTGAAGGCGCTCGGTCCGGCCGATGTCGTTGTTCAGGAAGCGGTGTACATCCGGTCCGTCGACGAACACGGCTCGGCCCACACAGTCGGCGTCGACTTCGATGTCACCGCATACGAACCCGAGGCGCGGCGCACCCCCACGGGACGACTCATGCGTCTGCCCGCGACGATGACGTGGAGTCTGACCGATCCCGCCACCGGCGAACGAATCATCTCCATCGACACCGCCACCGTCACCGACCTCACCTACGGCCTCGGGGCAGGCTACGTCGGCAATTACCGCTATCACGGAACATTCCACGGCGAACCCATCACCGGCAGTGCCTATCTCGAGTACATCGACTGCCGAGACCACCTCACCGCCGCCGGCGCCTGACGGGGTCGAGGTCGGGCCGCGGAGTCAGATCACCGAGCAGCCGCGGTGAGGGTCGACTCGGCCATGTCGTAGTGGTCGGCGATCAGTTCGACGGTGCGGGACATGGCGCTGCGCGAGTGTCCCTGAACGGCGAGCATGACTTCGTCGACACCGGTTCGACTCTGTAGCTGTTCGAGGGTGTCGACGACGGTGTCGACGGTGCCGTGCACGTACTGCTGCCGGTAGTGGTCGAGAACGTTCTGCTCCCGGGCGGTGGCAGCATAGGCCTCGGCTTCGGCCGGTGGGATCAGTGCGAACGGCTTCCGTTGCAGCATGCGGAGCATGGCCATGGCCGCCGACGTGGTCTGGCGGCTCGCCTCCTGCGCATCGTCGTGGGCGACGACTCCGACGCTGACGAGGCTGTACGGCTCGTCCAGGACGTCGGACGGTCGGAAGGTACTCCTGTACAACGACATGGCGCCGTCGACGTCTGCGTCCCCGAACTGCAGCGCGAACGCGTACGGGCGGCCCAGTCGGCCCGCCAGCTGGGCGGAGTACGGGGAGGAGCCGAGGATCCACACCTGGGGCGCTGTGGCCGGTCGAGGAACCCTGTTCTGATCCGCCTGCCACGGGCCGGGTACGGCGTGCACGTTGGCATAACGATGACCGCGGGGGAAGTCGTCACCCAGGAAGCCGATCACGTCCGCCACCCGGGAGGGGAAGTCCTCGCCGTCCGTGGTCCGCCGCAGCGCCTCCGCCGTCGCCGGATCGGTACCAGGTGCGCGCCCGAGCCCCAGATCGACTCGTCCCGGCGCGAGGGTATCCAGCATCCCGAACTGTTCGGCGATCACCAGTGGGGAGTGGTTGGGCAGCATGACCCCGCCTGCGCCCAGGCGGATACGTTCGGTTTCGCCGGTCAGTCTGGACAGCATCATCTGCGGCGAGGAGGCGGTCGCGCCGGGCATGGCGTGGTGCTCCGACATCCAGAACCGCTGATACCCGCACCGTTCCGACGTCTTCGCCAGCTCGATGATCTCAGCGTAGGTCTGCTGAGCCGTCCGGCCGACCCCGGTGAGGGCGTTGTCGAGGACCGAGAGGGTGAGCGGCGCGGTGCCGGAGTGTGGTGCGGCGGTCATGGTCGTACTCATTTCTCACGTCTGAAATTGGCTTGTGCCATGAGGTCGAGGCTACCGCATGCTCACGGTAAATTATTTCCGTTACCATGAGCATGTGTCCTCACCTGCGCTGCCGCCAGCACCCGGTACCGACGATCATCCGAGTCTCGCGTTGGTCGACACGGTGGTCGTTCTTCCGGGAGGTCACCGGGTCGACGACCTCGGCGACCCCGCAGCCGCTACGTCATGGCTCATCGAGCGCGGACTGGTGTCCGACGATGTGATGTTGCTCGAGCACTGCCAAAGCAAGTTGACGAGCCTGCGTCAGGATCTGCGAACACTGTTCGACCGGTTCCTGGAAGGCGAGGATCCAGACCAGGGCGCTCTCGACCGCATCAACGCGGCAATCATGACAGTGCCCGCTGCACCGTTGCTGCACCATGTGCCGGGTCGAGGCCTACAGCGTGTTCAGCAGCACCCGGTCACTCAGCTCGTCGAGTACGCGATGGCTCATATCGCCGAGGACGCAGCCGAACTCGTCACCAGCCCTCTGGCAGGGTCGATCGCCCGATGCGAGGCACTGCCGTGCGAGCGCCTGATGATCCGCACCCACGCCCGTCGGCGGTGGTGCTCCGTTCGGTGCGGGGACCGAGTGAGAGCGGCCCGGTCTTATTCACGAGGTAGGCAGTCGGAGGATGCGGCAGCCAAAAGGCTTGAAAGCCTGTTAGTCTCGATGAATTTGTCACCGGTCCCGACCGCGGGGGCCGTGGTTCGCTACTCCGGCTCGTAGGTGCTCGTTTAGATAGCGGCCGGTGATGCTCAAGGGGTCGGCGGCGACGTCGTCGGGTGTGCCTGCGGCGACGATGCGCCCACCGGCGTCACCGCCGCCGGGGCCCATGTCGATGATGTGGTCGGCGTTGGCGATCATGTCGAGGTCGTGTTCGATGACGACGACGGTGGCGCCGTTGCCGTTGAGCCGGTCAATGACGGTGAGCAGTGTGCGGACGTCGAGTGGGTGCAGTCCGACGCTGGGTTCGTCGAAGACGAAGAGAGTGTCGGCCTGGTCGCGTCGAAGTTCGGTGGCCAGCTTCAGGCGCTGCGCTTCGCCGCCGGAGAGGGCGGGTGTGGCCTCGCCGAGGGTGAGATAACCCAACCCGAGATCGATGAGGGTCTGCAGACGGGTGTGGACGCGCCGGAGGTCGGTGGTGAGCTCGAGCGCCTCGGTCACCGTGCACGAGAGCAGATCCGGCAGCGAGATGTCCGCCGGATCGGAGGCCTTCGGGACAGGTCGGCGGATCCCGTGGCCGGCCGGGGAGTAGCGGGTGCCGGAGCAGTTGGGGCAGTCGATGTCGACGTCCGGTAGGAACTGCACGTCGAGGGAGATCTGGCCGGTTCCCTCGCACCGGGGGCAGCGCAGGGACCCGGTGTTGTACGAGAAGTCGGCGGCAGTGAGACCGGACTCGGTGGCCGCCGCCGTGGACGCGAAGGCGCGGCGCAAGTCGTCGAGGATCCCGCTGTACGTCGCGACGGTGGAGCGCACGTTGATCCCGATGGGGGTGGCGTCGACCACGTTGACGCGCGTGATGTCCGGTGCGTCGAATTCTGTGACGTGTGCGGGTGGGCGTTCATCGGCGCCGCGAGCGATCAGCGCGGGCACCAGGCTGTCGAGAACCATCGTGGTTTTGCCGGACCCGGAGACGCCGGTCACCACGGTGATGCGCCCCGACGGGATGTTCACGGCGAGTGCATGAACGGTGTGCAGGGGACGCGTGGTCAGGTGAATCCGTCCGCGGGCGAACATTCGATCGGACGGGGCGCGATCGCGCACGACGATGCCTTCGCGACCGACGAGGAAACCGCCGAGCAGGGAGGCCGGGTCGTCTCCGAGGTCGGCGGGAGTGCCGGTCGCCACCACGTGTCCGCCGTCTCTGCCCGCGCCGGGACCCATCTCGACGATCCAGTCGGCGTCGCGGAGGACCTGGACGTCGTGGTCGACACACACCACGGAGTTCCCGTCCCGCAGGAGGTCTCGCATGATGTCGAGAAGGGCGTCGACATTAGACGGGTGCAGTCCGATGGACGGTTCGTCCAACACGTAGAGCACTCCGGTGGTTCTGTTTCGCACCGCACGCGCGAGTTGAACGCGTTGACGTTCGCCCGTGGAGAGGGTGGCGCTGCCGCGGTCGAGTGTCAGATAGCCCAGGCCGAGCCCGACGAGGCGCCGTGCCATCTCGAGGAGTGTGTCGACGAGGTTGCGCGCCATCTGCATCATGTCCGCGGGCAGTGACGTCTCGATGGTGGTGACCCAGCCGGTGAGGTCGTCGAGAGTCTTGGCGGTGGCCTGACCGAGGTCGATGCCGCCGATGTGCGATCGGAGGGCCGCGTCGCTGAGGCGCACGCCGTGGCAACTGGGGCAGGTGTGGGTGCTGATGTACTTGTGGACCCGGCTCAGCCCCTTCTCGCTCGTCGCCTTGTTCAGCGCTTCCTCCACCGCGCGTACGGCGTTGCGGTAGGTGAAGTCCATCTCGAACAGTTTGCCGTTCTTGGTGGGAACGGTGATGTGCCGCTTCTCCGCCGGGCCGTGCATGACGATGTCGCGCTCCTCGGCGCGCAGTTCCTCGTAGGGCACATCGGTGCGTACGCCCATCTCGGCGACGACGCGAGGCATGACCGTGAGACCGAACATCGACCAGGGAGCCACCGCACCGGCGTCGATGCTCAGGCTCGGATCGGGCACCAGCATGCGCTCGTCCACCTCGCGCACGACGCCGTTGCCAGAACACCGAGGGCAGGCGCCGTCGGAGTTGAAGGCGAATGACTCGGCGCCCGGAGGGTGGAAGGTGGCTCCGCAGACCGGGCACGTCAGCTCGTGGTCGAGGGCGACCTCGACCGTGGGGTCGAGTCGGTGACCGTTCGGACAACAATGAGAACCCAACCGCGAGAACATCAGTCGCAGGACGTTGAGTAGCTCGGTCGACGTGCCGAAGGTGCTGCGCACGTTGGGTACGCCGGGTCTCTGACGCAGGGCCAGTGCGGCCGGTACGTGCTCGACACTGTCGACGTCGGCGCGAGCGGACTGCGACATGCGGCGGCGTGTGTAGGTCGAGAGTGCCTCGATGTAGCGGCGCGAACCCTCCGCGTACAGAACCCCCATCGCCAACGACGACTTTCCCGATCCCGACACCCCCGCCACCGCGACCAGTGTGTGCAGGGGTATCGACACGTCGAGGTCGGCGAGGTTGTGGACCTTGGCTCCCCGCACCTCGATCGCTGCCGGCTGCTCGTGTGCCGCGGCGGGCTCCCGCCGAGCGCGCACTCCGTCTCCGGGGCGCACCGTGGTGGTGGGGAGCTCGTCGCGCGTCATCGGTTCTCCTTCATCGGGGAATGCAGTGCGGTGGCGGGCCGGCCGTCTCCGTGAAGAAAGCCCTGAGGCTGGGGCACCGACTCGATGTCAGATTACACGCACATGGAAGTTGCTTCCACGGAATGCATATGCCATGGTTGTGCCACGGCCCCGACACGAGGGTTGCCCCGCCCCACGAACGAAGGACACTCACTCATGAGCACCACCACCGATCTCGCACGCACCTACTTCACTGCCGTCCAGACGGGCGACATGACCAAACTCGGCGAGTTGCTGGCCGAGGACATCGTCTGGCACCAGCCGGGTTCGCATCGATTCTCCGGCGACCACACCGGCCGTGACGCCGTCTTCGCGCTCCTCGGAGCGATGATGGAGACCAGCGCCGGCACGTTCGCCATCGACGCCGTCAACTCGTACATGGACAACGGCGACTTGGTCGCCGCCTCGATCCACTTCTCCGGCCGCCGCGGCGAGCAGAGCATGGCCATGGACGGGGTCGACCTCCTGCGCGTCGCAGACGGCAAGATCGTCGAGATGTGGTTGTTCTCCGCCGACGCTGCCGCCGAGGACGCATTCTGGGGACACTGAGCACCTGCCCGGCGGACGCCCAGCCACCCTCCTCGCGACGAAGGATCACGACACCACGCCAATCATGACCGAGGATCAGTGGCGCGCGTTCGCCTCGGCTGGAACACGCACCGGGGAATTGGCCACCGTCCGGTCAGACGGCAGCCCCCATCTCGCACCGCTGTGGTTCCTCCGACGGAGACGAGCTGGTGTTCCGGATCGAGGTGACCTCGTGAAGGGCCGCAACCTCACCCGCGACCCTCGGTTCGCGCTCCGACCCCGCACATCGACCCACACCACATGGAACGGCCATGACGAACGACAAGACAGCCCTCTTCGACAACCTCGTCCGGTACGAGATCGACCTGTGGAGCGCGATCGACGGTGCACTGCGGGCCGAGTGCGACCTGCACCTGACCTGGTTCGAGATCCTCCGATTCCTTTCCGACCACGACGACGGCGCCCGTGTCCAGGGCATCGCCGACGAGTTCGCCATCACCGTCGGAGGAACCAGCAAGGTCGTCGACCGCATCGAAGCGGCGGGCTACTGCGCCCGCCGAGCAAACCCCAAAGACCGTCGGTCCTCCCTCGTCGCCCTGACACCGGCCGGCCGCGAGATTCTCACGGCAGGAACTGTCGTGTTCGACCGCGAACTCGACCGGCGCATAGGCGCGGTTCTCGACGACGACACCATTCGCGCAGTGAGCTCCGCACTCGAGATGCTGCGGACTGCAGGCAGATCGGCCGACCCGAGCCGGTGACCGCACGCCGATCTGTCACGTCCTCCGGATGCTCGGACCCGATCACAGCAAGTTCGTGCGGCGAACGTAGATCGCGAGCTGGCCACAGTCCTGCGGGTCGAGTTTGCCGAGCAGCTTGAACACGTGGGTCTTGACGGAGGCTTCGGTGATGAACAGGTCGCGGCTGATCTCGGTGTTGAATTTGCCGTGCGCGACCTCGTAGAGGACGTCGCGTGCGGGCAGTGACCACTCAGGAGACAATGCATAGATGGACGACATGTTCGTAGTACCCGCGGGCGACGCGGGTGAACGAGGCGCTGACCTCATGGTGCGATCGGGCGGGAAGATGGCCAGACGGGTGGTCGAGGTGTTGGCACCGCGCCGAGGTTATCGTGTCGTTGAAATCGGTTTCGGGCCCGGTCTGGCGCTCGAACTCCTCTCGCTGGCAGTATCGGACGGCCATGTCACCGGCGTGGACCCCTCCGACCTCATGCACCGGCGGGCCACCGAACGCAACGCCGCCGCGATCGACTACGGCCGGATGACTCTCGTGCCCGGAACCGTCGCTAACCTGCCGTTCGACGACGACTCCTTCGACGCGGCGCTGACGGTGGACAATCTGCACTTCTGGCCGGACGCGGGTGCCGGTCTGTCGCAGCTGCGACGCGTTCTTCGCGGCGGCGCCGTGGTGGTGGCGGCGTTCACGCCGCCCTCCGGGGGGCCGCCGTCCGGATTCGAGCGCCTGTTCCAGTGCGCCGGCTTCTCCGACGTCGTGGTCCGGCGATACCCGGAAGGCGTCGTCCTCTCGGCTGTGAACTACAACGAGACGTCGGGATGAGGCAGCATACTGCCTACGAAGCAGTTGAGGCCGCCGACACCTCTTGGTCGTCCAACTGCTCACCGCGGCTGGTTCCATCGGCAGCGAGCTCGTCCTGTAGCAGGTCCGACAGGGCGATCGCGACTTCCAAGACGGACTTTCCTGTCACGGAGCCACGCCGCGGCTCGGTCTTAATCGCGAAGTCAACTGCCGCTGGGCGGATGCAAATCCTCAGCACCCGCTTCGGCGGATCCAAGTCCTCAGGACTCGGCTGCGGTCAGCAGGAGCATCCTGACGTCGTAGCCGCGGTGATGACGTCGGGATGCTGCCGGCAGAAACCGAACACCGTTCGGCTTCGATGCATTCGACCCGATACGGGCTAACGCCTACGCCGCTCACGGGACCGCAACCCCGCGGCGGGCGGAACTTGCGCTGTTCGAACTCTTCTCGGAAGCGCTCGACGCCCGTCCCCGCGTGACCACGCGGCGACGACCGCACCTGATGCCGAACGACCCAGCAACTGACTCTCACTGCACTCACCGAGGACACCCGAATAATCCCACGCACGCAGATTCTCGACGGTTGCGAATCCGGTCCAGCGCGGCTCGGATCGACTCACACGACGGTGTGCACCCCATGAGTCCTTTCGGCGGAGCCGAGAATGACCAATCTCGTCCGCACCGACTTCGCAAACACGGACCCGAACCGCTCGACGCGGCAACCGATGACCAGGTCCGCGATCCGATCGGTATCGACAGACCCACGAGGAGCGGCGCGATCTCCACACCCGGGCGCTGCGGCGTGCGTGGAAAGTCGGCCTATTTGACCATTACCGCTCGTGGAACGGTGGAGATCTGGCTCGGCCCGTTGGTCGTGACCTCCACCGTCTCACCCAGTGCCATCGACAGCCCGGTGCTTCGGTCCAAGAGAATCATGTGCGTAAAGATCGTCATGTGCTCCTCCAGCACGAGGGGGACATCTGCTGCCATGAAAGGCGGCTCCATCCAGGTTGTCTCCCACACGGCACCCATGTTGTAGCCACACGCCTGCAGGGCCGCGTGCTCGAATCCGTGCCTTGCCATCACCGACCGGTGCGCCTCGTAAAGATCGCCGAAGGTGGCTCCGACCTTGATGGTGGATTGCACCTCCTCGAGCGCGTCGACGCACGCATCGTGCATTGCGCGGTGCCTCGGGTCGACGACCGGGCCGGTCAGCACCGAATACATTGTGGCTACGCAGTAGTGGCGGAACGCGGCGCCGGGCTCGAAGAGCACTTGGTCGTTCTCTCCCACCGTCCCGCGGCCGGACACTGGGCGTACCAGCATGGCCCGCTTGCCGGAACCATGCGGGAACCCGGCGAACACCTCACCGCCCGCCGAGTACACGACCTTCTGAAATTCGGCCATCAGGTCACCCTCGGACACGCCGGGGCGCACCATGTCGATCGTTGTTGCAGAGGCCTCCGCGAGGATTTCTCCGGCTCGCCTCATATGGGCGAGTTCCTCGGCGCTCTTGACTCGTCGGAGGCCACGAATCACCTGAGAGCTGTCCGTGAGCGCACACCAGCCGTCGACTGCGTGCGTCAGCTCTTGATGAAGCGCGAGCGGCATGCCGACACTGTCGGTCTCGACCCCTGCGACGCCACCCTTGCAACCAAGCGATTCCAGTGCATCCCGAATGGCCATGCCTCGCGACCAGCCGTGTCGGTCATCGACGACCCGGACGTCACGGCACTGTGACGTGAAGCCGATGTTACCGAGGTCAGCGGAGCGGGAGAGGTGCAGCATAGTGCCGTCGGCCTTGAAGAACAACACGTGGAACACCGAGGCCGCACCTGAATCGAAGCCCGCGAGCCAGTACTGGTCCTCCAGGCGGGTGATCAACAAACAATCGATCCCTCGGCCCGTCATTGCTTCCTGCAGCCGGCGACGCCGGTCGGCGAACTCGGCTGCGGAGAAGTGTACTTGGACAGGGAGGGTTCCGGCGATGTCGTCGGCGAGATGGAGGGTGTGCGATGTCATGGTAATTCCTTCGACAGAGGGGACATGGTTGATGTGGGGAGTATCAGATGTGCTTGTTCATGCGGCGTTCGACCGAGATGCTCAGCCACGTGAACGGGATCGAGATGGCCGCGTAGAGCACGCCGGCTTGAATGAGTACGACCAGGTAGCGGAAGGTCGACGAACCGATGGAATAGGCCTGGCTCATCAACTCGGGGACGGCGACGGAGTACGCCAGCGACGTTGCTTGGAACAGCATCACCGCGAACCCCATCAGCGAGGGAATCGCGATGCGCAACCCCTGCGGTATCACGACAAAACGAAACGTGTCGCGGGTGGTCATGCCCAAGGCATGACAGGCCTCCACCTCGCGTCGCGGCACCGCCGCTATACCACCGCGGATGTATTCGGCTCCGTAGGCCGCGGCCGTCCAGCTGAGGGCAGCGATCGCCGCGGTCATCGCCGGCAGCACCACTCCCGCGCTCGGGAGACCAAAGTACGCCAGCTGCAGCAGGACCAGCGCCGGCGCACCGCGTCCAAGCTCCACGAACCCGATCGCGGCGTACCGGATCGGCCGTATCGGCGACATCTGCGCCAGGCACGCGAGCAGGGCCAGTGGGGCACCGAAGGCAATACTGAGCAACGTCAGCACCACGCTGACCTGGAGCCCGTCGAGCAGCCGCGGCAGGTTCGTGCCGAATTCATCGAGGACGGTGGTTGCCAGGGGGCCGTTCATACTGCCACCCGCGCCCGTATCCGCGCATCGGCGGCGCGTGATCCGATGCCGATGAGGATCGACAGGACGACATAGACGAGTCCGGCCAAGAGGAAGACCAGCACCCCCAAGTCGGTGCTGCGTGACAATTGACCGGCTCGGTCCACTATCTCGGAAACGCCGACGATCGAAACGATGGACGAGTCCTTCAGCAGCGCGATCGCGTAATTGGTATAACCCGGGATCGCGGCCCGCCAGACCTGTGGGACTATCACCGAAATGAACGCGGTTCGTTTACTGAGGCCCAGGGCCGTAGCAGCTTCCGACTGACCGTGATGCAGCGCTTTCGATGCACCGCGGAAGATTTCGGCCAAATACGCTGCGGCGACGATCGCAAGTGCCCCGATCCCTGCGACCAGTGCCGACAATTGAATGGCGCCGATGGAGACGCCGTAGAAAAGTACGAACAGCCAGACAATGGGCGGAACACCGCGCACGATGTCGACGACCGCACGGCACGCCAGCCACACTAACCAGTAGCGGCTCTGCAGCCCTAGCGTCAGTGGGACCGCCAACAGGGTGCCCAACAGCAGCGAACCCGCCGTCACCACCAGCGTCAGGGGTAGGCCCAGAAGTACCGACAGCATGGTGTCCACGGCTAACGCTCCAAGACGGCTTGGAGGAACCGTCTGGTACGGGGGTGCTCGGGGTCGGCCATGATCCGGCGGGGATCACCGGACTCGATGATCTTCCCGTCGGCCATCACCACCAACTGATCGGACACATTGGCTGCGAAACGCATCTCGTGTGTCACCACGACCATGGTCATGCCTCCTGCCGCCAACTCACGCATGACGTCCAGTACCTCTGCGCCGAGTTCGGGATCGAGCGCCGAGGTCGGCTCGTCGAAGAGCATCACTTCGGGCTCCAATGCCAACGCTCGGGCGATCGCAATGCGCTGCTGCTGCCCGCCCGAGCACTTGTTCGGGTACTCATCGCCTTTGTTGCCCAGCCCCATCCGCTCCAGCAGCCGCTTAGACACGTGGTCGGCTTCCGCGCGCGAACGCCCCAGCACCCGCTGCTGCGGCAACGAGATGTTGCGCCGCACCGTCATATGCGGAAACAAGTTGAAGCTCTGGAACACCATGCCGGCGCTCCGGCGCAGTTCGGCGAGATTGGCCGGCTCCACACCCTTCGCGACGTCGATCGCATGGTGGCCGATCTGAATGGTCCCCGAGTCGGGACGCTCCAGCAGATTCATGCACCTCAGCAATGTCGACTTCCCGGCACCGCTGGGTCCGATCATCGCTGTGACGGACCCCGCGGCAACCTCGAGGTTGACGTCGCTCAGGACGACGTTGTCCCCGTACGACTTGGCTACCCCGGTGACGCGGACGTGGGCGCCGGGTCTGTCTTCGTTGAGCTTCACGGGCTCTCCCATCGGTAGTGAGTGTCAGCGGACATGACTGTGTCGTTTCGCTGGACGTCCTCGTGAGCGTCAGACGCAGCACAACGCCCAATCACAGCAGGCGCGGCTCGCCGACCTCGAGAATGTCGGTCGGCATTCCGTACTCGACTAACGTGTCGACGAGCGTCTCGTCCTTCTGCCACCCCCCGATCGAATCGTTCAGGGCCGTACCCAAGGAGTTGTTGCCCAAAGTGAAAGGGAATCCGATCTGCGCCGGCTCGTTGGTCGTTGCAATACGCTCGTCGGCGGCCAGCACCTCGACCGTGAAGTCCGAGTCTTTGAAAAGGAAAAGCGCTCCTCCGTAGGAGTCGAGGGCGACGTCGATGCGCCCGTTTTCCAGGTCGGCCTTCATCTCGATGTTCGACGGGTAAACCGTCACGTCGGACCCGAACGACTCTTTGGCGTCGGGAGTCCACAAGTACCCGTCGACCGTCCCGATCTTCTTGCCCTCGAGGGAGTCGACAGTGGTCAGGCCCTCCTTGGAAATGATCCCGAGCCTGTCCAGGTAGATCGGATCCGACAGGCCGACGACCTTGTTACGTTCAGCAGTGCGGTAGAAGCCCCCGATTGCCACATCGGCACGACCGGAGTCCACGGCCGGGATAGCCCCCGCGAAGTCGACCGGTATCACGTTGACCAACAAACAGTTCTGCGCGGCAAATTTCTTCATAAGATCTGCCTCGGTGCCCCGGAATTCGCCATCGCTCGTGACCGAGACAGGGAAGAAGTCGACGGCTGCGATCGAAAGAGTGCCCTCCTCAACCGTTTCGACGTCATGCATCGGCATGCAGTCATCGGCCACTGCGGTGGAGTTGTCGCTGCTACCGCCGCATGCGGCGAGTGACAGCGACGCGGCCGTAATCGTCAGGACGATCACTCGGCGGGAAAGGGTACGAAATGGCTGGCTCATCGGTATCTCCTGATCGATTGGTAAGGAGGGAATGTAGGGAGTGGGGCGTTCGGCCGACGCGTACGTCGTCGTGGTACGTCATGACGTCCCAGCGGCGAGGGTCGTCTAGAAAGCCGGCCCACCGATGGGGCCGACGTTGGCGCGCATCCAGTCGACCAACTCGCACAGACGCCCTACGATGTGCTCGTGGAAGTCCTTGCCCTTCTCGCGAGTGACGCCTGCCGACGAGCTCAGGCTGCCTGTAGGTGCGAATCTTCGTTGCTCAGCGCTCGACCAAATGATGTCGACGCCATCGAGCGCCGGACCGAACAGGTCGTCGCTGACGAAGCCTCCGAAAACCTCGGCGAATGCTGCGCCTTGATCGGTCAGGCGATCCATCCGGATGCGACCGGGATACCGGTACTCGACCTGTGACAGCTCGAGTTCGCCGCCGTGATGCTCGTTGACCTCTTTGATCGACGGAGCTACCGAGCGAGCCAGGTGCAGCGGATCGGCGACGGCGAAGACGACACGCGGTAGCGACTCCTCGTGAAGTGCGCGAACGGCGGACCCAAGAGCCGGAAGGTTGGATCCCTTGTGGCCGTTGACCAGGACGATCTTGTCGAATCCGTGGGAGGCCAGACTGCGGCACACATCCGTGACGACTGCCATCAGTGTTTCGGTCCGGAGGGTGATCGTGCCGGCGAACGCCATATGGTGAGGCGAGTCCCCGAACCACAACGGCGGTGCACACAGTGCACCCATCCGCTTGGCCACATCCTCGACGATTCCCGTCGCGACGTATGTGTCCACGCCGAGGACACCAGCCGGGCCATGCTGCTCAGTACTGCCACAGGGAATGAGGATCACGCGATCTTTGGCGAGATGTAGTTCGACTTCTTCCCAGGTGAGGTCCTGTAGCCACACGCTCGGCTCGTCGGCTGGCGTCATCGTTTGCCCTCGCTTCGTGGTGTCGTCTGCCTCGGAAGTCATGAGGCATGTCACAGATCCTGATCCGTCCCGATACGAAAGACAAGCTTTTTGTTGAACAATTTTTGAACGGTCCAAGGATTTTACGCAGTGGAAACACCATTACCACCGCGCCACCTCTTGGTTTTGTAGAACGATCTGGCTACATTGGCTCTATGGAACCCATCCCCGAGAACCAGGCCGCCAGTACGACTGGGGCCGCCGAGAAGGTGGTTGCAGAGTTGCTGAACCGGCTGTTCTCAGGCGGTCTTCTTCCTGGCAACCCACTTCGTGAGGTTGCGTTGGCTGTGGAATTCGGTGTGTCGCGCAATACGGTTCGCCGTGCTCTTCAGCACCTCATTGCCGCCAATCTGGCCGAGACTCATCGGCACAAAGGTGTGGCGGTCAAGGCCATGGGGACCGAGGACATTCGTGACATCTACTTGGTCCGACGGACCATCGAGCTACGGGCAGTGGAAGAGAGTGGGTTCGCTACCCGGGAGGCGCTTGAGCGCCTGCGTAGGCAACTTGCGCTTGCCGACGAGCTTCCGGCCGATCACGATTGGACAGAGATCACCACCGTGGGTCTAGGAGTGCATCAGGCGATAGTCGGTTTGCTCGGCAGTCCGCGCTTGGATGCGGTGTTCGAGTCGCTGATAGCCCAGATCAGGCTCGCGTTCGCCTTGGTCGCCGATCAGGCCAGGTTCCAGATGTCTTATGAGACACGTCTCAAGGACATATGTGATCTGATCGCTGCGGGGTCGCGGGCTTCGGCCGGCGCGGCGCTCCGCTCGTATCTCGATGATTCCGAACGTGAGTTGCTCGACGCGATACACGGATATCGCGCGACGCAGGTGCAGTCGTGACGTGGCCGGTCGGTGATGTTTCACGCCTGGACCCGGAGCTTCGGCGTTGGACGGCCGAGTCCGTTCGCAGGATTTCCGCCGAGAGTCGCAGGACTTCCGACACTCACATCATGTCTCTGCAACTGCCGAGCGAGTGGGGTGTACACCTGTACTTGAAAGACGAGTCGACCCATCCGACGGGTTCCTTGAAACATCGCTTGGCCCGGTCGCTGTTCCTTTACGCCCTCTGCAACGGTTGGTTACGGCCCGGGTGCCCGGTTGTCGAGGCGTCGAGTGGGTCGACCGCTGTCTCCGAGGCATATTTCGCCCGCCTCATCGGCGTCCCGTTTGTCGCCGTGATGGCCGCCGGGACCAGTCCGAACAAGATTCATCTGATCGAACTCAACGGAGGCACTTGCCATTTCGTTGACGACGCCTCACAGGTCTACGAGGTCGCAGCTCAGCTGGCTGCCGAGGCTGGTGGACACTACATGGATCAGTTCACGTATGCGGAGCGGGCGACAGACTGGCGCGGCAACAACAACATCGCCGAGTCTCTCTTCTCGCAACTGGAGGACGAACCTCACCCCGAACCTGCCTGGATCGTCACGACGGCCGGTACTGGCGGCACGTCGGCCACCTTCGGACGCTACCTTCGCTACAGCGGGCGGATGACAGGACTGTGCGTTGCGGATCCCGAGAATTCGGCATTCATGCCCGGTTGGCGCGACCACGATCCACAAAAACGCACACCCGTCGCTTCGCGCATCGAGGGCATCGGGCGCCAGCGGATGGAACCCAGCTTCGTCGGAACGGTTGTCGACCGCATGATAGCGGTGCCCGACGCGGCGGCCATAGCTTCGATCCGCTACCTGGCCTCGACCACCGGCCGACGCGCGGGCGCCTCGACGGGCACCGGCCTATGGGCGGCGTTCCACCTCGTATCGGAGATGGTCGCGGCGGGCGAGAGTGGCAGCGTCGTAGCATTGTTATGCGATGACGGAGATAGATATCTCGACAAGTACTACTCGGACACATGGCTCGCGGCCGCTGAGATCGACCCCGCTCCGTACGAGATCCTGATGGATCAGTTCCTGAGCTCTGGCGCGCTGAATTCTCCGGCACGTTTCCGGGAATGATGGCCTCTTACTATCCGAAAAAAATCTGCTGCTGCGCCCTCACCTGCACTCCATCCCGGAAGAGCCGATGTGCTGTGAGTGGTGGCGTTGCGAAGCGGATTGGACATGACCGTGCACTACGGTCGAACAACGCTGAGACACCGCTATATCGATACTGCCGCGGTCGCTACAGCCACTACCGGCTGCGTGAGCGCAATCAACCTCGGCCGGCCTCACTGACACGTGGGGCAGGCCGAGGAACCGGACAACCCGTCGGGAAGGTACCGAGCTGCGTGACATCGACGCCGTCGGCGTATGAGCGCAATCGCCTCGAGTCTGCGTTGCGCAGTGGGGTGATGCGTGCGGGGAACAGTCCCACCACCGAACCCCGTGCACACATCGCGGCCCGCACTATCCGCTGCGACCATCGGGGTGGGTGGGTGTAGCCCAGCGCGTCTCGCAACGGGAAATCCATGAGGCAGCGGCTGACGTACGCGACCATGCGGGGAGGGATGGCCGGGGTAAAGGACGCGATGAACGCCAAGGTGGCGTCCGCCACCCGCCGGCCGCCGGGGTGGAAGGCGAAATGTTCGGCTTCGTACTCGTCCATCAGCTGCCCGAAGCCCTCGAACGAGTTCGGCATGTCAGCGATACCCAGGTGTCGGCCCACCGCGCGGAAGTACTGCACCGATGCGCGCGTCTCGGATTCGGTCAGCGGGCGTTTGCCCCACGAGGCGATCCAACGATGCGGAACCACGACAAAGGTGGCCAGCACATACAGCATCTCATGGTTGGGAATGCGGTAGCTGCGGTGCATCTGATTGATTCGCCGAAGGGCGGCTCGGCCCTGCTCGTCGTCGAACCCGCGCAGAAACGGGACCTCCAGCAGCAACACGGTGTCGTCGTAGCGCTTCTGCGTTGCCCCGGTGAACTCGCCAGTGTCGTCGAGCAACCCTCCGATTCCCGGCACCGCGAACGTTCGGAACAACGCGAACGACAACGACTGGGTGACGTCCCAGGGAAACTCGTGCACGGCGAGGTTCCGGTATATCTCGATGAAATCGACGTCCGGGTTCAACGCAGCGTTGACGCTCCCCCAATGATCCCGAGGAACGCCACCGAATGTCCGACCACCCACCGTGATTTTCATGTCCCACATACTAGAGTATGCACTCTAGTTTCACGTCGACAAGGACGCGCGACGCCCGACCGATCGTGGGCACACTATCGAGTTCGGTAGTGCATAGGCACGGCGCTGACGTTGCACATCGGATTCGTGCACTCCTCGCCGCGGCGAGCGGCCGATACAGTGGATGGTGTGCGCACTCCCGTGCAGTCCCGCAGCGAAAGTTCCGCTGAACGCATGGTGGCGGCCGCTATCGAATTGGCACAGGCCGGAGGCCTCCGGGCCGTGACGATATCCGCGGTGACCGAACGGTCCAGCACGTCCAACGGCGCGTTGTACCACCGTTTCGGCGGTCGCGTCGGGTTGCTGCTGGCTGCGCAGGACCAGGTGCTGACCAGCGTCGAACTCGCCACCGCTGCAGCATTCGCCACCGCGGAGCGAGAACCCGATGACGATCGAGCGGTCCGACTTCTCGCTGCCGCCGCGCTCGATGTGTTCACCGAACACCGGGGCGCAATGCGCGCCTTCCTTGTCGAGGCACGCTACGTGGTCGATGCGGAACTGTTCACCGCACGAGTGGTCCGCACCAACCACGAACTCGCACATACGGTGACCGGTTGGCTGATGAACCGCTTCGCGGCCTGCGAAACGGACGCAGAGGCCACATGGCGAATCCTCTTCGCACTGGCCTCGTCACAGGCGCTGTTCGACGACCACCAGTTCTCCGCCCGCACGATGAGTGACACCGACCTCGCCGACGCACTCGCCCGATCGGTGACAGCGGTGGCGCGCAGACCCCCGGAATGATTGTCGCCATGAACGCGCCGAGATCACCACGATAAGCGGGTCTCGATACGGCATGTCGGGACATCGCCTCAGGCTCGACGAGGCGTGGATTCACTCTCATTCAGGTAATTCTGGAATGCCCGTCGACCATGTGCGCGCGCACTCGTCCCCGGTCCCGGCGAATCAATGCCATCATCGCGGCCGATCCCAGCAGTGGGCCGAGGGCGAGAACGAGCAGGGCCGCTGACCACGAAATGTGTCGAACCACTATCGGAACAGTCCATAATGTGACCGTCGTGGTGAAGTAGCCGAGGGCGAGTTGTACGGACACCGCGCCGCCCACATATACCGGATCGGCACGCTCGGTCACCAGCGCGGAGAACTGGGCCGAGTCGGCGATCACCCAGAAGCCCCAGAATGCGCAGAGTCCGAGGACTGCAGGAAGTGGCAGCGCACCGGAAAGTCCGACTGCCACTGCTGCGACACCGGAACACACCAGACACAGTAGAGCCGATTGCGCGCGACCGAATCGGTCGCTGAGCACCCCACCGGCCAAGCAACCCAGGGCGCCGGCTCCGATGCAGACGAAAGCCCACGCCGAGGCGACCGAGTCCGCGTCGGGCCGGGTCGACAGCGAGGTCGCCGTGGCCAGGAACGTTCCGATGAAGGCCCACATCGCGTAGAGCTCCCACATGTGTCCCATGTAGCCGATGTTCGCCAGAACGACATCCCGATTTTTCAGCGAGCGGATCGCTCCGGCAGCATCGAACTGTCGACGAGGGAATGGGTAGGGGCCTGACGATCGCACAAGCAGGATGATGAACGCTCCCACCATGGTCATGACACTCGTCGTGATGATCACGGTCTGCCAGGCGAGATCCCCGACAGAGTTGACCAGGTGCGGAAGCGCCGATCCCAGCGTGAGCGCACCGATCATGATTCCCAGCGCCTTTCCCCGTCCCCGGCGGAACCACGTGGAGATTTCCTTCAGCGCAGGCGGGTAGACACATGCCAGGAACACTCCGGTCGACAACCTCAACGGAAAAGCGCCGGCCGCGCTGTCGACCCCCAACAACGCCACGTTGGAGGCGGCCGCGCCGACGGCCCCGATCGCGATCAAGTACTTGGCCGGAACCGCATCGGAGAGTCCGGTGGCTGCAGACGTGAGTGCCCCGATCACGAAACCGGCCTGCACGGCAATGGTGAGTAACGACGCACCGGTGGTGCTCAGATGCCATTCGCTGGTCAGCTGTGGAAGGACGAACGACGCCGAGAACCACACACTCATCGACAGGAACGTGCTGGCGGCAATGAGGGTCAACGCTGCCGCGGGGCTCAGACCGACTCGTGACCTGATCGTTTCATCAGAGATATCGGTGGCGTTCGGCCTCATCGAGCTCGTCCTGCCTTCAGTTGAGATCGCGCATATCGTCAGCAATGAAAGCCGGGCCGAGTCGCGCTATTTTGTCGATGCGAAGTGCGTTACCGAGCGGGTGGTCCGCGCAACTGGTTGACAATGTCCATTTCCGAACATTACTCGAGGTCGGGAGAGACGCCATGTCACCCGGATTAGTACTATTTCGATAATGACGAAAGACACGTCGAAGCGGCATCTTCGCAGTCGAAGGCGGCCCGAGCGGGCGAATGGGTGAACCGATGCGGCCCACCCTGCATCTCACCGGCCCAGTAAACGTGCACGACACAGCCAGTGCACTTGATGTAACCACTGCACCACATGCACTAATAGAGCCACGACCTACATCGTGCAGGCGCCACCGGAGCCCAAGGCTCCCCCGTCCTCGCCGCCCTCACCGCCGCCGGCCACCCCGCCACCGCCGCCGTCCGCAACCCCTCCACCGTCAACGGCCCCGCAGTGGCCGTCGACTACACCTCCATCGACACCCTCGTCGACGCCTACACCGGCGACGACGGCATCTTCGTCCACATCCCCATCGGCCCCCTCGACGTCCAGATAGCCACCGCCCACGCCATCGCCGAAGCCGCCCGCCGCGCACAACCGACCCGCATCGTCTTCTCCACCAGCGGACACACCATCGACACCACCACCACACCCCCGACATCAGCACCCGACATCCTCGCCCGCGAACTCGCCGACAGCGGAATCTCCCACGCCATCATCGAACCCCGCGTCTTCCTCGAAAACTTCCTCCTCCCCATCTCCCTCGGACCCGTCCGCGACGACGGAAACCTCATGTACCCCATCCGCGACGACTACGCCATCTCCTGGAGCTCACACCTCGACATCGCCGACGTCGCCGTCCGCCTCCTCACCGACCACACCGTCACCGGAATCGTCTCCGTCGGCGCCCCCCCGGACTCCTCGGCACCGACATCGCCGACGGATTCGCCGCCTACCTCAACCGACCCGTCACCTTCCACGCCATCACCCCCGACCACCACGGCGACCTCATCACCCCACTCTTCGGCGCCGGAGCAGCCGGCCCCGTCATCGACTCCTACCACCACCGACACACACTCCCCCACGAAGTCATCACCGAAAACCGATCCGCACAACACCTCCTCGGCATCACCCCACGCACCGTCCAACAATGGCTCACAGACCTCAACATCTGGCACTGCTCTCCTCACCTACCGTCTCGGGCGCATCCAGACCCGACCATCTCGGCAGAGTTGGACCTCTTCCTGCCCAGACGCCTCGGCGTCTGGGCAGGACGGCGCTGCACAGTGTTACTTCGTCACACGTCATTTCGACAGGAACTGCGTATGGCACGCATTGCCATGTCCGAGTGACATATCTTGAACGACATGCCTACCCGATGGCCCGATCTCGCCGTTCTCGAACTTCTGACCGGCATCGACGACCTCGGAAGCCTCAGTGCGGCAGCGAGACTTGTCGGGATGGCACAACCCAACGCGACACGGTCGATCAAAAAGCTCGAGCGGCAACTCGGCTTGGAGTTGTTGCAACGCAGTCCGACGGGATCCGTTCTGACAGCTCCCGGGACCGTCATCGCACACTGGGCGCGCCAGGCACTCGTCGATGCTCGACGGATGCTCGACATGGCCGAGGGACTGCGAGCCGAGCGCGCCGCGGAGTTGACTGTGGCGGCGAGCATGACGGTCGCGGAACATCTGATGCCCGGATGGCTCGGACACTTTCGCCAGTCGCATCGCGATGTGACGATTCATCTCCAGGTGCACAATTCGACTCATGTCTTCGAGCGGGTCGACAACGGCGAGTGCGACATCGGGTTCGTCGAATCACCAACGGTTCCCAGCAAGTTCAATCGCCTTACGGTGGCGCGGGATCGCTTGGTCGTCGTTGTTCACCCCACCCATTCATGGGCTCGGCGGAAGGCAATATCCGTAGCAGAACTCGCAGAAACTCGACTCCTGGTTCGGGAACCGGGATCGGGCACACGCACCACGCTCGATCTTGCGCTCGAGAGCCATGACCGAACCGCACCCCTTCTCGAGCTCGGCAGCGCCGCCGCAATCAGGACCAGCGTGTTGGCAGGAGTAGGACCCGCGGTGATGAGCACCCTCGCGGTCGCGGAGCAGGTCGAAAACGGAGAGCTCGTGGTGGTCGACGTGGACGGCCTCGAGCTGAAGAGAGTCCTACGCGCAGTGTGGCGCGGACCGCGCCAACTCGACGGTCCTGCGGGAGAACTCATCCACATGATCCGCCGGTCCAGTGGATAGCAGCTGGGATATGTCCTCGGCCTAGGACGATGGATCGCGCGATCGGGTGACGTAGAAGAGTACCGACGTCGCCAGCACCACCTCGAGTGCGGTACACGCGAGCGCGGCGACCATGAACGAGTCCATGGACTCCGTACTGGGAGCTGATGATGCGACCTGCGCCCGTCCGTGTCCGTGTCCCTCGCCCCCGGATCTCGGGCCCGTCACGATGAGGTGCATCGCGATCATCCCGGTATTCATGATCGCCACCAGGCCCCAATCATGAACAGCACCGCCCACCCACAAGTGGCGGGCGCAATACACGCATCCGACGATCATCGACACCGTCACCACGGTGATCGGCACCGAGGACGCCGCGTGCCCCCCGAGAACCGACACGTGCAGTCCAGCCGAGATAACTGCCAGTGCCGCGGCTGCGCGACGCACGTGAAGGTCGCCGTTCGACGTTATGCTCATGCCGACAATTCCTGATCCTGTCGATGCGGGTCGCTGCAGAGGGCTTGCACGGATCGGGCGCAGTACGGCCGTGAGATACGCCGGTTCGTTGTCTGCTCAGTCTGTCGCGCAGCAGCTTTCGCTTATTCCAGCAGTCGAGTCCTCTTCGGTGCGGGGACCTGGCCGCGCATGCTGTCCGCTGGAGGTCTCTGCGCTCGGGTCCGACAGCCTGCAGAAGCACGAGGAGACGATGGGGACGTCCGCAGCTGCGACAGCGATGTCGCGCTGCAAAGCCACCATGTCCGCCTCGTCACGTCGGCCGAGCCTCGTGAGGCACTCGTGCAGTCCATGCAGGCTCCACACATTGCTGGGATGCACTCGCGTCCGCGGAAGTGTTCCGTCCAGGCCAAGGTCAGCCCGGTAAACGGCCTCGGCTTCGGCCACCCGCCCCTGGTCGAGCAGCAGAGCCCCGTATGCGTGTCGCACCGGTTGCAGCCACGAGCGCGGCTCGGAATACAACAGGTCGTCCTCGCGCGCGATGGCCGTGCGGAGATGCGCGAACGCTTCCTCGACGTTGCCCTTGCGATACTCGAGTTCGCCGTCCAACATCGCCGTGGCCACCCGCAGGACATCGACCTCCCGGTTGGGGAGTGCGAGTCGGGTCTCGGGTACCCGCGCCGCAGCCGCACGGAACGCGGTGCGCGCCTCCTCCGCCTCGTCGATCCGACTCAGGGCCGCGTAAGCGACACCCTTGGCGTACAGGATCATCGCCGTCGTCACGCAGAACAAGTCCCGATCCTCGGGCAGCTCGAGTGCGATGATCTCCTCCCATCGGCCGAAGCGCACCAAAACGTGCGGCAATGCGGAGACATGACTTTCGGTCCAGTCCGCCATCGGCGGACTCGGAATCGACAGAACGTCCACCGTCAGAATGTCGATCAGACGGCGGGCGGCGGACTCTGCCTCACGGGAGCGCCCCATCAACATCGCGCCGAAGACTTTTACGTAAAGGTTGTGGGCACGGTACATGTGATAGAACTTCACGTTCTTCTCCCGGCCGAAGAACATATCGTCGGCCCGAGTGGCGTCGGTGTTGGTCTCGACACCGCGGCGGTAATCTCCGCACGCGATGTCGATGTGTGACGCCATATGCAGCATGTGACCGGAGTCCGGAACCAACCTACGGAGGCGATCGCCGGCGTTCAGCGCCTTCTCGGGGAAGAACGACATCTCCATCAGGTGTAGATAAAGATGGTTCACGCCCGGATGCTGCCGACCCGCGTCGTCGACCATCGCGTCCTCGAGGATGCGTTGCACCTCGAGCGATGCGTAGCCGTCGGGCGCGCCAGTCGTGGGATGCCACAATTCATACGGGCTCACACAGAGCAATGCTTCTGCCGTCAGCGTCGCGACATCCAGATCGTCCGGGAACGCTGCACGGACATCCCGCATCTTTTCTGCATACGCCAGATTCAACGCAGCGAAATCGCGCGAGCCCTCCCCGAGTAGTGACGTCGCCGAGACGGAATTGTTCGGGTAACGAGCCTCGAGGGCCGCGATCAGCGCCTGCTCGGCGGGAGTTGCCGTAGCCGACAATTCCCGCGCGCAGGCAAGTTCCTCCCGCGCCCGTCGACATGTCGACTCCACGTCCTCGTCGTCGAACAGCTCCCAGGATTTGTTGTAATCGGGGCCGATCGAATATGCCACTCCCCAGTGTGCGATCGCGAGTGATGGATCGGCCTCTGCGCAGCGCACGAAACACCGCTCGGCTTCCTCGAAATTGAAGGAATACGCCCACACCAGACCACGGTCGAACCACAGCTGCGCGGCCGCTGACGTCGTCGATGCCGGCCGACCGTGGTCACCGAGGTCGTAATAGTCATCGTCGTGGTGGGCGCGGCCCCGCCTCTCGTCGCGGGTAGTCATCCCATCATCTTCCGCAGCGCGGACCGGGCGTCACCGAACCGGGCATGCACCACTTTCTGTTCCAGGTACGACATGACCTCGTCCTTGGAATCCTCACGTCCGATGCCGCTGTTCTTCCATCCGCCGAACGGCGTACCGAAGAAGTGCTGAGTGGAGTCGTTGATCCACACATACCCGGCCTGGATGGCATCGGCGGTGCGATGCGCGACGGCGAGATCGTTGGTCCACACGCTCGAGGTCAGGCCGAAATCGACGCCGTTGACGAGGGTGAGCATCTCGTCGTAGTCGTCCCAGCGGAACACCGATATGACGGGACCGAATATCTCCTCTCGCGCTATGCGCATGTTCGGGGTCACATCGGCGAACAGCGTCGGCTCAAGGTAGTTTCCACCCTCCGGTAGACCATCGGGCCTGCCGCCGCCGCGTACCAGCGTTGCCCCGTCCTCGACTCCGGCTTGCACGTAGCCGGTCACACGGGACCACTGCTTGCGGCTGACGAGGGGCCCGATGTCGGTGTCGTCGCTGTAGGCGACACCCATCCGGTACTCCCCGAGCGCAGCCGCGAGCTTGGTCACGAACTCGTCGTAGATCCGCGCGTGGACTACCACGCGAGAATTGGATCCGCAGGCCTGACCGGCATTGGTAGTCATGTTCATGCCGCTGATCGCGCCCTGAACCACCTCATCGAGGTCGACGTCGGGGAACACCACCATCGCGTTCTTCCCGCCCAGTTCGAGGGAGAACTGCTTGACATGGCCCGACTCGGCTCCCCGCTTCTGAATGAGCAGGCCGGTGGGCACCGATCCGACGAATCCCAGGCGCTTGATCGAGGGGTGCGTGACAATGCCGTCTCCGACTTCGGCGCCGCCGGTCACGATGTTGACCACGCCGGGCGGAAACGCCTCCGCGAACAACTCCCCGGCAGCAAGCGTCGAGAGCGAGGTCTCCTCGGACGGCTTCATCACCACAGTGTTGCCGGTGATCAACGCCGGCAGCGACCGGGTGAGAGCGAACAGCGCGGGGTGATTGAAGGCGTTGATGCGGCCGACCACGCCGTACGCCCGATGCGCGGAGTAGTGCAACCTGTCGCCGTCACCGGGATACACCTCGCCCGTCAACGACTTTGCCATCGCGGGATACCCATCGATGGAATCGTCGCAATTGTCGATGTCGCGGCGCATCCCGGAGACCGGGTTACCGCAGTCGATCGAGTCCAACATGGCGAGCCGCTCACGATTGTCCCGCACCAGAGCGCGGAACTGCGCGAAGCACGCACTGCGGCCACCGACGCCCAGCGCCTCCCACGCAGGCTGCGCCCGCGCCGCTGCGGCGACGGCGCTGCGGACATCATCGGCCGTGGCGACAGGAACCTCGGTGATGTCGGAGCCGGTGGAAGGGTCGACGACCGTAGAGGTCTCCCCTGCACCGCCGTGCACGAACTTTCCGTCGATGAGCATCGTGAAGTCGCGATCGGTCACGTAGTGGTCGACAGGGTTCGTCGCTTTCGTGTCAGACATGTGTGGTCCTTCCTTGGGCCAGTGTCAGGAGTCGTGAGTGGAGTGGTGGAACAGGTCCTCGACGGCCAGCGGCTCGGGGATGAGGCCCTGCTCGACCATGTCGTCGACAAAGCGCTCGAGGTTGACACGATTGGCAGCGAGTCCGCGCGGCCATACGTCGGCGCCGATCTCGACGCGTTCACGCTCCAATTCCAGCCGACCGAGCGCTGCGATGCCGTAGTTCGAGTCGTTGTGCAGAGCCAGAGCGTGATCGAAGGCTTGCCGATCGAGATCGAGTAGTACAGAGGGCAACTCGGGCATTCGTTCGACGACATGGGACTGCATCGTGAGCACGTGCATGATCGGCATATAACCGTTCCGTGCGAACTGGGCCCGCACCTCGGCGCCCGCGTCGGGGAACAGACGGCGAAATTCGCCCGTAGAATCCATCACGGACTCCGGGAACCCGGGGAGCACCACGGCATCGGCATCGCCGTCGCGCAGCATCTGGAACGGGTCGGTGCCGGCAGCGAGCCGGGTGACCGGTAAGTCACCGACCTCGAGTTCCTCGGGGCCGAGCGACATCCACTGCACCGAGCGCCACGGCACGCCGTACTCGCGCTGGAGATCTCCGCGAGCGACGACCGACATGGTGGCCTGGAACGTCAGCAAAACGACCCGTCGACCGGCCAGGTCCCCGGCACTGCGTACCGGGCTGTCCTTGGCCACGAACAATTGCGTCTGGAGAAACAACCGTCGGGGGAAAACGGGCGTCG
The DNA here is from genome assembly GCF_000834565.1 of Rhodococcus sp. MEB064. Classification (NCBI taxonomy): domain Bacteria; kingdom Bacillati; phylum Actinomycetota; class Actinomycetes; order Mycobacteriales; family Nocardiaceae; genus Rhodococcus; species Rhodococcus sp. MEB064. The sequence goes on from NZ_JXQS01000074.1 coordinate 126,235, forward strand.
CAATGAATGGGAGACCCTGCGACCGGCTGATGACGTAGGACGACAGCGACGTTTCCGCGACGTCGAACTCACGGTCTCGAAGCATCCGCCCGTGGCGGTCGGCGCCGTCGCGGAGCATGGTCAGCATGCCGACCTGGAGGGGCTTCAGCGCCAACCACGCAGGCGTCGTCACGAGGCCGTCGAAGTAGGCCTGCGACCGGGAGTATCGGTCGAGAGCTAGCGACACCTCGTGCGCATGAGCATGATTGTTGTCAGCCACGGAAGGTTCCGTCCGGTCGGACCCGTGCAACCGCGGACTTCACGGCGTCGGCCATCCGGCTGATCTGGTCGTCGCTGATGACCAGCGGAGGGGTCAGGATGAACAACGAGCCGAGGCCACGTCCGATGACGCCGTAGTCCTCGCGCACGATGTCGGTCAGACCGCTGCCACCCTCGAAAGCGAAGGGCGTCTTGGCAATCGGGTCGCTCACGAACTCTATCCCGGTGGAGAGTCCGATGCCTCGTACCTCTCCGACCAACGGGTTGTCCAGAAGTGGAGCCAGCTGAGCGCGCAACAGGTCTCCCTTGCGGGCCGCGTCGGTCACCAAGGACTCCTCGTCGAGGATCGCCAGTGTCCGCAGCGCCACCGCGCAGGCGACCGGGTGGCCGTTGTAGGTGAAGCCGTGCGCGAAGCCGTCGTCACTGGCGACGGTGTCTCCGATGTCCTCGCGCATCATCACGGCCCCGAACGGCATGTAACCGCCGGTGATCGCCTTGGCCGTGACGATGATGTCCGGGTCCATTCCCGCTGTCTCCGAGGCGAACCAACTTCCGGTTCGGCCGAACCCGGTCACGACCTCGTCGGCGATCATCAGGATGCCGTGCCGACGCAGCACCGCGCGCATCCGTGGCCAGTAGTCATCGGGGGCAACCAGCGCGGCTTTGTGACTGATGATCGACTCGCCGATCATCGCGGCGATGTTCTCGGCACCGATCCGCTCGATTGTCTCCTCGAGCTCGGCGACGAGGTAGTCGGTGATCTGCCGGCCGTCGTACATCTCCTCGTGAAAGGGGTAGGGCGCAGTCAGGTGATGCACGTCCGAGATGCCGCTCCCGAACGAGGGGTGGTGGTAATACTGCGCTCCGGTAGCGGTCAGCCCACCGTATGAAACGCCGTGGTAGGAGAATTCCCGCGAAAGGATCCACTTCCGGGTCTGCTCGCCCCGGCGATAGTGGAACAGACGGGCGGCCTTGATGGCGGTCTCGACACCCTCCGAGCCACCGTTCGTATAGAACACTTTCGACAGTCCGGCAGGTGCGAGCTCGGCGAGCCGCTCGGCCAACAGCACTGCCTTGTCGTTGGTGAAATGCCAGAAGCTGGTGAAGTACGCGAGATCCTGCATCTGCTCCGCCGCGACCTCTGCCAACTCTTTCCGGCCGTGGCCGACGGTGACGACCGACAGGCCACCCGATCCGTCGAGGTATTCCTTACCGTTCGCATCCCATAGGCGACACCCCTCGCCCCGCATCATCACCACACGATCGGTGACGGAACTGTCGAGGCACGGATGAACTACATGCTTACGGTCCAGATCGGCCATGGCCTCTGCGGACCGGGTCTGCTGCGTCTGCGTCGTCATTGCAATCGTCTCCTTCTGGTGGTCACTCTGCGATGTCATTCGCGACAGACAGCGGCGTACAAAGCTGCCAGAATTGCGCGGGTGCGGTCGTCATCGGTGTCGTTGCACATCTGATTTCGGATGTAGGAGAACCCGGTGCGGTGGCGGGGCCACGTGCCGTGAACCGACCCACCGGCTCCGGTGTGGCCGTACCCACCCACCGAGGGCCCGAACTCCGAATTGTGGCTCTGCAGCATGAAACCCGCTCCGAAAGCCAACGGTTCTCCGCTGAGTGCATCGGCGGTACGCGTGCGCTCGGACACGAAATTGTCGATGGTCTCGGAGCCGACCAGGCGTACGTCACCGATGGTCCCACCGGCAGCAAGACAACCGTAGAAAGTGGCCATGGATCGGGCGTCCACGATGGCGTTGATCGCTGCGATTTCGGCGTGGTGGAAGCGGCTCTCGTTCCAGATCATGGGTTCGTCGAACAGGGGTGGATTCATGTACCGAGGTCCTCCAGGTCCCGAGCTGACGAACTCCTTGGCCGGTCCGAAGTCCTCGCTGACAGATATCCGTGACACTTTCGTTTCGTGCTCGCTCGGGAGACCCACCCACAAGTTCACTCCGAGCGGCTCAGCGATCTCCGTACGCACGAACTGCCCGAGGCTGACTCCGGTGACACGGCGAACGATCTCGCCACACAGCCAGCCGTACGTCAGCGAGTGGTAGCTGGCTCTGGAGGCGCTGAGCCATCGGGGCGCCTGATCGGCAAGCCGGGCGGCCATCGCCTCCGGATCCAGAAGATCGTCGACGCTCACAGCGCTGTCGACGATGGGCAGCCCCGCCCGGTGGCTCAATACATCGCCGATCGTGATGTCGCCCTTGCCATGTCGAGCAAACTCCGGCCAGTAGGTGGCCACATGCTCGTCGAGCGCAACCAACCCGCGGTCCACGAGCACCAGCATCGCGCCGGCGACCAGACCTTTACTGCCCGAAAATACGAGCTGCAGGGTGTCTTTCGACCAGGGTTCGGCAGTTGCGACGTCGCGGGTCCCGCCCCACAGATCGACGACGATCCGTCCATCGACGACGGCCGCGAACGCCGCCCCGACCTCACTGCGAACGGAGAAGTTCGCCCGGAAAAGATCTGCCACTCCCTCGTAGCCTTCGGCGACGAAGCCGTCGATACAGTCATCGTCGTCACGGACCGAAGTCCGTTGCAGTTGCTCCACGCCCATATCCGGGTTCCTTTCGCGTCGGTGAAAAGGCTGAGTCGTCGGAGTCCGTTGACCGCCGGCGTCAGGAATCGGCAACCTTCGCGATGGCGCTGATCTCGATCTGCTGACCGGGTATGAACAGGCAACTGACACCCGCCGCAGTCGCCGTGGGAGCGTGCGAGCCGACGAACTCGCACAGCTGCGGAAGAATCTTCAGATACTTGCTGCCGATCTCGCCGGTGCCCTGCGGGTCGGTCAGGTAGATCGTCCAGTTGAGCAGGTGCCGGCGCGAACTGCCACCGGCTTCCAGGATCGAATCGAGCGTCTTCAGAGTGAACTCGCACTGAGCGACCAGGTCGTCGCCGCCGATGACCTCGAAGGTCTGGGACACCGGTCCTACCCCTTGGGTGTACAACAGTCCGTCCGAGCTCACCGCCAAGTGAAAGGCGAACTCCGTAGTGGCCACGTATTGGTCCAGTTGAGGGTGCATGCGTGTGATCACGGGAATGGGTCTCCATCCTGCAGTGTGCTGCCCGAAGGGCGGCTCGATGTGCAGCCCCTAGGGCCGATGGAGAACTACTCTATGAACTTGCGCACACTGTCGAGTAGTCCACGATTGGGTACTCTATTTTCAGCCTCCGGGCAGTGATCTTGCATCTCGTCGACGTCGTATACCGATGTCTCTCAACGTGATACATTCTCCCCGACCCCGTGAGAGACGGCCAGCTTCATCAATTTTCCTCGCCCACAGGGACAATGTTCTCCGCGCGAGCGCGAGAGCACTGCAGCCAGGCGACTCGGTCGCGGCACCGCGGGATCGGTCAGTACACGACTGGCGCAGTTGATGTCGTCGACTCTTGGACGCACTCGAAGGTCGACGACGGGGTCACCGGACGCGACAGGATTCTGCCTCGTCAGCGTCGAGCTGCGATCGAGCTGATAGAACAACACCCCGATCAGCACCTGCCGCTGTCGGTTGTCGCAGCGCAGTCCGGAATCGGCGTCCGCGCACTACAGGCGGGTGTCCGTCACGCAAGACTGTCGAATACAACCACGGGTTTGAGGACGGCTCGTGATTCGGAGTCCGCGAAAGCGCCATTGATATCGGCAAAGGGATAGCGCCTGATCAGCTTGTCGAAAGGAAAACGACCCGACGGTACAGCTCGATCGAGAGTGGAATGAAGACATGGGGCATCGCGTCCCCTTCGACGATCATCGTCGAAAGTCCACCCTCGAGCAAGCGATGCGCCAGTTTCGAACGCTACCTCCGCTCCGGGAGTAGCTTGCCCCAACAGACCGGCGACACCGCGGATTGCCAATGAGTCGACCGCTTGCCGGGGCACAGCGGGAACACCGGTCGTTTCGAGCGCGTACTCGATTCCCGTCTCGCCGATGATCGTCATGATCGCCTCGACCGGGTCGACCTCCGACGCGTTCACGGTATGGGTGGCCCCGAGGTCGCGGGCCGGATCAAACCGGCTCTGGACGCGGTCGATCGCGATGATCGTGGTGCAACCGGCTGCTGTGGCGGCGAGCAGTGCCGCGTCGCCTACTGCTCCGGCGCCGAAGATTGCCATCGTGGAACCGGCGGGCGGGTCGAGCGAGTTCAGGACAGCGCCCGCCCCAGTCTGAATTCCGCATCCGAGCGGACCCAGGACGTCGAGCGGGACATCCTTGCGGACCTTGACCACCGAGCGTGCAGCAACGGTGGCAAAGGTGGCGAACGACGACTGCCCGAAGAAATGCGAGGTGACCGGTACGCCGGCGTCATTCACGATCTCGGCGCGGAGAACGAATTCTCAGTGCGCATGGCCTCCGTCGGAGTTGATGACCGTGCCGGTCACTACACGTGCCCCGACCGGGTCGGCCAGATAGACGTACGCCGCGGCGTGGTCTTCCGGTGTGGACGCAACCCCCATCAACGTTCCCCGCGCAATGCGTTCGTCTCGGCCGTCCACTGCATCGACCGATACCTGGTCCTGACGGAGTGCCCGCAAGCCCGAAAACGCCGTCCCCGTCGTTCCGCCGGGGGCAACGCCGTTCACTCGAACGCGAGGGGCGAAATCGACGGCGAGATGAGCCACCGCTCCCCGCAGCGCCCACTTCGACGCGGCATAGAGCACGCCGCCTCCAGTCGGGTGAAAAGCGGACTCCGACAATGTCAGCGTCACCGAACCACGTGCTTCGTTCAGCGACGGCCACGCTTGTTTGACCGACGAAAGTGCACTCAGCACGTTCACCCGCCACATCTCCTCTGCCGCCTGTTCGAACTCCTCGTCGGTCAGAGTTCGAAGCGACGCGTAGTGATCGAAGACGCCGACACAACACGTCAGGTTCGTCATAGACCCTCGCGCGTCCACCACGGATCGAATCGCATCGCGCACCACGGCCGCCGATGTGGCATCACCGACGATGACCTCGACATCTGTCTCCGCGGCGAGCTTCTCTGCGTTGTCCGCAGATCGCTCCACCACGGTGACGTGTGCACCCGCTCGGCGATAGCCCACAGCGGCGCCCCGTCCGATTCCGGATCCACCGCCCAGAACGAGGATGTTCGACGCCGCCAACCTCTGGTCGGTCACTGCGGTCTCCGCGACAACAGCTCGGAGATCAGACTGGGTTCCTGGAAACTGAGACAGTCCAGAGCAACAGCGTCCAGCATGACTCTGGTACCGCGCCGCGGCGACCAGATATCCAATCGCACACCGTTCCGCGTGGCGACCTTTCGAACGACGACGTCGGCGAACTCGTTCGCGATGACGATGGGCCCTTCATTGCCACCGTCCGTCGGATATTCCGAAACATCGCCGATCTCCGGACTTTCGAAAATCGGCTCGGTTACGTCGTCGTTCACGGGAGACCTCCCTCTCAGATGAAAATCGACAGATTGTGGGCGTTGATCAGGGCCTGATCGAAGGCCGCCCATCGTCGGGCCAGTCGCCATCCATCGTCCGTGCGCCGAACAGTGTCCTTACGAAACATCGAGTAAAGACTGGGATTCGGATCGTCACCGCGACTTCGATAGATGAAGCAATTGGACGACACCAGGTACTCGTCCTCGACATCGGTGTGATCGACGAGGACGTTGGTCACATAATGCCGGGTTCGCGACGGAGGTTGCTCCGCCCACGCGAAGTCGGTCTCGAGACGACGGATCCGGACTTCCAACGTCTCTCTGGTGTCGTCGAAAATCCGCGATGTGGGCGAGAGCTCCCACTCGGCCAGCGCTTCCCGGGTCACCCGTACCGGTACTTCGTAGCGGATGTCGTCGGTCAGGTACGCCAGCCAATCGCGAAAACGGCGCTCGTCGAGAGCCAGCGCTTCGCGGTACAGAAACTGCTGAATGTCCCATACGTCGTCACGCGATACCGAATCCGTCGCAGGCATCGTCTTCACACCTCCTCCGCCAGGTAGTCGCCCCAACGGGACCACAGGTTCCGGAAATTCGTGTCATTCACGTACGGGGTCACTACATGACCGGGGCCAGCGAAGTCCGGATCCGGATCGCTGTCCATTCCCATGGAATACGGGAAGTCGACGTCCTTGACCATCGTGGACGCCGCTGATCGCGTCACTTTCGCCCAGTTCTCGAAATCGTCCTGCTCGAACGTTCCAGCTTGGCCGAAAGCCAGCGTGTACGCCCGGTACGCGGCATCCTTGTATTCCTGCGATGCGCCCTTCGGGACCAAGCACCACGAATACATTTCCATCCGCCCCGGCCCGACCGGGTGATAAAGGCGCATGGTCACGAAGCGCACTCCCGGCTCGCCCGGCACCAGACTGAACGGTTGCATCAAGAAGGACAGATTGGGGAACACCGTTCCGACGGCCGTACGCACCTTGGAAAACACCTGGGTTTGTTCGGGGCTGAACACGCCCTTCATCTCCTCGGCCAACTCGGGAGGGAAGCCACCGAACGGCGGAAAGTTGGGGCTGTGCCCCAGTCCCACTCCGTGGCCGCGCCCCGGCACACTCGCAGCCCACCCCTGGCTGTGTGTCGATCCGGAAGACGGGAAGTAGCCGAGGTGAAAGCCCCACTGGTGCGCGACGGGTGTGTGGTAGCCGTCGCCGGCAAAGTTCTCGGCGCAGATCTTCCAATCCGTATTCGCTAACCAATGGTCCGGCGGTCCGTGAACTTCACAGCCCTGTTCCCCGTGCTTGAGGTAGAGGTCCAGGTAGAAGCGGAAGTCGCCGAGATAGTCGTCCAAGGAGTCCGCATCGGCGTCCAAGGTGCCGAAGATCAAACCTTCGTAGGTGTCGATGCGAACCGACACAAGCGACCAATCCTTGCGCTTGAGTCGACCTTCGTACCCCTCTTTCATGTACGGAACTCCGATCAATTGACCGGTATTCTTGTACGTCCACCCATGAAAGGAGCAACGGAAATGAGAGGAATTGCCCATCTCCGATTTGCACATCACGTTGCCGCGGTGTCGGCACATGTTCAGGCTCGCGTGAATTTTGCCATCCTCCCCGCGTGCGACGATGATGGAGTTGTTGCCGATGAATCGGGTGACGTAATCGCCGGCAGCCGGAATCTCGGACTCGTGCGCCAGGAAACACCACGCACGGGAGAACAACCGTTCCTGCTCGAGGTCGTACACGGATTGGTCGTTGAAGGCCCTGGCAGGGAACCGCCCCTCGGCGATTCCCTGCCTGGTCCGCTGCACCCAATCCATCAGATCGGAGTGTTCAGCAGTTGTCATCGAACTAGACCTTGTCAGCCATCTTCGATGCGCGAACGCCGAACCTTGCCTCGATCTCGGTGCGGATCTGCTTGTACCGCGCAACGTGGTCGGCCGTGGTCTTGGCGTGCACCTCGGGTACCAGATCCTCGGTGTACGGCGGACGAGACTTACCGACGTTGATGTAGCCGGCATCGTTGACCCGCATCTTCTCGAGCGGGATGTTGTACTTGGCGAACTCCATGAAGTCCTGGCCGACGAGGAACGGTTCGTGCGCCCACCGGAGGCGTTCGGTCAGCCACTTCGCATCGTCGAAACGTCCCTGCTGCAGTGCATCACGCAGTTCGAGCACTGGCCCGGGGCCCATGGCCGTCGTGGAGGACCAAGCCATTCCGACGAGTTCCTCACCGTACATCTCCCATGCCGGGAACCAGTCGGTCTCGATCGACATCAGCGGGAAGCTGGTCTTGGTGTGCGCCATGTCGTTGTGGTAGCGGAAGCCGACGGATGCGCCGCCGGCGTATTTCACAGCCACGACCTGGGGCAATTCGATCAGAGTCTTGTACACGCTGCGAGGAATGATGCCGCGGAACGCTGCTGTGTTGTCGTACACCACAATGGCCATCTCGGGAACGGCAGTGGCGACGTCACGGTAGAACCGATCCATGACCGGCGCCACCATCTCGCCCCACATCGGACGACCCAGCAGGGTCCCGGTGACACCCAGGTCGGCCAGGAAGCGCATACGCGACACTGTGTCGCGCGTATTAAGTGTCGTCGCGCCGATGAAAAGGGGGAAGTCAGGGTTGATCGACTGTGCGGTCTCGGCGGCACATGTCGCGAACGCCTTCCACTCTTCGATGGTCAAAGTGGCCATCTCGCCGAGTGTCCCGTTGAGCGCGATAGCATCGACGCCGTCGTTGATCAACGATCGGATCATGCGTTCCGTCTCGACCAGGTCGACAGTGTCGGTGGCGTCGACACGCTCCGCACCCGGCAACGCTGGGGTGGGGGGATACGCCATGACGCCGCGCATGTCCTTACCGGTGATCTTGGGCTGCTTGCTCATGTTCGTGACTCCTGAATGATTCTCTTGGGTGGGTGAAAGACTAGGAAATTCCTAGATTCGTGCGGCCGCGACGGCAGTCCCGGTCAACCACTCGGGTACCGGTTCGTAGGCGAGGATGTCGAACCCGACCTCCACGGCTCCCGCCGCCACGAGCCACGTACGAATTTCGTGCGCACCGTTGCCGGCCGCATCGATGTCGTCCTGGGTGTAATCGGTCAGACGCTCGGGATCGCCGTCGTCCAATCGCCGCAGAAACTCGCGATCGAAGGCCTCGTTGACAGTGCCCGACTCCGGCAGGCCGACCCAGTGGGACAGCCCGCCGGTACCGATCACGACGACTCGTTCGTACTGATGCTGTGCCTCTACCGCCCGCGCCAGCATCTTGCCGAAGTCGTAGCAGCGCTTCGGTGTAGGCCACGGCGGGTTGACGCCGTTGACGATGATCGGCACAAGCGGATACCGGCTGTCCGGATCCAGATGTTTCAGCGGAACGCAGAAGTTCTCGTCGAACGCCAGTCCACCTTCCACCAGGGACGGATCGAACTCGGACGCGAGCGCGAACTCGTAAACGTGTTTGCCGAGCTCCGCGGCACCGGGGTACTGATGCTGTTCGACTTTCACGAAATCTGCCATTTCGGCGGTGACCGGCCCCAGATAGGAATCACCGGTAGCAACCGCGAATGCAGGCAGGTTACCGAGATGAAAGTTCGTGAAATGTTCGACGGACACCGCAATGATTGCGTCGGGTCGCAATGCAGCTATTCTCCGCCTGGCCTCGTCATAACCATTTTCGACGACGCGGCGCTTTTTCGGGTCCGCTCTCTCGGGCCACCCGGTGATGCCGGGCGAATGCGACGCCGTGAACGCCCCGACGATCTTGCCGTTGGTCATGGTGTCTTCTCCCCTCGTATCCTGGCGTAGTAGTCGGCTCTGTTCACTTCGAGCTGAATGGCGCAGAAGTACAACAGATATGGATTCACGCCGGCCTCGTAGAGGCCTTTGATATCGAACTCGGCCATCAGAGTCCGCAGCGGCTCTTCGACGCCGTACCTGTCGAGCGCCGCCGTCGGATCCTCGATGTAGAGAGTCTTGACAGCACCGTCGCGGCGGATGTCCCAGAGCAATTTGTGTACGCCGTACATCTCTTCTTCTCCTCACCGAGCGGTTCGAGAACAGCTGAGGCTGTGCGTGATTCGCCCGATTTCTTCCACCGTAGTTCGGTATGGATTCAGTGCGGGTCACCCACTCGGGTAGTTTCGGGCCTCTAGATGTCGAGCTTGTGTGCGAACCAGTCCGTCAATCGGGCAGCGGCGACGGAGAGGTAGTCGTAACTGCAATGAAGCGAGCCCGCCGCTTCGTACACATCGAAGGTGACGTCATCGCTGGTCAGAGCTTCGACGAATCGGTGGGCGCCCTTGATGTCCATGATGATGTCGCCTGTGCCGTGCATGACGTACACGGGGATCTTGAGTTTGTCGGCGATACCGTCGAGGGTGAACTTCGCCAGCTTCTCCCGAGCCTCGGCGTCGTCTTCCGAGCCCGACAACCACTGCAGCTGCTCCTGCAACGGCGGGTAGAACTCGTAGAAGTCGGTGAGGATGCTCCAGGTGCCGCACCACGCCGCAACTGCCTTGACCCGCGGTTCGAACGCGGCGGCCCTGGGTGCGTAATACCCTCCGAAACTCACACCAGCCAAACCGAATCGGTCACTATCGACGTCGTCTCGCTTCTCGAGCACGTCGAAGATCGCACTCACAGGAACCTCGTAGTCCGGGCGACTGTAGAGCTTCTTGAAACGCAGTGAACTGCCGCGTCCGGGAGTATCGATCACGACGACGTTCATGTCCCGGGCCGGGAACTCGGTGCCGCCGAGGAAGTACAACTCTTCGGCCCACGAGTCGGCGCCGCCGAGGAACAGCACCGTCGCGCGCGCCTTGCCGCTCATGTCGGGGCGAATGAAGTAGCCGTCCATGGTGGTTCCCTCGAACGGGATGCTGATCCGCTCGATCAGTCCGCCGCTCAGTTCGGCGGCCTTCGCAAAATTACTGGTACCGGCGCGGTACGCCTGCTCGCGGCGCGGGTCGTCCGACGTCAGGAAGAACTCGGAGTGGCGGTAGTAGCTGCACGACCGAAACAGCGCACGTCGTGCGGTTACGGTGTCCCCTGCATCGAGCGCGGCGCGGCCGAGTGCTGCCGTCTCCTCGGCAGTCCGGTTCCACTCACGCTGCCAGATTTCGTTGTCGGTAGTGGTATTACCGATGCGGGCAGCGGTCCGGGCGCACTCGAACAGGTCGGCACCGCCGACGGCGACCTGGGCGAGTAGGCGCATCGTCTGCAGCGACCAATCCTCGTCCTGCGGAAAGAGTTCGATGATCGTGAGCGCATCGGATTCGGACGGTGTGGCGACATCGGTCATGAGTATGGTCCGTTCGTGGTTGGAGTACTGAAAGGGAGATCGAAAATAGTCAAGCGTTGCGTACGACGTCGGTCCAGAATTGCGGATCTCCTATCGCAGAGCGGTAGTGGGCCAGTTTTCGTGGAGCGTTGACACACACGACGCCGCGCAGTTTGCCGGCACGCCCGAAGAGCGCGACCAGAGATGTGTCGTCCTGCGACTCGATGACAATCTCGTCGTCGGCGTCGGCACGGCCACAGAATCGAAGTTTCGCTTCGAATTGATCTGTCCAGAAGTACGGTACCGACGTGAAATTCGCGGTGTCGCCGAGTAGTCGACCGGCGGCATGCCGCCCCTGCTCGACGGCATTGGTCCAATGCTCGACGCGCATGACGTCACCGAAGGTGTCGTTGCGCCACGACGCGACGTCGCCGGCTGCAACGATGCCGGGAACCGAGGTCTGCAGATCAGGATCGCACACGACGCCGTTGTCGACGGTGACACCGGAACCGGCCAACCAATCGACAGCCGGAACACCACCGATTCCGACGAGAACAGTGTCGGCCGTGAGACGTTCACCACCATTCAACACGACGACCACATCGTCGCCGGACTTGAAGATGCGGTCGACGCTGGTCGAGCACCGAACATCCACACCGTGTCGTCGGTGCATCGCGTTGAACCATCTGCCGATGGTCGTACCGAAGACTCGACTCATCGGCATCGGCGCAACGTCGACGACGGTGACATCCACTCCGAGCTTTGCCGCTGTCGCCGCCACTTCCATCCCGACGAAGCCACCGCCCACGACGATCAGCCGACGACCCCGTTCGAGTCGCTCGCCGATCCGCCTGGCGTCAGCGATGGTGCGCAGTGTGAAGACGTCGCCCATCGCCTCCGGCGCGATCATCGCGGCCGGTAGCTCCCGAGCTGCGCTTCCGGTGGCGATGACCAGACCGTCGTAGGAGTGCGATGTTCCACGGTCGTCGAGCACCTCATGGCCGGCGGTATCGAGGGAGGTCACGGTACGACCCAGGTGCAGCTCCACGCCTCGCTCCGAGTACCACTCCGGTTCACGGAGAGCAAGTCCGCCCGGAGCGAACCGGCCGTCGGTCATCGCCTCCTTGGACAACGGCGGGCGAGTGTACGGAGGCTCGTCCTCTGCACCGATGACATGGATTTCACCGGAGTAGTCACGATCACGCAACCCCTCGATGGCGCTGACCGCGGCAAGCGATGCTCCCACGATGACGACTCGCTTCACGAGGCAATATCGGTGAGTGAGATCGCCTGAGCCGGGCAATTGCGGACTGACGCCTCGGCCACTGTCCGCAACGATTCGTCAGGCGTGTCGATGAGTGGTACTGCTCGATCGGTGTCCTCGTCGAAGTCCCACAGTTGGGGTGCTTCGATAAGGCAATTCGCGTAGCCCTGGCACCGTCCTGCGTCCAGATCAAGTCGAAATGCCATTATGAAACCTCTTTTTCGTGCTATCGGTGTCGTCAGTGACCAGCGGACGCCAGGTGCGGCATCTCTGGATCGAGCGTAGGAAGTCGCGCCGCACGGGGAGTGTTCCGACTGGTCAGATTCCGAATGATCCCCGCGGTGATCACCATCGTGATTCCGGGAATATCACCGATGCTCAGTGCACCGACTGCGTCGTCTCGGGTGGAGCCCCACGGCGCGTCCATGATGATCAGGTCAGCTGCCGCGCCGACTCGAACGAAGCCTGCTGGGAGATCCCACGTCGTGGCGTTGTTGCCGGTGGCGCCCGCCCAGATCATGGCGGGGTCCATCTCCGAGAAGGAGGACAATTCGGCCACTGTCTTGATGACGCCCAATGGCATCACTCCGGTTCCGGTGGGCGTATCCGATCCGATCACGATGCGGCCGAACTTTCCGTCATCGTGAGCTTTGCGCAAGATGCGCAACGACGACTGGAGGTTTCCTGCCTGAACGAGCTGTAGTGCCATCTCTGTTTCGTCGATGATCTTATCGACACCGGCCGCATCCAGCGATGTCGGCCCGCCGTTGATGTGCCCACACACGTCGGGCGCCAAATACAGCAGATGCTCGGGCGTGATCGGCTTGCTCCCGGGGATGCTGGCACCACCGGAGTGACACATCACCGTGATTCCATGCTCCTGCGCCCACCGAACCTGGTCGTAGCCGTCAGCGGGATCTTCGTAGAGCCCGAAGCCGAACTTCGCTAGATGCACACCGACGGATTGCAGCTCGGCGAAGTCCTTCCTGGTCAAAGTCGGTTCGAGAACGACAGCCCCGGCGTGCACCGTCATTCCACCTGGATGAAAGTTGCGAAAGCACGACATGGCGGCGATGGCAAGCGCTTTGACGCCGACAGCATCGTGAGGGCGACCCTGGGCGTGGATCTCACCGGGAGAGACCACGCTGGTGATTCCGCCGTGAACGTAACTGGCCAGGAAGTCGACCGTCTTCTGCCTCGGGGTGTAGTCACCGAGAACGACATGGCAATGCGAATCGATCAGGCCGGGGGCAACAGTCGTGCCGTTGGCGTCGACTCTCGTCGCGGCGGAGTCGACCCTGTCCTGCAACTCGGTCTGCGTTCCGATCGCCTCGATCATGCCGTCCGAAACGAGGATTGTGTCGGCGCCGGTGACGAGGGGACTTTCGAAGTCGCCCGAGAGAATCGTTCCCACATTGACAATCGCAATATCCGACATCACTTCTGCTTTTCCAGGAACTCGGCGCGACTCATGCCGCCCACTCGAGCGTTGATGCGACCACGGTTCGAGAGCGCCGCAATCACGACCAGTTCGTCGGGGTGCGGGGCGTCCGGAACGCGCACCGTGACAGCGTCATAGTGGCTGCGGACCCATACGTCGTCCTTGAAAGCCAGAGGAACGTCGATAACAGCGTCGACCCCTGCGGGCTTCGTCACTGATGTGATCCACGCTGCCCCTCCACCGATCGCACCGCGGAGAGCATGACCGAAGATCGAGGTGACTGCGGCATTGATATGTTCTTGTTCGCCGGCCGAACCCACTAGACCTGCCTTGCCATAGCTTTCGGGGACCTCGCCGAGAAGTTGCATTGCCCTCTCACCGAGTTCGGTAGCGAGCTGAGCAGACGCGTCGACGATCTCGGAGAGGTCCTCGACATATCCGAGACCGGCGAACGGATTGCGTACGACGGCGCACACTGCGACTTTCTTGACGGGTCCACCGTCATCCGCACGACCGGCCACTGATCTGATCTCTTCCACGTGCGAGACAAATTTCCGTACTACTAAGGGTCCCATTGCATCTCCTCGGATATGTGACGCTGCGGATCGGGTCGAACGCCTGCAGACCAGCGTATGTACGGATGACCCGGACCGTAATTACCCGTTCGGGTCACATTGCAGTTCGGCGGAGCCGCGCTGCCCTGCCCCGACCCACCCTTCGAACGCACACTCGTGCGGAAACAAGAACGCGGCCATGCCCTTTCGGGCATGGCCGCGTCTACATCCAGCGTGCGGTGCTACTGGCTGACAGCCTGGAGGGCCGGTGCCACCGGCCAGTCGATGTCGACGTCGAAGGCTTCGTTGAGGTAGTTGGTCAAGCTGCTGAAGATCACGTTGCCGATCACCTCGACCATCTCCTCGTCGGTCACGCCGGCAGATCGAGCGTCGGCAATGGAGTCGGCTCCGAGATGTCCCCGGCTACGAGCCGCTTCGACTGCAAGACCGACCAACGCGGCTTCTTTCGGATCGCTGCTGGTGCCGCGGCGGGCAGCGTCCACGTCGTCGTCACTGAGTTTGACGAGGCTTCGAGCAAGTTCGACATGCGCGGACACGCAGTAGTTGCAACCGTTGAACTCGGCCACTGCAAGCGCGATCCGCTCTTTCGTACCTGCCGAAAGCACACCTTCCTGCAGCGCTCCGTACATGCTCAGATACGCCTTCAACGTGGCCGGACTGTTGGCCATAGCCTTGGCGAAGTTGGGCAACCCGCCCAGCTTCTTCTTCGCGGCTGCCAGCTGCTCGGCCGCTGCGCCCGATGCGTTCGAGAGTTCGATGAGATCGATCCGAGTCATTTTTCTCCTTGAGTCGTACAGACAGGTCTGTCTGGAGAAGCTTCGCACAGCCGACTTCATTTGTCGAACAGATCTGTCTGTTCGATACTGGAGCGATGAGTGGACTTCGAACGCGCCCGTCGGCATCCGAGCGACTGCTGGCGACCGCAAGCGAACTGTTTTACACGAACGGCATCAGGGCCGTGGGAATCGACCGAATTCTGGACGAGAGCAACGTCGCGAAATCGACCATGTATGCCCACTTCCGCACCAAGGAACACCTGGTCGCCGCTTACCTCTACGCTCGCAGCGATGCAGCCCGACACCGGGTGACCAGCGCTGTCGAGCACGGTGATCGGTCACCAGCAGCGCGCGTGATGAGTGCCTTCGACGTTTTCGGCGACTTCTTCGCCGAACCCGGTTTTCGCGGGTGCCCCTTCGTCAATGCGTCGGCCGAGTTCCCCGCAGACGCGACCGTCCAGGCGGCCATCGCCTACGACCGCACGTGGCTGCCTGCGCTGTTCACACGAATCCTCGAGCCGGCGATCGATCGAGCCGCTCCGGACCTCGCGGCTGCTCTGGCCCAGCTCTACGACGGCGCCGTCGTCAGCGCGTATCTCGATCGTGCGCCCGACAGCGCATCGACGGCCGAACGCACTGCCCGCATCCTTCTCGACGCGCACGGTGTTGCCTGACCGGCGTGCGGAATGGCGAGAATTCGCCGAGAAACCCACCGCAACGTCCGATCCGGTGGTAGATTTCGCCGATCGACATCGTCGTCGCTTTTTGTTCGCGCAATCGACATCTTCAGGATGGTCAACGTTGGATGCGATCGAAATCGCGAATCTTCGAGCGCACTACCTGGATTCGCTGCAGTCAGCGCTCACGCTGCAAGAAGTTACCGATGCCTTCATGCTCGTCGGAGAGCAACTGATTCCGTCCGACGGTCACGGGCTGTATCGACTGAACGCCTCCGGAAACCGAGTGCTCACTGTGTACCCGGCCAAGCGACTGCGGTTTCTTGCCGACTACGAGGAGTACGGACGCGCGGACGATCCTGTGCTCGACTTCGTCATCGAGAACAGACAGCCGATCGATTCGTCGCGCCTGGACGCGGATACTCCCTGGGACGCGAGCGGAGCCCGCGCCGCCATGGCCATCGACGACTACCGACACGTTCTGGAAGCACCGATCATCGTTGCGGGCACGTTGTTCGGAACGATCAATTTTGCGCGCACCGGAAAGAACGTTGTGTTCACCGAGGACGACCTCGCGGCGGCCTCGTTCATCTGTGGGCAGCTGGGCCGTGCGGTCGAACGTGCTGTGCGATTCGAGGCCATGAAGCAACGCGCCGACATGTTCGAACGGGCGCTTGATCGTATCCCCCAGCCAGTCCTGCTCACCGATATGAGTAGCCATGTCCTCTTCCGGAACCGGGCGGCGCGAGCGCTGGAAACGAATGACGCTCCGAACCCCGACAGCCCGGTGAACAGCCTGCTCGCGGGCGCGATGGAAGCACTTCGGACCAAGGGCACTCTCGTGCACACCAGCAGCGCGCGGACACCCGGAACCGGTAAGCAATTGATCACCAAGTCTTACCGGTTGCCAGGCTCACACGACGCCGCTGTGACGCTGGTGTTCGGTGGCGGCCGAGGTGAGGTGTCTCTCCCCACGTGGAATGTGCTGTCGCCGCGGGAGCAACAGATCGTCGAGCTTGTCGCGAAAGGAATGAGCACCAGTCAGATTGCCGAACTCAGCTTCATCACCACCAACACGGTGAAGCAGCACCTCAAGCGCATCTTTGCAAAAGTCGACGTCCACAGCCGCGCCGAATTAATCCAACTTGCCTGGGCGCAAAGAGAGTTGACCCCGTTGGAGGATTGACCCATTGCTGATGGACCAAGCTCTCGATCAGCGCCGGAACAGTTCGTCCACCTCGGCAACGGGTGCGATCAGTCCTTGATGTGCCGCCGCATCACAGAAATCCCGGAGCGCTGCCCGGTTGGGTTCGAGGCCATGCGCCCAGGTGTCGCCGACCACGGCATCTCGCTGTCGCTCGACCTCCAGCCTGGTCCAGAATTGCATGGCCCACGCAGGATCGTCGTAGCGCTCCATGGCAATTCGGTACGAATCCGCGAACATTCGCGCCACATCGACCGCGAGCGAGGGGTGTTGTTCCACGACCTCTGCCCGCGCCGCCAATATGTGCACTATCGGAGCGTAATTCCTTGTTCGAAGCTGCTCGAACTCGATCTCCTGTGCCCGGCTTCCGTACAGCCTGCGGAATTTACGCGCAAAGTCCTCGCCCTGAGGAATCTCGGGGGTAATGATCGCATCGACCTCACCGTTCTCCAGTGCTTCCGACAACGACACCGACGTTAATCGTTGCGCAGTTGCCGCAATGGGCATGGGCTCGTCGCCGGCAGTTGCCCAGGTGAAGTCCGTCCACGGAATGTCCTCGACGCGTTCCATATCGTCTCGAGCGACGACTGCAAGCGACATCTGGAAGACAGGAACTCCGATCGTGCCGGAGCGGAGGTCGGACCACGCACCGGCCGAAGACCGCCGTGACACCCACACATTGGAAAAGCTGAACATTCTTCTCGGAAAGATCGGCAGACCGACGAGGTCGGTTCGCTTCTGACGCTGAATCAGAAAGCTGGACAGCGACAACTCGGCGACGTCGAATTCCAGGCCTTGGAGCATTCGCTCATGACGAGACTTGCCCCGTCCGTGATCGGCGAGTTGACCGACGAATTGGACGTCGAAAGTCGAACCGTCGGTCGCTGTCCAGTCCCTGTCGACCAGCGGCAGGTGGCGGTCGTAAGGTTCGACCGCCACAGAGATCGTGGGCATCGCGCCCCTACCGACTTTGTCCGACCGACCGGGCGATGCTGTGCCCGTGGCGCAACAGTCCCTGCGGGTCGTACCTACGAACCAATTCGACCATCCGGTCGTAGCCGGCGCTGTCGAACGCTCGCGCGCGGTCTACATCGTCTTTCACTGCGCCATGCAGGTTGACGAGTGTGTGTCCGGTGCTCCACGGCTCGGTGGCGGTGATCGACTGATCCACTACGAGTTGAACGGCATCGACACACTCCGGCGTTGCCAGACCCACAACCTGCCAGTTGAACGCAGCGTCGCGGCCACAGATCGCGTTGGGCACGGCCGGCTCGCGGGAGAAGGCCCCTCCTTGATGACGGAGGTCCCACATCAGCATCGGTACTGCTACGTCGGGTCCGACTACGGACAGCATTGCGTCGATCGTGTCGTCGTTGATGTCACCGAACAAGGTCCCACGCGCGTAGAACGGGATTGCGCTCGGCGGATCGCCATGAACGTCGTCCATCGCGGTCACTGCCATCTGGGTCACGCTGTCCAGGAGCACCGGACCCGACGCACGCATCGGTGCGAGGATCTCGTCTCCGTCGGACTCGCTGCCGAGATACACCACCCGCAAATGTGCAACCAATTTGCCCCGTAGCGGCTCGGGAAGGGAGGGGTCCGGCGGAAGCCACACCAGTGCCAGCGACGTGCACATCTCTTCGACGAGCGTTGTCGTCCAGGACGCGTACGCGCTGAGAACGTCGCGGACGTGTGTTCCGTCGAAATAGATTCCACCTCCGTAGAAGGACGCGAGCTCGACCAGTTCGAACGTCACCGACGTGACGATGCCGAGGTTGCCACCGCCACCGCGAAGACCCCAGAACAGATCCGGCTCGGTGATCGCATCCACTTTTCGAAACTCGCCGTCCAAGGTGACCATTTCGAGAGCTATGACCCTGTCGGTACCGAAGCCGAAGGCCCGTCCGGTTATCGCGATTCCGCTGCCCAACAAGTATCCGACCACTCCGACATCGGTGGACGAACCGGCGAGCGGTGAGAGACCGTGCGGGGCAGACGCCTCCAGCACCTCGCGCCAGCGGACACCGGCGCCTACGGTCACCAGGTGTCCCTCGACGTCGAGCGTCATGGAGTTCAACCGGCGGACGCTGACCATGAGACCGTCGGTGAACGAGGTGTAACCGTGACCGGTGGCGTGCACGCCGAGCTGAACGCCGTACTTGGTGGCGTATCGCACTGCCGCCTGCACGTCCGCAACAGTTTCGGCGCAGACGATGATCAACGGGGTATGCAGAAGCGAACTATTGAACGTGGCCACCTCAGCCTCGAAACCAGGTGCGCCGCGAACCATCAGCGCGCCCGTCAACTCCGCTTCCAGGTCGGCGAGCCCTTCCGACATCACTGCGGCACTCATGCCGACACCTGTGCGTCGCGCTGAGCGATAGCCTGCGCCTCGTCTTCGTCCATGGGAGGTCCCATCACCGGCATTCGAAGTTCCTCACATAGTTGCATCAGCTTGCTCATGTCGATGTTCTCCTCACCCTCACGGGGCAGTCGAAGTTCGGTTGCCGGCACGGCGATCGACTCCAGTAGCGATACGAAGTTGTCTTCGTTGTGTATAACCACCATTCGGGCATTCGTCGAACCGACAACTCGGGTGGTGTAGGCGACGCCGTGCGGCAGTGATACAAAGCTTCCGGCGCGGGCGAGGAACGTGTCGTCCCCGGAGCGCACGGCGAACTCGCCTTCGAGCATCAGGAAATTGTCGTCGATTTCGGCGTGCATGTGCAGAGGCGCGAATCCCCCCGGCGGGAATGTCATATCGATCACGGCCGGCGTGCGCGGCGAGTTCTCCGGGTTGCGGACAATTATCAAAGCACCGAGAAACCACCACGCACGGCTGGTCTCAGGTTCCGAGACCAGCTGGCGCGTTCCATCTTGCGGGGACGACGTGACGGTCGAGATCATGTTCTGCTTCCTTGTCGATCGAGAGAAGCCAGTGCGGATCATCGATCACGTCGGGGAGTGACTGATTCCGATGACTGCAGGCGGAGCGAATCTGCGCTTGCCCACATGACTCTAAAGATCCACGCGGGGGCGGAATGTAACCCCGCTGGGTACTTTCAGGGTCTCAGGACAGAAGTCGATTCAACGACGCCTTCGCATCGCCGAGCCGGGTGTGAACAACTTTGTATTCGAGGTACGACAGCATCTCGTCCTTGGACTCCTCACGGCCGAGTGAGCTGTTTTTCGAACCGCCGAACGGGGTTCCGAAGAAATGGCGGGTGGAGTCGTTGATCCAGACGTACCCAGCATCCAGCGCATCGGCAGTCCTGTGCGCGATCGCTAGGTCATTGGTCCACACACTGGCCGTGAGACCGAGATCGAGGCCGTTTGCGTCGGCAAGCATGGTGTCGTAATCGTCCCACCGGAAGATGGAGACGACCGGACCGAATATCTCCTCCCGACCGATCCGCATCTTCGGTGTCACGTCGGCGAAGAGCGCCGGTTCGAGGAAGTTGCCGAACTCCGGTAGGCCGCCGGGTCGGTCCCCTCCGCGAACGAGCGTCGCACCGTCCTCGACGCCGGCTTCGATGTATCCCGAGACGCGATTCCAGTGCGCCTTGCTGACCACCGGTCCGACGTCGGTGGACTCGTCGTACGCGACCCCGACGCGGTACCTACTCAGCTTGTCTGCAAGACGGTTGACGAATTCGTCGTAGATCCTGGCGTGCACCATGACTCGAGAATTCGAACCGCATGCTTGTCCCTGGCATACGTTCAGGTTCATGCCGAACAGGGCTCCGTCGACCGCAAGGTCCACGTCGTAATCCGGGAAGACGACCATCGCATTCTTGCCACCGAGTTCGAGCGAGATCTGCTTGACGTAGCCCGATTCGGCACCGCGGCCTTGAATACGGAGTCCGGTACCGACCGAGCCGGTGAAAGCAAGTCGTTTGACATCCGGATGGGTGACGAGCGCATCACCCGTCGCGGGGCCGCCGGTGACGATGTTGACGACACCGGGCGGGAATGCCTGGTCGAAAAGCTCACCCAAAGCCAGTGTGGACAGCGATGTCTCATCGGACGGCTTCATCACGAGAGTATTTCCGGTGATCAACGACGGCAATGGTCGCGTGATCCCGAACATCGCGGGATGGTTGAATGCCGTGATGCGTCCGACCACTCCGAACGGCCGATGCGAGGTGTAATGCAGATGGTCCGGGCTCGAGGGGATGACGTCCCCGGTCAGCCCTTTGGCGAGCGCCGGCCACCCGTCCAGGTAACTGGCGCACTGATCGATATCCGCGCGCATCGCTCCGACGGGATTGCCGCAGTCGATCGCGTCGAGCATCGCCAGTCGCTCGCGGTTCTCCTGCACGAGATCTGCGAAGTGTGAGAAGCACTCGCTGCGGCCGCTGACTCCGAGCGCCTCCCATGCGGGCTGTGCAGCGCGAGCAGCGGTGACCGCGTCGCCGACATCCCGAGCAGATGCCACCGGAATGGTGGTCAGCGTCGCGCCTGTCGACGGGTCGACGACATCTCGAACCTCGCCGTCTCGGCCGTCGACGAATTTGCCGCCGATGGTCATCTTGAAGTCGTGCTCAGAAACGTAACGGGTTATTGGATCGGCTTCGGGTGTCGGCATGAAGTGTCCTCTCGATGACAGAACCGTCAGAACGTTCGCAACAGCGATCGGCCATGTCCGGCCGCGGTTCGAATCGGATGATCGGACGAGTGAACCACCGCGCCCCTGTGTCAGGAAACACCCGACTGGGGACAATCGGCATCGAGACACGGCCGCGCCTGCTCGACGTCGGGCGGCCATGCCTGATCGATATGGCCTGATACCGAATTGACGCTACCGCTGCGGCGTCGCACGGCGGACAGTGCACTCATGAGCAAACCCCTTGCCACCCCGACGGTCGACACGCACCAGGCCCCCACCAGCCGGACAGTTCGCTTCCGACACGTGCTCACGAGTGTGCGACCCGGCATCGGGCTGTGCGTGGCCGGAACGGTGATTGCCATGATTGCCAATCACTTCGTGACTGCTGCAAGTCCGCTGCTCGTTGCGATCGCCCTAGGCGCACTCTTTGCCAACGTCATGCCGTTGCGACCGTCGACTCGACCGGGCCTGCAGTTCGCATCCAAACGGCTACTACGAATCGGTGTGGCATTGCTAGGGCTGCAGCTGCTCCTCAGCGACATCCTCGACCTCGGTGCCGGAGTGATCGCCCTCGTCGTGGCCATTGTCGTCCTGGGAATAGTCGGGACCATGTTCGTCGGCAAGTTGCTCGGACTGAGCTGGACGCAACGGCTGCTCATCGCATGCGGGTTCTCGATCTGCGGTGCCGCCGCGGTGGCCGCGGTGAACGGGGTGGTCGATGCCGACGAGGAAGAGGTGGTCACCGCCGTTGCCCTCGTCGTCATCTTCGGCACCGTGATGATCCCGGTCGTCCCTCTCCTGTCAGGGGCGATGAAATTGTCGGACCACGACGCCGGCCTGTGGGCAGGTGGCTCGATTCACGAGGTGGCTCAGGTAGTCGCAGCTGCGGGAGCCCTCGGCGGCGCAGCTCTCGGCGTTGCGACGGTAGTCAAACTCACGCGCGTCCTCACCCTTGCGCCGATCATGGCGGTACTCGCCGTTCGTCAGCGCCGCATCGGCGGCGACACGGAGATCACACGGCCACCGCTCGTCCCCTTGTTCGTCACGGCCTTCATCGCTTTCGTCGCTCTTCGGTCGACGGGTGTGCTGCCCGACGGAGCGCTCACCGTCACGAAAACCGTTCAAACGGCGCTCCTTACGGCCGCGATGTTCGCGCTGGGCACGGGCGTGCAGGTCTCGCTCCTACGCAAGGTGGGCCCGCGCCCATTCATCCTTGCCGCGATCTCCACCGTCTGGGTCGCATCGATCGCATTGGTCGGAGTCCATGTCCTGCGCTAGCGCACTGTCAGATCACGTTCGCGCGCTACGGCTCTCGCGGTCGAACGGACATCGATAGGACCCGATCGGGTGACAGTTGCGGCCCCGAACCGGCCATAGCCTCGTGGAGATCAATCCGTCAACGAGAGGGCACCCATGAAGCGTCACGATATCGAGCCGGACGAGCTGTTCAAGCATCCAGGGTACAAGCGGGTTGCCACGGTCGAGGGCGACATGAAGCTGATCTTCATCGCCGGACAGACTCCCACAGACGAGAACTACACGTGCGTTGCACCCGGCGATTTCGAGGCGCAGTACCTACACGTCATGAAGGCTCTGGAGATTCAGCTCACTGCCGCCGGGGCAACCTGGGACGACGTCGTCTATCGCCGCATGTTCGCCTGCCTGCCCGCGGACGGCAGAGGCCCGTCGTGGTCCGACCAGCCACTCCCGAACTACGGGGACAGAGAGATTCGGCCGCCGAGCACGATGATCGGCGTGACACGCCTAGGCCATCCCGACTTCCTGATAGAGATCGACCTCGTGGCCGCTGTGCCCGCGGGGCGCGAGCAGTCGTGACGAACGCGCCGGCCGAGCAGATCCTCTACACGGCCACTACCCATGCGGTGGGCGGAGCAGCTGCTCGGATCCGGTCGACCGACGGCGCTCTCGGTATCGAGACATCACCGCCCGGACACGGGAAAGGTACCAATCCCGAGCAATTGCTTGCAGCCGGATGGTCCTCGTGCATGCTGCTGTCGATCGATCTGGTCTGCCGCCGCATGAACGTCTCGATGCCGGTCGACTCCACGATCGACGCGGATATCGACCTGTGCAACACCGAAGGGAATTACGACGGCCGGTTCTTCATACAGGCCCGTCTGGCGATCCATTTGCCGGGTCTGGACAAGGACCTCGCCCAGAAGATCGTCGAGTCCGCACACGCAACGTGCCCCTACGCCGAAGCGACTCGCGGAAACGTCGACGTCACGCTGACGATTGTGTGAAAGGCACCGACAGTCCGTCATGTTCGTCGATCGAAGGAGCTTGTCATGACCGCGGATAGTTATTTCGATCTGGGCGCCGTCACCCGCGACGTCACCACATCCTCAGAATCGGCTCAACTGTGGTTCGACCGCGGTCTGGCGTGGTGCTTCGGGTTCAATTTCGAGGAGGCCGTCCGCTGCTTCCAACGTGCTGTCGTGGAGGATCCCGAGTGCGCCATCGCCTATTGGGGGATCGCCTACGCCTCGGGTCCGAATTACAACAAGGCGTGGCGACTGTTCGACACAGCTGATTACGAGGCGATGACGGACCGATCCCTCCGCGCTCTCGACGACGCCCGATCACACCTGGAGAACGCGACTGCTGGTGAGCGTGCTCTGATCGAAGCGCTGCGTCCTCGCTATCGGTCGGGTCTCGGACCGGATGAACGAGCACCGCTGAATCTGGCCTACGCGGACGCCATGCGCACGGTGCATGAGGCTTTCCCGGATGACCTCGACATCGCCGCATTGTTCGTGGAGGCCGTGATGTGCGTCAGCCCGCGGCGGTTGTGGCATGTGTCGACCGGGGAACCTACCGGGCAAAGCACTGTCGAAGCTCGGAACATTCTCGAACGAGCCATGGACACTGAAGCAGGACGCGCACACCCGGCGATCAATCATCTGTACATCCATCTGATGGAGATGTCACAGACCCCGGAGATAGCAACGCGCGCGTCCAGCCGTCTCCGCGGTTGCATGCCCGATGCAGGGCACATGGCTCACATGTCGACACACATCGACATTGCGAACGGTGACTACCGGCGCAGCGTCGACTCGGGTACCGACGCTATAGCGGCTAACGATCGGTATCTCGCCACCGTCGACGACTGGAGCTTCTATCACGTGTACCGGGCGCATGACACCTACGTGAAGGTATATGCCGCCATGATGCTCGGCAGTTTCGACGAGGCGTGGGGAGCCTCGCAGAAACTCCTCGACTGCCTGCCGGAGGAGATGCTGAGGGTCACCAGTCCACCCATGGCCGACTGGGTGGAAAGCCATGTCGCTACGTACGCGCACGTGTTGATCCGCTTCGGACGCTGGGACCAGATCATCGACCTCTCACTGCCGGAGGACACCGAGCTGTACTGTGTCACGACGGCAATGATTCTTTACGCCAAAGGTGTTGCCTATTCCGCAACCGGGCGGGTAACCGAAGCCGAGCAGACCCGAGAAAAGTTTCGAGCAGCGCTGAGCGTGATTCCGAATTCACGCATGACCCTGCCGAATCGTGAGATCGACATTCTCCAGGTCGCCGACGCGATGCTCGATGGAGAACTCGAGTACCGCAAGGGCAACCACGACGTAGCGTATGCGCACCTCCGAGAGGCCATCGAGCGGGAGGATGCCCTCCTCTACTCCGATCCACGGCCGTGGTTGCAACCGGTCCGGCACGCCTATGGGGCCCTGCTTCTCGAGCAGGGTCATCTGGAACAGGCTGCCGCCGTGTACCGGGCAGACCTCGGACTCGACGGCTCTCTGCCGCGTACACGGGTGCATCCGAACAACGTGTGGAGCCTGCACGGTCTGCACGAAGCGTTGACCAGGATGGGCCGCACGGAGGAAGCATCGATGATTGCCTTGCAACGGAACCTGGCGGTCGCCGCGGCAGACAGCACGATCGAGGCGTCGTGCGCATGCCGAATGAACACCGCGGCAGCAGAACGCGAGTCGGATCAGCCGGCGATCGATTCCTGCTGCTCGCACTGATCGAATGACCCGGACAACAGAGACGAGGAAAAGCATGGAAAATGAAATTACTCAGCGTCGTTGGTGGCTCGAACTGTTCACGGAAGAGGACGGTTCCAATGTCTACGACGGGAACTACTTCACGGTGCACAGTGAGTTCGGACAGCGTCCCCTCGTCCTTGTCGTCGACGTGATGAAATCCTTCACCGGAGAGCAGGGCCTGACGTTGGCCGAGTCTCAGGTCGAATGGCCGACGTCGTGCGGTCCGGCCGCCTGGAACGCCATCCCGCAGATGCGGCGCATCATCGACCTCGGAATCGAATCCGGCTGGCCGATCGTGTACACGACCGGCCTACCTGGAGGTGGGGCTTTCGGGGGAACGGTCAAGGGCGAGCGCATGAACGCGGTCACCACGATGGATCTTCCTGGAGCGGTGGATATTCCGGACGTTGTGGCGCCATTGGAGGACCAACTTGTCCTGGCCAAGCCAAAGGCCAGCGCCTTCTTCGATACTCCCTTGGCGTCGTATCTCGTTCGAAACAAGATCGACACTGTCATCGTGGTGGGCGGTGCCACATCGGGATGTATCCGCGCCACGGTCATCGATTCCTACTCGCACGGGTTCTCCACGTTCGTCGTCGAGGACGCATGCTTCGATCGGTCTCGAATTAGCCAAGGTGTCAACTTGGCCGAGATGCACTTCAAGTACGCCGACGTGATGACAGCCGACGAGTTCGAAGCGCTCGCAGGCCGGCACAAGGCATAAGGCCGACTCTCGCCGTCGCCCACCACCCGCGACATCACATGGGCGCGCGCTCCTTGATACGTTGCGCGTGGTGGGCGAGCTGGCCGGTCGCATTGATACACAGCGCCCCGACTTGTACGCCATCTCGTGCGTAGGTGGCCACCAGGCTCCCGCTCGATGGTTGCTCGATCCGTACCGAATCGGCCGCGTTGCTCACCCCCACGAACCTCATGCGCGCGTCGTACTGATCGGACCCCAGAAACGGCACGCTCGTGAACGGTTCGTCCGACCCGAGCAGGGACGCCATGGCGTGTCGTCCCTGCTCGACTGCGTTGGTCCACTGCTGCACGCGCATCGACTCGTCGAACAACGGGTTGTACCACCGCGCGATATCTCCCGCCGCCACGACATCGGTCAAGGTTGTCTCGAGTGCCGCGTTGCACACGACGCCGTCGGTCACATCGAGGCCGCTGCCGCGTAGCCACTCGACGGCAGGTTCGGCGCCGGTGGCCGCGACGACGAGGTCGGCCGTGATCGACTCGCCGTCGGCGAGTTGCACGATGTACCGATCGTCGACCGCATCGACCGCGACAGCGAGCGTGCTGCACATGATGTCGACACCATGCTGCTCGTGAAGACCCAAGAACCACCGTCCGACCGCGTCACCGAGCACTCTCGCCAGCGGAGCTGGCGCCACCTCGATCACGGTGACTCGCCTACCCGAGAGCGCCAAGCCCGCAGTGAGCTCGAGTCCGAGGAAGCCGGCTCCGATCACCACGACGTGCTCGACCCCGGTCAAGCGTCCACGCAAGGCCTCGGCATCCTCGTGACTACGAACCGAATACAAATGCTCCCCCCCGGCCGCGAATCCACGCGACTGAGATCCGGTAGCGATCACCAGCCCAGCGTAGGGAACGGGTAATCCGCTGGAGGTACGGACGACGCGGTTGCCGGGGTCGAGTTCGATCGCCCGACAGTCTCGTAGCAGTGTCACGTCGTGTGCGTCGTACCACGCTGCGGGGCGCAGATGTTGTATCGGCTTTCCGCCCCCGGTCGACGACTCGACCAGCGGCGGGCGATCGTACGGCATCTCCGATTCGGCGCCCATGAGTGTCAGCGACCCTCGGTAGCCGCGTTCGCGGGCCGCCTCGACCGCGTGCACGCCCGCGACGGAGCCTCCCACGACGACGATGTTGTCCACAGTGTCTTCCATTCGCTTCGGAGGTTCCCGCTTCGGACGTTCCCACTTCGGAGGACAACCGTCCCATCCCATTACGCCACACACTCGACCGGCGTCACCCGATCGGGTACAACCCGCACTCGATTTCGCTGCAGCCCTCTCGTACCGGCGATCGAGGTGGCACGATTCGGACACGCTGGCCGACAGGTAGTGCGACGAATCACTTTGCGGTGGAGGTTCTCATGGCGGTTCACAGCCGGTCAGTTGCCGAGCAGTTCGTCTACGCCGTGCATTCGGCCCTCTCGCTCGCAGATGTCGGGGCGGCTTTCCTGTCCACGGCCGGGGCTGTGATCAAGGCCGATGTCGTCGGGCTGTATCGGTTTCCCGGCGCGAACAGGACCCCGATCGACGTGCTGTCCGATGCCGAATCCGACTTCCTACAGTCCTACGAAGAGCATGGTCGTAGCGACGACCCGGTTCTCGATTTCGTCGCAACGCATCGTCGTCCCACCGACTCGACCCGCGCAGCAGAGCGATCCACCTGGGCCAGGAGCGGCGCGTGCGCCGTTCTGGCCGAAGCTGGCCTGAGGCAGTCCTTGGAAGCCCCTCTGCTGGTATCGGGCGAACTCATCGGGACGGTCAACTTCGCTCGAATTTCTGCCGACGACAAGTTCGACACCGACGACCTCAGCTCCGCGCGCATGCTGGGCGAGCAGCTCAGTCTTGCGATCGAACGGGCATTGCGGTTCGAGCTGACCAAGCGTCGCAGCGCAGCCATGGAGTCCGCCCTCGACCGCGTCGCCGAAGGCATCGTCGTCTCCGATATCGGTGCGGGAATCCTGTATGCCAATCGTGCTGCCCGCGAGATTCTCGACAGCAGTACCGACGATCGCCGCCAGCATGCAGCAGAGTTGATGAACGACGCAGCCGACGCGTTGCAATCCGGGAGCCGCGTTCATTCGGGAAGTATGCGGATGGCTGATGGCACGGGGCATGTCGTTGCGAAGAGTTGGCTACAGGACGAGCGGCACGGCGCGGTGGTCACTGTTCTCAACCATTCTTCCGGCAGCGTGCATGGAGACCAACCGGCCCTCTCCGTGCTGTCGACACGCGAGCGCGAAATTGCTCGCCTCGTCAGCGACGGCTTGACATCGAAGCAGATTGCGGAGCGTGCATTCATCTCCGAGAACACCGTCAAGCAGCACCTCAAACGAATCTTCGCCAAGACCGATGTACGCAACCGCGCCGAGCTCGTCCAACTGATCTGGTCCAGCGGTGTTCGCTGAACTGATTCGATTCGATTGTCCTGACGACGAATCACACTTCGTCGACCGGTTCCCAGGTTGCTCCGCCATCCATATCGATACGGCCGAAAACCACGTCGGCGAAATGAGCTCCGACTCCGATGGTGTTCGGCGTGGCGAGCTCGTCGAGTAGTCGTTGGCGCTCAGCGATGGCAAGGTCGGGATCGTGGTCGATGGTCAGCGACCACTCGGGATTGGAAATCTGTGCCGAGGTGAGGAATATGTCGCCGAAAATCACAATTCTATGAGCACCGGCGGTGATGACGAAA
The DNA here is from genome assembly GCF_000834565.1 of Rhodococcus sp. MEB064. Classification (NCBI taxonomy): domain Bacteria; kingdom Bacillati; phylum Actinomycetota; class Actinomycetes; order Mycobacteriales; family Nocardiaceae; genus Rhodococcus; species Rhodococcus sp. MEB064. The sequence goes on from NZ_JXQS01000074.1 coordinate 155,241, forward strand.
GTGGTGTGGCCGGACGTATGACCACCTCGGACCCGAGCGTGTACTCCGGGGAATACCTCCTCGCCGTCAGCGAACGTGCGGACGTTCGGTTCCAGCTTGTCCAGCGCCTCTGGATGTACGCCGTGATCGCCACCGTGTGCGCGGCCCGCCCATTCCGTATCGGAGACCAGGTACGAGCAGTGACTGAAGGCCGAGTGATCGCTGCCCGGCGCATCACGCCAGGCCCATCCGATGTGATCGTGATGGAGATGGGTGATGGCAACGGATTCGATGCTGTCGAGAGGGCACCCAGCGAGTGCCAGATTGTTCAACATCTCACCGCTCTCCACGGCCTTGATCGGTCCACCCCACGCCGACGTGGAGACCGTTCCGAGTCCGGCGTCGATCAGGAGAGCTCGACCGTCCCGCTGCACGAGCACCGCACCCAGTGTATTGATCAACTGCCCGGCCTCGTCCAGGTATTCAGCTTTCGCCTGCCAATCCACATCGGTGGATGTCGGGAACAACACGCCTGGATCTATCCAGGCCGAGCCGTCGGGCACGAAGGTGAGCGTTGCGTCTGCGACGCGAAGGGTTCGCATTCTAGCCAATTCGCGATGTCGAACGGAAACGGGCTGTTGTTTCGTCATACAGCAGGACGCTACTGGCCTTACCGGTGTCGTCCTATGCCTCGTACGGGTACAAGGACACCGGCCTTGCTGCGCCAGTTCACCTTTCGGGGCGATGCGACAGGTACGCTTCCGCACATGCTCACCTCCGGGGACGTCACGTGATCGATTCCATTTCCGTGGCATTGGAGCCGTACGACCGACTTCTACCCTTGATCGACCTGATCTACCCCCCTGAGCAGAATCTGTCGATCGACATCAGGTGGGTAGGACAGCCGACGCCCCACGTGCACGGGCGCGACCGTCATGAACGATTCCTCCGGGACAAAGAGTTCGACGTCGCGGAGATACCCCTGTCGAGCTACCTGATGTACCGCCAGTCACGGCACGATCTGGTTGCACTGCCGATCTTTCCGCGCAGAATGTTCAGCTTCTCCAATATCTGGGTGCGCACGGATTCCACCGCCTCGTCGTGGTCCGACCTTCGCTCGGGCACGGTAGGCGTGCCCGCATTTCACATGGCGTTGGGCGTTCTCGCGCGTCGCGATATGAGGCTTGCCGAGGGGGTCGAGTGGAGAGACATCACCTGGGCCAGCCCGATAGGCAATTCATCGCAGATCACTCCGCACACAGCCCCGCTCGACACTGTCGATCTGCACTCCGCTCTGATCGACGGTGAGGTCGACGCGCTCGCGTTGGCTCACCTTCCCCACGACCCGGAATTCATGCGCAGCTGCCGCCGCCTCTACGGGGCTCGAGCAGAACACATCGAGCGGCGAATTCTCGATGATCAAGGCTACGTCCCCATCGTCCATGTGTTGGTGGCACGAAGAACAGCGGTAGCTCGGCACCCCGAACTTGCACAGTCGTTGATCGCGATGTTCGAGGAAGCCGGCCGCATCACCGCCGCTCGCTACAACGACCCGGCGTGGAGTCTCTGGTTCTGGGGTAGACAATCCGTCGAGATGCACCGAGCCGCGAACCCGAGCGACCTCTGGGCTCATGGGTTGGACCAGAACATTCGCGCGCTGAGGGACTTCTGCGACGCAGCGACAGAGCAAGGCATGTGCTCCGAGGTCGCCGACCTAACGGAATTGTTCGAGTAACCCACGGCGGTCAAAGAAGTTTCCCCTGCGTAAGGAGTTCATTCAGGTCACGGCCGTGTTCCGGTCGGTCGCCGCGATGACAGCTCGGCAACCGCCCGGCTACGAACCAGCGATAACTCGTGCACGCTCTGTGGGTGTCAGACCGCCCCACACTCCATGAGGCTCGTGGGTACGTACAGCATGATCCAGGCACTCGGTGATCACCGGACATGTCCGACACAGGTTTTTTGCCGCACGAACACTGGTCTCGCGCTCCGATCGCGCACCATCGAAATAGAAGACGTTCGTGTCGTACGAGCGACATACTGCTCGACTCTGCCACTGCCAGTACTGCGTCCGAGGCGGCGGAAGCTGAACCGATGCCCGGCAGAACTGCTGAGTGTTGATTTGTCGCGGTATTGCGGTGGTCCCGCGTGAATCTGATGTATCGGTGTCTGGGTTCATTCGAGGGTCCTGTCAGGATGGATCGGTGGTGTCGCCGACGGCGATGACGCAGATCAGGTCTCCGCCCTCGACCTGGGCGACACCGGACAGTGCGATCCGGGTGACGGTGCCCGCCCGCGGTGCGGTGACGGCTGCTTCCATCTTCATCGCCTCGATCGTCGCGACGGTCTCCCCCGCCGACACCGACTGACCCTCCGTCACCGTGAGGGTGACGACCCCGGCGAACGGCGCCGCCAGATGCGACGGATCGGACCGGTCCGCCTTCTCCGTCGTCGGCGCATCCGCCGAGATCGACCGGTCCCGCACCGACACCGGCCGCAACTGACCGTTGAGGATGCACATCACCGTCCGCATCCCCGCATCATCGGGCTCCGAAATGGCCTCGAGCCCGATCAGCAGATCCACACCCTTCTCCAGGCGCACCCGATGCTCGTCGCCCTGACGCAACC